>CAYYZC010000050.1:9031-14623 GCA_964475605.1 uncultured Chelativorans sp.
CGCAGGCGCTGACGACCGGCACCGTGCCGGCCGATCGCGTCAACGGGCTTTCCGACGATCTTTCGACCCGCACCGGCGCGGCATCGGCCCGCATCGGTTCGATCGGCGGCATCTCCCGCCCGGCCGAGGAGGACGATCCTTACGCTCCGCTCGGCATCAGGGCCGGCTCCTTCCTGCTCTTTCCGACGCTCGAGCAGGGCATCGGCTGGACCTCCAATGCAAGCGAGAGCCCGGACGGCGGCGACGCGGCTTTTTCCGAGACGGCGCTGCGCCTGCGGGCGGTCTCCGACTGGTCGCGCCACAGCGCCACGCTGGAGGCCGACGGCTCCTACCGCCGCTCGCTCTCGGGCGAGAAGATCTCGGACCCCGAAGGCGGCGTGCTCGGCACGTTGCGGCTCGATCTCGGCAGCGATTTCACCGCCGGCGCCGTTGCCGGATACCGGCTCCGCCCCGAATCGGCCTCCTCGCCCTACACGGTGGAGGAAGCCACGTCCTCGCCACTGCGCCACACGATCATCGGCGGCGCGGAGATCGCCAAGGAAGCGGGCAAGCTCGGCTTCGCGCTGCGCGGCGATGTGGTGCGCGACATCTATGGCGACGCCGATCTCGCCAGCGGCGAGACGCTGTCGCAGAGCGACCGGAACAGCACGCTCGCCACCGTCACCTTGCGCACCGGCTACAGCATCTCGCCGGCGCTGCGGCCCTTCGTCGAGGGCGAGTTCGGGCGCCGCTTCTTCGACGAGCGCATCGATTCGGCCGGCTACGAGCGCTCCGCCCTGCGCTATGGCGCCCGCGCCGGCGTGGAATTCGACCTGTCGGAAAAATTCTCCGGCGAGATCGCCGCCGGCTGGCTGTGGGAGCGTCCGGAAGACGACCGGCTGGAGGAAGTCTCCTCGCCCTATGTCGCCGGCAGCCTGCTCTGGTCGCCGCTGCGCCTGACCAGCGTCGAGCTTGCCGGCAGCACGACGGTGGAGACGGCGACGGCGGCCGGCGAGACCGGCAGCGTGCTCTATACAGGCGCCGTGACGGTGACGCGCGAGCTGCGCCACAACCTCACCGGAACCGTCCTGGCCGGCCTCGACTGGCGCGACTATGTCGGCGACGACGGTTCCGAGCTGCTGCTGCGCGGCGAAGTCGGGCTGACCTGGTGGATGAACCGCTATGCCGGCATCACCGGCCGGCTCGCCCATGAGCGGCTGACCAGCGATCTCGACGGCCGCGACTACGATGCCAGCAGCGTCTATCTCGGGCTGACGCTTCAGCGCTGAAGCGGGTTGCCCAGCTGCTGCTCGATCAGGCCGAGCATCACCTCGCGCATCTCCGGGCGTTGCAGGGCGAAGGCGACATTGGCCTGGATGAAGCCTTCCGGCGAGCCGCAGTCGAACGTGTTGCCCCTGAAATGATAGCCGTAGAGCTTCTGCTGGCCGGCGAGCCTGAGCATCGCATCGGTGAGCTGGATCTCGTTGCCGGCGCCGCGCTCCTGGTTCTCCAGCAGCGTGAATATCTCCGGCTGGAGGATGTAGCGGCCGTTGATATAGAGGTTCGACGGCGCCTCCTCGCGCGGCGGCTTCTCTACCATGCCGGTGATCTCGAAGCCGGTATGGACGTCCTCCCCGCGCCCGACGATGCCGTATTTGTGCGTATCCGCCGGATTGCATTCCTGGACCGCGATGATGTTGGCGCCGGTCTCCTGGTAGAGTTCCACCATGTCCGACATGCAGCCGCGCTCCGCCTGCATGATCATGTCGGGCAGGAGCAGCGCGAAAGGCTCGTTGCCGACGAGGTCGCGTGCGCACCAGACCGCGTGGCCGAGCCCGAGCGGCACCTGCTGGCGCGTGAAGCTGGTCTGGCCGGCGACCGGCTGCATGGCGAGGAGCTTGTCTAGCTGGTCGGTCTTGCCGCGCTGCGTGAGCGTGTCGTAGAGCTCGAACTGGACGTCGAAATGATCCTCGATCACCGCCTTGTTGCGGCCGGTGACGAAGATGAAATGCTCGATGCCCGCCTCGCGCGCCTCGTCGACGACATACTGGATGACGGGTTTGTCGACGACGGTCAGCATCTCCTTGGGAATGGCCTTGGTGGCCGGGAGAAAGCGCGTTCCAAGTCCGGCAACGGGGAACACGGCTTTTCTGACTTTGCGCATCGATTTCATTCCGTCCTGTCGGTTTCGGTGGGGCGGCGCGCGGAATCGCACGGTCCGGATCGATAGAGTTAGTTCCGCAGCCGCGAACGATCAAATTTACGTTGGGTGGGAAATTTCTGCCGGCTGCGCGCCTATGGTAAACTCAATCCTAACCGCCGTCCCCCATGTCTGGTTCCAGTGTGATCAAAGGAGGTATGGATGATCGCCCGCAGATCTGCAAATCGCGTCACCTCGTTCCTCGCGACCGCCGCATTGGCCCTGGTCATGGCTCTGCCCGCGCCGCCGGCGGCGGCCGATGCCGGCTTCCAGCGCTGGGTGCGCGATTTCCGCGGCGTTGCCGCCAATAGCGGCGTCTCCCCCCAGATATACGATATGGCGTTCCGCAACGTGACGGCGCCCGATCCAGAGGTGCTGGAGAAGGCACGCTACCAGCCGGAGTTCACCGCGCCGGTGTGGAGTTATTTCGACAACCGCGTCAACGAGCATTCGGTCGCGGTCGGCCGCCAGATGGCGCGCCAGTGGAAGCCCTGGCTCGACCGCATCGAGAGCCGCTTCGGCGTCGACCGGCATATCCTGCTCGCGATCTGGTCCATGGAATCGAACTATGGCGAGGTGCTCAAGCGCGACGACGTCATGCGCAATGTCGTGCGTTCGCTGGCAACGCTCGCCTATGCCGACTCCAAGCGCGCCAAGTTCGCCCGCACCCAGCTCATCGCCGCGCTCAAGATCCTCCAGACCGGCGACATCACCGTCGACCATCTGAGCGGCTCCTGGGCGGGCGCCATGGGCCACACCCAGTTCATCCCGACCAGCTACCAGGCCTGGGCCGTCGACATCGACGGCAACGGCAAGCGCGACATCTGGAACTCCGTCCCCGATGCGCTCGCAAGTGCCGCCAACCTGCTGCGCGACAATGGCTGGCAGGCAGGCAAGACCTGGGGCTATGAGGTCGCGCTTCCGTCGGGCCGCAAATTCCCCGGCGGCTCGATGTCGCTTGCCCGCTGGCAGGAGATCGGCGTCGCCCGCGTCGAGGGCAAGGCCTATCCGCGCCCCGGCGACAATGCCGAGCTCAAGGTGCTGGACGGCCGCGAGGGGCCGGCCTTCCTGATGACCCGCAATTTCTTCGTGCTCAAGCGCTACAACAATTCGGACCGCTATGCGCTTGCCGTCGGCCTGCTTGCTGACATGATTGCCGGCCATGGTGGGCCGGTGCGCGACTGGAACAGGCCGTTCACGCGGCTCTCATTCGAGGAAACGCAGGAGCTTCAGAAGCGGCTTGCCGAGTATGGCTATTACGACGGCAAGATCGACGGCAAGATCGGCGAGGGATCGCGCGCCGCCATCATGGCCTTCCAGGCGCGCGCCGGCCTCGACCAGACCGGCCATCCGAGCCTCGAAGTGCTGAAGCGGCTGCGCGGACAGTAGAGGAAGACATCTTTGCGGCCGCCCATCCGACTGGCGATCCTTCTATGTGCATTCTGGATGGCCTTCGCCACAGGGGGGCCAGAGGCTCCCTTCTCGGTCTCGGCCGTCCATGCCCAGGAGGCCCGGCGCCAGGGCGGCGGGCTGCTGCAGTTCCTGTTCGGGCGGCGTGAGGAAGGCCAGCCGCAGGTTCGCGAGGCGCCGCGCGTGCGGCACCAGCAGCAGCGCCAGCCGCAGGCCCGCCAGGCGCCGAGCAGGAGATCGTCCCCGTCGTCGTCCGCCCCGGCGGTGGAGCGCGTGGAGAAGGCGGAGGATGCAGCGCGCATCCTCGTCGTCGGGGACTTCGTCGCCGGCGGCCTCGCGGACGGGCTGGAGGCCGCCTATGCCGGCAACGAGCGGATCCGGATCGTCAACCGCAGCAACGGCTCGTCGGGCCTGGTGCGCGACGATTTCTACGACTGGCCGGAGGAACTGCCGGCCGTCATCGAGCAGGAGAAGCCGAGCGCCGTCGTGATCATGATCGGCTCCAACGACCGCCAGCAGATGCGCCTCGACAGCGGCAGGGCGGAACCGTTCTCGGAAGCCTGGTCGGGCGAGTACGAGGACCGCGCCGAGGCGATCGCCGAGGCGGTGGCGTCGCGCGACCTGCCGCTGATCTGGGTCGGCACGGTGCCCTTCCGCTCCGACAGCATGAGCAGGGACATGCTGTCGCTCAACGACATTTTCCAGCGCACCAGCGAGGACGCCGGCGGCGAGTTCGTCGACATCTGGGACGGCTTCGTCGACGAGAACGGCAATTTCGTCAGCCACGGGCCGGACATCAACGGCCAGCCGACGCAGCTCAGGGCGAGCGACGGCATCAACGTCACCAGCTCGGGACGGCGCAAGATGGCATTCTATGTCGAGAAGCCGCTCACGCGACTGTTCGGCGAGGGCGCCGGCGAGGCCGGCATTGCCGGGATCAGCTCCGGGGAGTTCCACGGCCCGGCCTGGGACGGGCTCGTCCCTTCCCAGATCGAGCGCACCATGCCGATCTCGCTGACCGCGCCCGATCTGGAGGACGGGTCGGCGCTGCTCGGCGCGACGATCGCCTCCGACCCCGCCGAGGCACGGACTGCGGGCGAAAGACTGGTCCATGAGGGGGTCGCCCCGCCGCCAAGGTCAGGACGGGCCGACCAGTTCGTCGGCGGCGGCACGCCTCCAACCGAAGCGGGGCAACCGACCGCAGCAACCCCTGACGACGCGACCGCCGGGGAAGCGGAAAAGGACCGCACCTCGGCGATCGTTCCCTGAGCGGAAAGGTCAGCGCGGCAGCAGCGTCGTTCCCATCAGCGCGAGGTCTATCGAACGCGCCGCCTGCCGGCCCTCGCGGATCGCCCAGACGACCAGCGACTGGCCGCGCCGCACGTCGCCGGCGGCATAGAGCTTGTCGACGCTCGTCCTGTAGTCGCGGTCGTCCGCCGCGACATTGGCCGAACGCCGCACGTCGATGTCGATCTTCAATCGATCGCCCATCTCCGGCAGGATGCCGGTCTCGCGCACGCCCTGGAATCCGATCGCGATGAAGGCGAGATCGGCGCGGATCACGAATTCGGTTCCCGCGATCGGCTTGCGCCTCTCGTCCACCTCGCAGCATTTGACACCGGCCAGCACGCCGTCCTCGCCGATGAATTCCAGCGTCGCCACCCGGAACTCGCGCTCCGCGCCCTCGGCCTGCGAGGACGAGGTCCGCATCTTCGTCGCCCAGTAGGGCCACACGGTCAGCTTGTCCTCCTTCTCCGGCGGCTGGGGGCGGATGTCGAGCTGGGTCACGCGCACCGCACCCTGGCGGAAGGCGGTGCCGACGCAGTCGGACGCCGTGTCGCCGCCGCCGACGACCACGACATGCCTGCCGCCGGCCAGGATCGGTTCGGACGGCCATGCCCTCGACTGGATATCCTCGCCGGCGAGACGGCGGTTCTGCTGGACGAGATAGGGCATCGCGTCATGGACGCCGGAAAGCTCCGCGCCCGGAATACCGGCCGGAC
>CAYYZC010000051.1:0-5605 GCA_964475605.1 uncultured Chelativorans sp.
GCGGCTCCTTCATCACCAGCGGCGGCATCAGATATTCGAACATCGAGCCCGACCAGGAGATCAGGGTGCCGCGGAAGGCGATCTCGGTCGCCGGCCGCCCGAGCCTGAACCAGTGCTCGGTGGGAAGGTCGCCCTTGGCGATGGCCAACAGGCTGGTCAGCCGCGCCTCGGAGGCGAGCAGGTCGTAGCAGGCCTCGTCGAGCTGGCCCTCCTCGACCCGATAGCCGATCGACAGCAGCTTGCGGTCCTCGCGCAGGAGGAAGGAGAAATCCATCTCCATGGCGAAGGTGCGGGCGCGCCTGGCGAGCTCGACCAGCCTGCCGCGAAGCGCGACGACGCTGGTTTCCTCGCTATGGGCGTCGTCGACATGGGCGCGGCTGACCACCTCCAGCTTGGCCGCCCATTCCGCCACCTGACGGCTGCGGTCGGAGCCGGTCTCGAGGTCGAGATCGGTTGCGAGCTTGCGGATCTCGGCGGCGATGACGACCAGGTTGATGACTCGGATCGAGGCCGTTTCCGGCTCGTCGCGGATGGTCACGATGGCCTTGCGCATGCCCGTCAGCCGGTCGCGCAGGCGTTGGCGCAGCGGCCGCAGCGAGCGGCGGTCGTCGGGAAGCTCCTGCAGGGTCTCGTCGAGGATGACGGCGACGTCGAGGACGCCGCTGATGTCGCCCTGGACGTGGACCGCCGGGACCTCCGACCAGTGGCGGCAGGCGCCGGCGATGGCGATCAGATGGCCGGCGAGATTGCCGCTGTCGACGCTCGACACATAGCGCGGGAGAAGCGGCTGGAGGCTCTTCGTGTCGTACCAGTTGAAGAGGTGGCCGCGATGGCGCTGCATGCCCTCGATGGTGGTCAGCGTGCGGTCGAGCCGGTCGACGGCGGCGGAAAGGCTGATCCAGCCGAAATCGCGCGCCGCAACGACGGAGAGCAGATAGATGCCGATATTGGTCGGCGAGGTTCGCGCCGCCACTGCCGGCTCGGGCAGCTCCTGAAAATTGTCCGGCGGCAGCATGTTGTGCTCGGCCGTGACGAAGGTCTCGAAATAATGCCAGCTCCGGCGCGCCGCGGTCCTCAGCGCCATGGCTTCCTCGGGCGAGATCCGCAGCCGCTCCTCGCTGCGCTCGGGGCGACTGACGAACCAGGCGAGCGTCGGCGAGACGGCCCATAGAAGGCAGAAGAAGAGCGCGACGACGGCGCCGCCTGAACCGGCCGCGAGCGGGATCACCAGCCCGGCGGCGGCGATCGCCACGGCGCCGGACATGGCGCGGTAATGCGCCTCGATGCCGCCGTCGGCGGAGCGCGCGACCTGCGAGGCCGTGCGCCATTCGAGCAGATGGCGGCGGCTGACGAACATGCGGTAGAGGGTGCGGATAATGGCGTCGCACATCGACCAGGCGGTATGGGCGATCAGCGCGATGCGCAGCACGACCTGCGCGGTGGCGGAGAAGAAGTCGCGGACGAAGGCGTTGACGTGACCGCGCAGCGAGGTCTGCGGCTGGCGCTGGAGCAGCGAGCGGACGATGTCGAAGGTCGGCGGAAAGAACAGGCAGAGCACCAGCAGCGCCTGCCAGATCGCCGCCTGGAACGCCGGCAGCAAGGTCCAGCCCGCGACCGAGGCGAGAATCCAGAAGACCGGCACCAGCGTGCGGCGCAGATTGTCGATCATCTTCCAGCGCGAAAGGCCCGGCACGCTCGAGCGCGGGTCTAGGATATAGGGCAGGAGCTGCCAGTCGCCCCGCGCCCAGCGATGGTTGCGCGCCGCATCGACCCGGTAGCGGGTCGGGTAGTCCTCGACCAGCTCGACATCGGTGACTAGGCCGGCATTGGCGTAGGCACCTTCGAGCAGGTCGTGGCTGAGGACGGCGTTTTCCGGGATGCGCCCGGTCAGCGCCGCCTCCATCGCGTCGATGTCGTAGAGGCCCTTGCCGGTGAAGGTGCCGGAGCCGAAGGCGTCCTGGTAGACGTCGGAAACCGCGAAGACATACGGGTCCATGCCGCGATGGACCGAGAAGACGCGCTGGAAGAAGGACGCCTCGTCGCCGGTCGTCAGCGATGGCGTCACCCGCGGCTGGAGGATGCCGTAGCCTTCCCGCACGATGCATCGTGCGGGATCGAGGACCGGGCGGTTGAGCGGATGGTGCATCTTGCCGACCAGCCGGCGCACAGCGTCGCGGGTGGTGCGGGTGTCGGCATCGACCGTCATGACGTAGCGCATATCGGGCGGCAGCGGCTCGGCGGACGGCAGGAAGGTGGTGTCG
Source organism: uncultured Chelativorans sp. (assembly GCA_964475605.1). Taxonomy (GTDB): domain Bacteria; phylum Pseudomonadota; class Alphaproteobacteria; order Rhizobiales; family Rhizobiaceae; genus CAYYZC01. The sequence goes on from CAYYZC010000051.1 coordinate 2,262, forward strand.
CCGTCGCCGCGCAGCAGCGCGTTCAGCTCGTGCAGCTTGCCGCGCTTGCGCTCCCAGCCCATCCAGCGGCTCTCGCTGTCGCAATAGAGCCGGCGGCGGTGCAGCAGGTAGAAGAACGGATGGCCGTCCTTCGGATGGCGCTGGTTGAGCTCGGCGATGCGCTCGCGGGCGAATTGCAGCAGCTCCATGTCGGCCTGGGTCTGCTCCACGCGGCTGTCGGGCCAGTCGGAGAGCAGGGCAAAATGGATGTCGCCGCCGCGATTGGCGAGATGATGCACTTCGAGATTGTCGATCGCGTCCTCGACGTCGTCGCGCGAGCCAATCAATGTCGGCACCACGACGAGGGTGCGCGCGTCGGCCGGAATGCCGTGCTTGAACTCGTAGCCGACGAGGCGCGTCGGCTCCAGGGCAAGCGTCACGGCGATGTTGTAGATACCGAGCGCTGCCTCGCTGGCGGGCAGCGCGAACAGCACCAGCAGCAGCATGATCGCGGCGCTGGAAAGGCCGAGACCGTCGAAGACGATGCCCGAGACCAGCATGAAGACGAAGGTGACGGCAAGGACCGGCAGCACCAGGCCGGCCCAGCCGGTGGCGCGGTAGAAGCGCTGCAGGCGCTGCGTCGGCGGCGGGACGTAGCCGATCTCCGCTTCGAGCCGCGGCCGCAGCGGGCCGACCAGGGCGAGGCCGGCATCGACCGGGGCGGAGGCGGCCAGATGGCCGCTTGAGATCTCGATCGCCTTGCGGGCGATCTCGCATTCACCCTTGCCGGAGCGTTTCGCCAGCCGCTCGATCTCGCGGCGATACAGGTCGCGGGAGGAAAAATCGAGGCTGGCGAGGTCGCTCTGCTCGCGCAGGAGCTCGTCGACCTTGCTGACGCGCTCGAACCACTGCGTCCAGTCGATGTCGTTGATGCGCCGTAGGCCGAGGATGATGTTGCCGGTGGTGACATTTCCCGACGACAGGCGCGCATGCTCGCGCAGCGTCGTCTCCTCGGCATCGGACCCCGCCCGCTCCAGCTCGGTCTCGAGCCAAGCCAGCGCCCGGCCGGCATTCTGGCTGCCGTCGCGCAGGCGGAACAGGAGCTGGGTCGCGAAGGTGATGTCGCGGGCATGGGCGGAGTACCGCTCGAGCTCGCGCAGGTCCTCGCCCTCTTGCGCCGGCAGGATGGCGTCGGCCGCCTCGTTGGCCTTGCGGCGCATGCGGCGCGCCCTGAGCACGCGCAGGGCAAGACGGCGCAGGTTCTCCAGCAGGGCGTAGCGCAGGAAGGAGGGCAGCGCCCAGAGCTCGCCGATGCTGAGCGGCGACACCGACTGGAAGCCGTCGACGATCGCCTGGAAGCTTTCCTGCGACACGGCGCTGTCGGTCTGGGAGACATAGACCCAGGCGATCACCAGCGGCCGCGGCACCTCGCGCCCGTCCGGCAGGGCGAGCTTCGGGAGCTGGCGGTAGAAGCGCCGGGGCAGGTCGCGCCTGACATGGCGGACGGTCTCCTCGACGAGATAATGGTTCTCCAGCAGCCAGGTGGCGGCCGGCGTGATCTGCTCCTCGCGGCGGCGCGCCTCGTCGGTGGCGCGGACGACGGCGGTGATGCACTGGGCATTCTCCGTCAGCCGGGCGGTGAGATCGTCGATCTCGATCGGCGGATCGACCGCATCGGCGCCGCGCGCCAGCGCCGCCCCGAGACGCTCGAGGTCATGGGCACGGCTGAGATTGCTGCGGATGGGGGATTCGCCGTCGGTCGCGGTCGTTTCGGTCAGTCGAACCGGGTCGGTCCGAATGTTCATGGGCAGGTTCCGTCGAGAAGATCGCGATCCAGGAAAAGACCTAAACCGATTGTTCGACGGGTGGTTGCACGCAGCGCGCGCCGGGACGGTTCACATATTATTTCAGGGACGAACAGGCAGTGAGAAAAACCCGGGAAACGAGGGGGCGCTAGTCTATGCCGGCAACCGCACAAAGCCGGCGCATGCGCTCCGATGCCAGATGCGGCTCGGACAGAAGTCCAGCCGCGTCGGCCTGCCGGAACAGTTCCGCATAGTGGGCGATGGACCGCGCCGCCTGCATGCCGCCGACCATGTGGAAATGCCGTTGGTGCCCGTTGAGCCAGGCGAGGAAGACGACGCCCGCCTTGTAGAACCGGGTCGGCGCCTCGAAGATGGTGCGCGACAGCGTCACAGTCGGGGCAAGCAGGTCGTTGAAGCCGGCCTCGTCGCCTTGGCCCAGCCGCACGAGCGCGGCGGAGGCGACGGGCGCGATCGCGTCGAAGATGCCGAGCAGGGCGTGCGAATGGTGCTTTCCGTCGCCGGCGATCAGCTCGGCATAATTGAAGTCGTCGCCGGTGAACATCAGCACGCCCTCGGGCAGGCGGCGGCGCAGCTCGACCTCCTTGCCGGCGTCTAGCAGGGAAATCTTTATCCCCTCGACCCGGTCGCGATGCCGTTCGATCAGGCCGACCACCGTCTCCAGGCAGTCCTCGAAGCCCGCGCCGCCCCAATAGCCTTCCAGTGCCGGGTCGAACATCTCGCCGAGCCAGTGCAGGACGACCTTGCCGGAGGCCTGCGAGAGAAGTCGGTCATAGACATGGGCGTAGTCGTCGGGCCCCCCGGCGACGGCCGCCAGGGCGCGGCTCGCCATCATGATGACCCGTCCGCCATGGCCCTCGATGAAGGCGAACTGCTCCTCATAGGCGGCGATGACGTCGTCGAGCGTGCGCGCGGCTGCCGGCGCGAGCTGGTCGGTGCCCGCGCCGCTGGCGAGATCGGCTCCGGGAACGGTCCTGGCCTCGGCGAGGCTGCGGCGGATGAGCTCGGCCGCGTTCGGCCAGTCGAGGCCCATGCCGCGCTGCGAGGTGTCCATCGCCTCGGCGACGCGGAAGCCATACGACCACAGATGATGGCGGAAGCGCAAGGTCGCATCCCAGTCGAGCGCCGGCGCTCCCAGCGGCTCCGGCATGCGCAGCGGATCGGCGACGACATGGGCGGCGGCATAGGCGATGCGCGGGAAGGCCGGGTCGCGCGGAGCCTCGACGGTCCTGCCGCTCAGCCGGTAGGTCTCGATCGTGCCGTCCATCAACGGCAGGCGGACGTCCATGATGGCCTTCCTCCGATCTTCGGTCGCTTGCTCAATTTACATGGAACGTTCCAAATATGCAAACGGGAGCAGATCTGCTTGCGAGCCATGGGGCGACGAGGCTAATCGATTAGAGCAAGCTTGAAGGCTAAAGGGGGGTCGCTTGACATTTAATTCGATATTCGAAAAAATAACTGTGCCGATTGACGTAATCAGGAATCTGAATTAGAACGTTCCAATTACTTCCGGCCAGCGCATGAGCAGGGGAGGACGAT
>CAYYZC010000051.1:5705-14393 GCA_964475605.1 uncultured Chelativorans sp.
CTGAATTAGAACGTTCCAATTACTTCCGGCCAGCGCATGAGCAGGGGAGGACGATGACGGTTCGCGGCAAGGCGACGATCCTCGATATCGCCCGCGAGGCAGGCGTGTCGAAATCGACCGTCTCCCTCGTGCTCCAGGGCAGCTCGGCGATCCGGCCGGAGACGGCGGCGCGCGTGCGCAAGGCGATCGAGCGGGTCGGCTATGTCTACAACCGCGGCGCCGCCAATCTGCGCCGGGCGCGCACCAATTTCGTCGGCATGGTCATCAACGATCTGACCAACCCGTTCTTCGCCGAGCTCGCCGTCGGCATGGAGCGCGTCTTCCAGTCGGCCGGCATCGTGCCCTTCATCGCCAATACCGCCGAGAACCCGGTGCGCCAGGAGGAGGTGCTGCGCTCGCTGATGGAGCAGGGGGTCGCGGGGCTGATCGCCTCGCCGGCGCACGGCACGCCGTCAGACGCGTTCTCGAAGTTCCGGGCGGCCGGCATCCCGGTGGTCTTCGCGATGCGGCGGCTCGCCGACAGCCGCATCCCGGTCGTCGCACCCGACAACCGGCGCGGGGCGCGGATGGCGACGGAGCATCTGATCGCGCGCGGCCACAGCCGGATCGCCTTTCTCGGCGGCTTCCCCGACATGGTCGTCTGCCAGGACAGGCTCGGCGGCTATTGCGAGGCGCTTGCCGCGGCCGGCCTGCCGCAGGACGATCTGCTCGTCTCCTTCGGCGACACCAACCGGCGCGGCGGGATCGCGGCGCTGGAGGCGGTGATCGGGCAGGTCGGCCCGCCGACCGCGGCCGTGTGCTTCAACGATGCGGTCGCCTTCGGCGCCATGATCGCGCTGCGCAAGCGCGGGCTTGAACCGGGGCGCGATTTCGCCGTCGTCGGCTTCGACGACGTCACCGAGGCCCAGCATTATGTGCCGGCGCTGACCAGCGTCGCCGTCGATACGCCCTGGCTCGGGGAACGCGCCGCGCACACCGTGCTCAACATGATCCGCAACGGCTCGACGCGGGCCGAGGATCATATCGGGGCGATCAACCTCGTGGTTCGCGAGAGCTGCGGCCCCGACCTCGCGCATGAGAAGAGGTTGCGGGCATGACGGTCAGGTGGGGTCTCATCGGCGCGAGCACCATCGCGCGCGAATATATGATCGGGGCGATCCGCGCCCAGCCCGACGGCGAGGTCGCGGCGGTGATGAGCTCGAGCGCGGAGCGCGCCGCCGCCTATGCCGGGGAGAACGGCATCCCGGCGCATTTCGCCGATCTCGAAGCACTGCTCGCGTCCGATATCGACGCCGTCCACGTCTCGACCACCAATGAGCTGCATCTGGAGCAGTCGCTTGCGGCGGCCGCGGCCGGCAAGCATGTGCTGTGCGAGAAGCCGCTGGCGCTCACCAGCGCCGACGCCCGCCGCATGGTCGGCGCCTGCCGCCGGGCCGGCGTGGTGATGGGCACCAACCACCATCTCCGCAATTCCGGCGCCCATCGCGCCATGCGCGAGGCGATCGCCGCGGGCCGCATCGGCAAGGTGCTGGCGGCGCGCGTCTTCCATGCCGTCCATCTGCCGGAGCATCTGCAGGGCTGGCGGCTGACGCGGCCGGACGCCGGCGGCGGCGTCGTGCTCGACATCACCGTGCATGACGCCGATACGCTGCGCTTCGTTCTCGACGAGGACCCGATCGAGATTGCCGCCGTCACCCAGTCTGTCGGCATGGCCGAGGCGGGAATGGCCGACGGCGCGATGACGGCGATGGAGTTTCCCTCCGGCGCCATCGCCCAGACCCATGAGGCATTCACCGTGCGATATGCCGATAACGGCTTCGAGGTCCACGGCACCGAAGGCTCGCTGATCGCGCGGAACGTGATGACGCAGAAGCCGGTCGGGACCGTGGTCCTGCGCAACGCCGGAGGCGAGGAAGAGCTGCAGTTCGACCGCGAGGATCTCTATGCGCGCTCGCTGCGGCAGTTCCACGCGGCGATAGACGGTGATGGCGCGCCATCTGCAACAGGCGAGGACGGCGTCTGGTCGCTGGCGATCGCCGAGGCCGCGCTGGAGGCGGCAAAGAGCGGCAACAGGGCGTTGATCGATCCAAAGCTCGGAGAGATCGAGCCGGGGTCATGAGGATGCTTTATCATACCCCCACCGCCAATCCCTCGCCGCAAGCGAGAGGGAACCTTGGCGGCGATGTTTCGGGATCGCCGATCCGGCTCCCAACGCCGTCATTCTCGGGCTTGTCCCGAGAATCTGCCGCATGGCAGTCGCTAGCCGGGAATACCGATCTTTCCCTGCGATCCGCGTGGTCCAAATTCCGGCAGCCGAAGCAGATCCTCGGGACAAGCCCGAGGATGACGGCGCAACCATTCGACCCTGCGAGGTCAGATGCCAGGGACGGGGGCATTCATGGGTAAGCCCATCTCGCCCGCAGAAGCCGCAAGGCTGATCGCCGATGGCGCGGTGGTCTCGGTCTCCTCCTCCAGCGGGCTCGGCTGCCCGGACGCGGTGCTGGCGGCGATCGGCGAGCGCTTCGAGGCCGAGGGGCATCCGCGAGCCATAACGACGCTGCATCCGATCGCGGCGGGCGACATGTACGGGATCAAGGGCATCGACCATCTGGCGAAGCCGGGCCTCCTGAAGAAGACGCTGGCCGGCTCCTATCCCTCCGGCCCGTCGAGCGCCGAGCCGCCGCGGATCTGGAAGATGATCGGCGACGATGCGGTCGCCGCCTACAACGTGCCGTCCGGCATCCTTTTCGACATGCATCGCGAGGCGGCGGCGAAGCGTCCCGGCGTGCTGACCAAGGTCGGGCTCGACACATTCGTCGACCCGGCCAACGAGGGCTGCGCGATGAATGCGGCCGCGGCAGAGCCGATCGTCAGCCGCGTCGCCTTCGACGGCGAGGACTGGCTTTATTTTCGCGCCATCGTGCCGGACGTGGCGATCATCCGCGCCACCACGGCCGACGAGCGCGGCAACCTGACCTATGAGCATGAGGGCGCCTATCTCGGCGCGCTCGACCAGGCGCTGGCGGCGCGCAACAATGGCGGCATCGTCGTCGCCCAGGTCAAGCGGATCGTCGAGAACGGCACGCTGAAGCCGCACGACGTGCGCGTGCCAGGCGTTCTGGTCGACCATGTCGTGGTCGCGCCGGACCAGTGGCAGACGACCCAGACGCCCTACGATGCGGCGATCTCAGGCGAGGTGTTCCGCCCGCTCTCCTCCTTCTCGACGCCTGGGATGAGCGTGCAAAAGGTGATCGCGCGCCGCGTCGCGATGGAGCTCGCCGACGGCATGGCGGTCAATATCGGCTTCGGCATATCGGCCAATGTGCCGCGCATCCTGATCGAGGAGGGCCAGCACGGCAAGGTCACCTGGGTGATCGAGCAGGGCGCTGTCGGCGGCGTGCCGCTGCTCGACTTCAAGTTCGGCTGCGCCTCCAATGCCGAGGCGATCATGCCCTCGCCGCAGCAGTTCACCTATTTCCAGGCCGGCGGCTTCGACGCCTCGCTGCTCTCCTTCCTGCAGATCGACCGCGACGGCTCGGTCAACGTTTCCAAGCTCTCGGCCTGTCCGCATGTCACGGCCGGTGCCGGCGGCTTCGTCGACATCACGGCAAGGGCGAGAAAGATCGTCTTCTCCGGCCTGTTCAGGGCCGGCGCCAGGCTCTCCCTGAAGGATGGCGGCATCGGCATCGACCGCGAGGGCAGGATCGCCAAGCTGGTCGACAAGGTCGAGCAGGTCTCCTTTTCCGGCAGGCGCGCCGTCGCCCAGGGCCAGGACATCACCTATGTCACCGAGCGCTGCGTGCTGAAGCTGCAGCCGGAGGGGCTGGTCGTCACCGAGATCGCGCCGGGCATGGATCTGGAGCGCGACGTGCTCGCCCAGTCCGACATTCCGCTGAAGGTCGCCGACGATCTGGCGATGAGCCCGGCCGCGCTCTTTGCAGAAGGGCCGATGGGGCTCAGCCTCGACGGGGGCGCTCATGCCTGACCTCGTGACCCTCGAGCGCGACGGCGCAATCGCCACGCTGACGCTCCGCCGGCCGGAAAAGTTCAACGCGCTCGACGTGACCATGCTGCGGGCGCTTCAGGCGCGGCTCGACGAGGTCGAGGCCGAGGAGACCGTCCGCGTCGTGCTGATCACGGGGGAAGGCAAGGGTTTTTGCGCCGGCGGCGATGTCGAGGCGTGGTCGCGGCTTTCGGCCGCCGCCTTCCAGCATGAATGGGTGCGGCTCGGCCATCGCGTCTTCGACCGGCTGGCGCGGCTGCGCCAGCCGACCATGGCGGTTCTGTGCGGCCATGCGCTGGGCGGCGGGCTGGAGCTTGCCGCGGCGGCCGATTTCCGCGTCGCGGAGCGACAGGTGAAGCTCGGCTTTCCCGAGACCTCGATCGGCGTCGTGCCCGGCTGGTCCGGCACGCAGCGGGCGGTGCGGCGCTTCGGCGCGCAGATCGTGCGGCGCATGGCGGTGGGCGGGGAAATCCTGACGGCCGAGCAGGCGTCCGGCCATGGCATCGTCGATCGTCTCGCCGGAACCGGCGAGGGCATGGAGGTCGCGCGTCGCTGGGGGGATGAGATCGCGCTGCGCGCGCCGCTCGCCACCGAGGCGGCGAAGATGATGATCGCCGTCGCCGAAGACGAGGAGGATGCCGCAGCCGTCGAAGCGCTCGCCAGCGGCTTCGTCGCGCAGACCGCGGATCTGAAGGCAGGCGTGGCGGCGTTCGGCGACAAGCGCAAGCCGATGTTCGGGAGGGACTAGAACGGTGACGATGGCGCCGCCAGGATCGTATGCGTCGGTCGCCGCGGTTGACCGGCCGCCGGCGTGCGCTACGCTTGGCGGTCGGCTCTCGAAGGAGACCAAGGTCGGGGCGATGATCTCGGCACCGCATCTGGCAAGGACGCCCGGCCCTGTCCGCCGGGCCGGTTCCCGGCCGTGCGGGGAACGCCGAAAGCGCATCGCGCCCCGGGGCGCCGACCATCCGAGAACGAAGAGAATCCGGTTTCACAAGCACGCACGGATCCCGTTGGTGGGTCCGCCGACTTGTGGGAAGATCCCGGCAGACGCCGGGTGAAGCGTTGCAACAAGGGAGGTTAGTCATGTTGCGCAAGCTGATGATGGGTACGATGCTGGTTTCCGGCCTCGCGATTGCGGCCCACGCGCAGGAGAACCGGGTGGAGGTGCTGCACTGGTGGACCTCGGGCGGCGAGGCTGCCGCGCTCGACGTGCTGAAGCAGAACCTGGAAGCGAAGGGCATCACCTGGGCCGACATGCCGGTCGCCGGCGGCGGCGGCGAGCAGGCGATGACGGCCTTGCGCGCGCGCGTCACGGCGGGCGATGCGCCGACGGCCGTCCAGATGCTCGGCTTCGACATCCTCGACTGGGCCCAGCAGGGCGTGCTCGCCGATCTCAACTCGATCGCCGCGGAGGAAGGCTGGGACGACGTGGTGCCGAACGCGCTGCAGGAATTCTCCAAATACGAGGACACCTGGATCGCCGCGCCCGTGAACGTCCACTCCACCAACTGGGTGTGGATCAACAAGGAAGCGCTGGATGCGGCCGGGGGCCAGGCTCCGGAGAGCTGGGACGATCTGATCGCCATGCTCGACAAGATGAAGGAGAACGGCATCACGCCGCTCGCCCATGGCGGCCAGCCCTGGCAGGACGCCACCATCTTCGACGCCGTCGTGCTCGGCCTCGGCACCGATTTCTACAAGGCCTCGATGATCGATCTCGACCCCGAGGCGCTGGGCGGTGACCAGATGCGCGAGGCCTTCGTGCGGATGGAGAAGCTGCGCTCCTATGTCGACGACAACTTCTCGGGTCGCGACTGGAACCTCGCCTCGGCGATGGTGATCGAGGGCGAGGCCGGCATGCAGATGATGGGTGACTGGGCCAAGGGCGAATTCCTCAATGCCGGCGAGGTGCCGGGCGAGGATTTCGTCTGCATCCGCTTCCCCGGCACGCAGGGCGCCGTCACCTTCAACTCCGACCAGTTCGCGATGTTCGAGGTCGGCGAGGAGAAGCGCGACGCGCAGCTCCAGATGGCCTCCGCCATCATGGACCCGGCCTTCCAGATCGCCTTCAACACGGTCAAGGGCTCGGTGCCGGCGCGCACCGACATCGAGGACACCGAGTTCGACGATTGCGGCAAGAAGGGCATGGCCGATCTCGCCGAGGCCAATGAGAGCGGCACGCTGTTCGGCTCCATGGCCCATGGCCACGCCAATCCGGCGGCGGTGAAGAACGCCATGTATGACGTGATCACCCAGCACTTCAACGGCTCGATCTCGACCGACGATGCGCCGGCCGAGCTCGCCGCCGCCGTCGCCGCGGTCCAGTAGGCCGGCCGACGGGTGCATGGGCATGATCCCGAAAAGATCATGCTCCACCAGAAAGACGGGGCGGCGGCAGGCCGCCGTCCCATCCACGCCGATACCGGGAGGACGGGTGTCGTGAAGGAGCGGCTGCAGGATTTCATCCCCAAGCTGGTGCTCGGACCGAGCTTCCTGCTGATCTTGTTCTTCGTCTACGGCTTCATCGCCTATACGGGCTATCTGTCGCTGACGAATTCGCGCATCCTGCCGTCCTACGAACTGGTCGGGCTGGACAATTACCGGCGCCTGTGGGCGCTGCCGCACTGGTGGCGGGCGATCACCAATCTGGCCATCTTCGGCTCGCTCTACATCGTCATCTGCACCGTGCTCGGCCTGACGATCGCGATCCTGCTCGACCAGAAGATCCGCGCCGAGGGCGTGCTGCGGCCGATCTATCTCTACCCGATGGCGCTCTCCTTCATCGTCACCGGCACGGCGTGGAAATGGTTCCTCGATCCCGGTATCGGGCTGGAGCACACCATGCATGGCTGGGGCTGGGAGAGCTTCAGCTTCAACTGGATCAAGGATGGCGACATGGCGATCTACACGGTCGTCATCGCCGCCGTCTGGCAGTCCTCCGGCTTCGTCATGGCGATGTTCCTCGCCGGACTGCGCGGCGTCGACGGCGACATCATCAAGGCGGCCCAGATCGACGGCGCCTCGGCATTCACCACCTATCGGAGGATCATCATCCCGCTGATGCGGCCGGTCTTCCTGTCGGCCTTCGTGGTGCTCGCCCATCTCGCCATCAAGGCCTACGACCTCGTCGTGGCGCTGACCGGCGGCGGGCCGGGACAGGCGACCGAGCTGCCGGCCACCTTCATGTATTCCTACACCTTCACGCGCAACCTGATGGGGATCGGCGCCTCCTCGGCGATCATCATGCTGGTGATGATCTTCTCCATCATCATCCCCTATCTCTATTCCGAGCTCAGGGTGGGAGCGAAAAGATGAGCGCGGCGAGCGACAGGATCGAGCTCTCCCGGCGCGAGGAGATCGTCGGCACGCAGGCCAGCGCGTCGGCCCGGCTCACCCGCCTGCTGATCTATGCGGCGCTGGTCGTGTTCGCGATCTACTATCTGCTGCCGCTCTATGTGATGCTCACCAACTCGTTCAAGCCGCTGGTCGAGATCCGCCAGGGCGACATGCTCTCGCTGCCCTCGAATGCGACAGTCGCGCCGTGGCTGAGCGCCTGGTCGACGGCGCAGATCGGCGTCCAGCCGACCGGCCTGAAGCCCTATTTCATGAACTCGATCCTGATGGTCGTGCCGGCCGTCGTCATCTCGACGCTGCTCGGCGCCCTCAACGGCTACGTGCTGACCAAATGGACGTTCCGCGGCGCCGATCTCGTCTTCGGCATGATGCTGCTCGCCTGCTTCATCCCGTTCCAGATCGTGCTGATCCCGATGGCGCGCACGCTCGGCATCCTCGGCCTGGCGGGAACCATACCGGGGCTGGTGCTGGTCCATGTCGTCTACGGGCTCGGCTTCACGACGCTGTTCTTCCGCAACTACTACGCGGCCTTCCCCAACGAGCTGGTGCGGGCGGCGCAGATCGACGGCGCCAGCTTCTTCCAGATCTTCCGCCGCATCCTGCTGCCCTCCTCGGGGCCGATCATCGTCGTCACGGTGATCTGGCAGTTCACCAATATCTGGAACGACTTCCTGTTCGGAGCCTCCTTCGCCAATGTCGATTCGATCCCGATGACGGTGGCGCTCAACAACCTCGTCTCCTCATCGACCGGCGTGCGCGAATACAACGTCCATTTCGCCGGCGCGGTGCTCGCCGCGCTGCCGACGCTGATCGTCTACATCGTCTCCGGGCGCTATTTCGTGCGCGGCCTGATGGCCGGCGCGGTAAAGGGGTAATGCCATGTCGTTCCTGCAGATCCGCGAGCTGAAGAAATCGTTCGGCAATGTCGACGTTCTCAAGGGCATCGACCTGGAGATCGAGAAGGGCGGCTTCCTGGTGCTGGTCGGGCCGTCGGGCTGCGGGAAGTCGACGCTGCTCAACACGATCGCGGGGCTGGAGCCGATCACCTCGGGCGAGATCCGCATCGACGGCAGGCGCGTCAACGAGCTGCACCCGTCGAAGCGGGACATCGCCATGGTGTTCCAGTCCTACGCGCTCTACCCCAACATGACGGTGGCGCAGAATATCGGCTTCGGCATGGAGATCCGCGGCGTGCCGAAGGAGGATCGGGAGGCGGCGATCGCCCGCGTCTCCGAGATGCTGCAGATCGACCATCTGCTCGGCCGCAAGCCGAGCCAGCTTTCCGGCGGCCAGCGCCAGCGCGTCGCCATGGGCCGCGCCATCGTGCG
>CAYYZC010000052.1:0-14308 GCA_964475605.1 uncultured Chelativorans sp.
ATGCGGGCGACCGGGATATAGTCGGTGACTGCGTTCTCGCCCTGCGGCAGCGACGGCCAGCTCATCTGCGCATTCGGGAAGCCGATGCCGTTGGCCGAGCCGTACCCGAAGCCGAAGCCGCCGCCGGGCAGGCCGATCTGCCCGAGCATGGCGGCGAGCGTCATCGCCATCCAATAGGGTTGCTCGCCATGCTCGGCGCGCTGCAGCGACCATGCCATCATGATCATGGTGCGGGTTCGGGCCATGCGGCGCGCGAGATCCGCGATCCGGCCGGCCTCGATGCCGGTGACGGCGGCGGCCCAGGCCGCATCCTTGACGATGCCGTCGGACCTGCCGAGCAGATAGGCCTCGAACCGGTCGTAGCCGCTCGTATGGCGGTCGAGGAAGGTGCGGTCGACGAGGCTCTCCGCAACCAGCGTATGGGCAAGGCCCAGCATCAGCGCGACATCCGTGGTCGGGCGCAGCGCCATCCATTCGGGCGCCGGATCGCCGACCGTGTCGTCGCGGATCGGGCTGATCGAGACGAGCTCCGCGCCCGCCGACTGGGCGGCGGCAAGAGATTCAGCGAGGATGTGGCGCGAGATGCCCCCCGAGCTCACCTGCGCGTTCCTGGCCGGCAGGCCGCCGAACATGACGATCAGCTTCGAATGCGCCGCGACCATGGGCAGGCTGGTATGCTGCGAGACGAGCCCGCGCTTGTCGCCGATGACATGCGGGACGAGCGTGTCGGCGGCGGCGTAGCTGTAGTTCTGCACCGAGCGCACATAGCCGCCGATCGAGTTGAGGAACCGGTGGACCTGGCTCTGCGCATGGTGGAAGCGGCCGGCGCTCGCCCATCCGTAGGAACCGCCATAGATGGCGCCGTTGCCATGCGCCTGGCGCACCCGCAGCAGCTCGGCGGCGGCGAGATCGAGCGCCTCGTCCCATTCCACCTCGACGAAGGGCTCGGCACCGCGGCCGGCACCGCCGGCCGAAGCACCCTTCTCCAGGAAAGACCTGCGGATCGCGGGCTTGAGGATGCGGCTCGGATTGTCGAGCGCGTCGATCATGCCGTCGGCGATCGGGGACGGGTCGGGATCCGCCTCGATCGGCGCGAGTGCTGCGAGCCTGCCTCCGTCGAAACGGGCGCGATAGGTGCCCCAATGTGTCGCGACGGTATGGATGGCAGGTTTCGGGAGCATATCAATCGACCACGGGAACAGGGTTGACGGCGTATTCGTGCGTAATGCGCCGCCCGGATATGGGGTCCTCGAGGCGCATCCGGAAGGCGCTTGCCGGCCGGATGCCGCCGATCGCCGGCACCGTGCCGCAGAAGAATATGCAGCCTGCACCGTCGCGGCGCTTTTCCGCCAGCGCCTCCAGAAGACGGGGAAGCGGCAGCAGCTCGGCCAGCCTGCCCTGCTGGTAGACGACATGCCCCTCGGCTGCGGGAATCTCGGCCGTGAGCAGCAGATCGTCCCAATGGTCGGCCACCTCATCGAGCCGCCAGACCTGACGCGCCACCGGCTTGGGGCAGAGCTGCTTGGCATGGGCGATCGAAGCGGGTGCCATGAGGCGGTCGGTATGGTCCGATCCGAGCCCGACATGGATAGTGTCGCCGACGGCGACGAGGATCACCTCGACCTCGCCCGAAGTGTTGTTGCCGAGCACGTCGATGCCGGCCGCCTGCGTCAGCAGCGCCGGCGCCACCTCGTAGAAGCAGGGCAGGCTCGACGGTTTCCTGAACCCCTTGTCGCGAACGAGGCCGTCGACATAGCGCGCCACATGCGCCTGGTCGCGCCCGGTCCAGCCGCCGATGACGACGCGGCCGACCGGGGCCGTGACCGTCTCCCCGCCGGCAAGGGTGAATTCCAGCACCGTCCCCGCCGATGTCGGCACCGCGCTCATGGCAGCAGCACGATCTGGCCGGTCGTCTGCCGCGCCTCCAGCGCACGATGCGCGGAAGCCGCATCCGACAGCGGGAACTCATGGTTGATCCCCGGCCTGACGACGCCGTCGCGCATTGCCGCGAACAGATTGTCGGCGGCCGCGAGCAGGTCGGCGCGGTCGGCGATATACGGAAAGATCTGCGGCCGCGACAGCGCCACGCATTTGGGCGCCAGCACCGCGATATTGACCGGCGGCACGGCGCCCGACGCATTGCCGAAGCTCACCAGATGGCCGTATTTCGCCGCCGCCTGGAGCGAGGTCTCGAACGTGTCCTTGCCGATGCCGTCATAGATGTAGCGGCATCCCCTGCCGTCGGTGATCCGGGCCACCCGGCCGGCGACATCCTCGCTCGCGGTGACGATCACATGATCGGCGCCGGCGGCGCGCGCGGTCTCCGCCTTGGCGTCGGAGCCGACGGTGGCGATGACGGTGCAGCCGATCGCCTTTGCCCATGCGGTCAGCAACTGCCCGACCCCGCCGGCCGCGGCATGGACGAGCACCGTATCGCCGGCGGCGGCCTGCGTCGTCTTGTGGAGCAGCCGCTCGGCCGTCATGCCCTTCAGCATCATCGCCGCGGCGGCCTTGTCGTCGATGTCGTCGGGCAGCGGCACCATGCGCTCGGCAGGCACGATCCGCTCCTCGCTATAGGCGCCGGGCGCCGTCATCACATAGGCGACGCGCTGGCCGGGCTTCAGCTCACCCACGCCTTCGCCGACGGCCTCCACGACGCCTGCCGCCTCCATGCCGGGACTGCCGGGCAGCGTCATCATCGGATAGGCGCCCTCGCGCACATAGACATCGATGAAGTTGACGCCGATCGCGGTGTGATGGATGAGCACCTCGTCTGGGCCGGGCGTGCCCGTCGCCCTGTCGGTCCAGTTGAGAACCTCCGGACCGCCCTTCTCCGTCTGCACTATCGCTTTCGCCATTACCGTTCTCTCATCGTCGCATTCAAGGAAATCACGCCTTGCGCCGCTCGATCAATTCCGAACGGCCGGCAGGATAGCTCGTCGGCGGCACCCAGCGGTCGATGAGCCGCCAGGCGAAGCCGAGATGGTCCTTGAGCAGTTGCGCAAGGAGATCGCCGTCGCGCGCCTTCAGCGCATCGACCAGCGCGCCATGCTCGCCAGCCGCCGCCGTCCAGTCCTGAAGCCGCATGACCGCCAGATAGCGGATGCGGTAGAGCCTGATATTGAGATGCCCGTGCGTCTCGATCAGCGTCGCATTGCGCGAGGCAGCGACGATCGACAGGTGGAATGCCTGGTTGGCGGCGAAATAGGCGGCGCGGTCCTCGACCTCGAAGGCCCTCGCGAGCTCGTCCTGATAGTGGACGACGCGGCGTATGTCGCCGTCGCTCGCCGCCCGGCAGGCGATCCTGCCGCCGAGCGCCTCGAGCTCGGAATAGACCGTCAGCATGTCGGCGATCTCTTCCTCGCTGGAATGCACGACCACCGCGCCGCGATGGGGCGCGAGGTCGACGAGGCGTTCCATGGCGAGGATCTTGAGCGCGTCGCGCAGCGGCGTGCGCGAGACCTTCAGCGTCTCGGCAATGGCGCGCTCCCTGATCCTCTCGCCCGGCTTCAACCGGTCGTGGATGATCAGGTTGCGGATATAATCGGCGACCTGCTGGGGCAGCGGTTTCGGCGATACGGCCAGCCCGTCCATCTCGTTCCCCCTGACGATGTGGAATCCACCAACCATATCGCCCTGATTTTCTTCGCCGATCAAGCGCCGACCCCATCCCGAGACGAACCGTCAGATTCAGTTGGCATACAATATTGACGTTTGGCATGCAATACGCCACAGTGCCGCCCCACCTTCCGACAGCTCGAGCGGGTGACGGCGGAGATGAGCGCATCGCGGCGCGACATGCGAAATGAGACGAAGGTGGCGCGCCTCGGGCGCGCTCATGGCGGCGACGGCACGACCGTCAACCTGCCCGTCCATCGCGCCTCCACGATCGCCTTCTCCTCGGTCGCCACGATCGACGGTGCCAAGAAGGCGCGCTTCGACAAGGGCCGCGTCTTCTACGGCCGCTTCGGCACGCCTGACGTCTTCGCCTTCGAGGAGGCGATCACCGAGCTCGAAGGCGGCTTCGGCACCGTCGCCGTGCCTTCCGGGCTCGCCGCCTGCGTGCTGCCGCTCGTTGCCTTCCTGAAGCCGGGAGACCATCTGCTGGTCACCGACAGCGTCTACGAGCCGACCCGCACCAGCATCCGCCAGTTCATCCAGCGCAGCGGCGTCGAGGTCGAGTTCTACGATCCGCGGATCGGCGCCGGGATTGCCGGGCTGATGCGCCCCGAGACGCGCATGGTCTATCTGGAATCGCCCGGCTCGCTCACCTTCGAGATCCAGGACCTGCCGGCGATCTGCAAGGCGGCGCGGGCCGCCGGCGCGATCACCGTCGCCGACAACACCTGGGCCACCGCCCTTCTGTGCGCACCGATGGCGCTCGGCGTCGACATCGTCGTCCAGTCGGCGACGAAATACATCATCGGCCATTCCGACGCGATGCTGGGTCTGGTGACCTCTCATGAGCCGCATTACCGGCCCTTGCGCGAGGCCGCCAACTGGATGGGCTATCGCGCTTCGCCCGACGACGTCTTCCTTGCCGCGCGCGGATTGCGGACGCTGCCCGTGCGCCTCGGGCAGCACCAGGAGACCGGCCTTGCCCTGGCGCGCTTCCTCGAGGAGCTGCCGCAGGTGCGCCGCGTCATCCATCCCGGCCTGCCCTCGCATCCCGACCATGCGATCTGGCAGCGCGACTTCGCCGGCGCGTCCGGCCTCTTCGCCATTGTCCTGAACACGCCTTCGATGGAGAAGGCCGCCGCCTTCATCGAGGATCTCGAGCTTTTCGCGCTCGGATTCTCCTGGGGCGGGTATGAAAGCCTGGTCCTCCATGCGGACCCGGCCCACGCGCGGACTGCCACGAACTGGGCTGAAGAGGGAATATTGGTTCGCCTCTATGCCGGTCTTGAGCATGTCGAGGACTTGAAGGCCGATCTGGCCCGCGCGATCCTGAAGGCGACCGACAGCACCCCGCGGACGGGTGCCGATGTCGCTTCAACCCGCCTCATGTGAAACCAGCATCTCTACAGGGGAAGGCTATGACAATGACAATGAAATCAATTGGAAAGACGGTTACCGCCGCATTGTTCGGTGCCGGGCTCGCCCTCGCGGCAACCCAGGGCCAGGCGCAGGAGAACCTCGAATGGGCTTCCGGCTCGCCCGGCGGAAGCTGGTTCACCATCGTCACCGGCCTGGCGAATATCGCCATGGAGGAGAACCCGGACATCAACATCCGCATCGTGCCGGGCGGCGGCCGCGACAACCCGACCCGCGTCGACAACGGCATCAGCCAGTTGGGCATGGGCATCGACTTCCTTGCCGCCGCGGCAGCGGCCGGCCAGCCGCCCTATGACAAGCCGCAGGAGACGCTGCGCTCGCTCGGCGGCGACTGGGCCCCGGCCGAATTCCACGTCATCGTCCCGGCCGAAGAGACCCGCCCGCTCGACGAGATCCTCGCCGACCCGACGATCCGCATCGGCACCTCGCCCAAGGCGACCTCCGAGGAGCTGACGCTGCAGCGTGCGCTCGAATTCTACGACAACACGCCGGAAGAGATCGGCGAGGCCGGCGGCACCGTCATCAACGGCACCTACACGCAGCTCATCTCCGCCTTCCAGGACGGGCAGATCGACATATTGTGGGGCGCCGGCAGCTACCCGACCGGCATTGCGCTGGAGGTCGAGACCGGCCGCCGCGACGCCAGACTCATCGCCTTCCCGGAAGAACTGATGACGCATCTCCACGAGACCTTCGGCTACGGAGTGGGCGAGATTCCGGCCGGCACCTACGAGGCCCTCCAGTCGGACGGCGCCGTTCCCGTCACCACGATGGAGGCGCTGATCCTGATCTCGTCGGAAGTCTCCGAGGACGTCGCCTACAAGATCACCAAGGCCCTGCTCGAGAACCAGGACAAGTTCCCCAACATCTATGCCGTGCTTGCCAAGTTCGAGGCCGAGAAGGCCTGGCAGAACCAGCCGGTCCCGCTGCATCCCGGCGCAGAGAAGGCATACAAGGAGCTCGGCTACATGAAGTAGCCGGCCCTTGAAAAGGAGAACGGGGCGCCCGGACCGACGGGCGCCTGCAGCCCCCGGGGACAAGCGACCATGAGAACCATCGCAGGACCGATCGGCCTGATCATCGGCATATGGCTAGCGGCAACCGCGCTGGTTCATTTCTATTTCACCGGCTACGGCTTTCCGGAGCCCCTCAAGCTCGCCAGCCTGCATCTGATGCTGGCGGTGCCGCCGATATTCCTGCTCTATCCGGCTCATGCCGGGTCCCCCGGGCATCGGCCGACCGTCGTCGACTTCTTGCTGGCGGCGGCCGCCTTCCTGCCCAGCCTCTACATCTATCTCGATCCCGGCCGCGTCTATAACCGCAGCCCCTTCATCGATTCGATGACGACGGTCGAGATCGTCCTCGGCACGATGATGACGCTGCTGATCCTCGAAGCGGTGCGACGTGCGCTCTCGATCGTGCTTTCGATCCTCACCGCCGTGATCATCCTCTATATGTTCGTCTGCGACATGCTGCCGGGCATCTGGTACTATCGCGACCTGCCCTACGAGCAGGTGATCGACATCCTCTATCTGATGAACGGCAGCGGCATCTACGGCCAGCTCACCGGCATTTCGGCGACCATCGTCGCGTCCTTCCTGATCTTCGGCGCCTTCCTGCAGGGCAGCGGCATGGGTCGGCTGTTCATGAATCTCGGCACCTTCCTGGCCGGCCGCTACACGGGCGGTCCGGCCAAGGTCGTGGTGGTCGAATCGGGCCTGTTCGGCATGACGAGCGGCTCCTCGGTCGCCAATGTCGTGGTCACCGGCGCGGTCACCATTCCGGAGATGAGGCGCATGGGCTTCCCGCCGGCGATGGCCGGCGGCATCGAGACCGCGGCGAGCGTCGGCGGCCTGATCATGCCGCCGATCATGGGCGCGGCGGCCTTCGTCATGGCCGAGATGATCTCGGTGCCCTATGTCGACATCATCGCCGCGGCGGCGATCGGCGCGGTGCTCTATTATCTCGGCATCTTCGTGGCGGTGCATTTCCAGGCCAAGAAGCGCGGCATCGCATCGCTGCCGAAGGAGGAGATCGCCAGCTACCGCGACGTGCTGCGCGACATCCATTTCGCCATCCCGCTGATCGTGCTGATCACGCTGATGACGATGCGCTACTCGCCCTATTTCTCGGCCTTCTATGCGACCATCGCCGTCTTTGTCACCGCCTGGCTGCGCAAGCATACGCGCATGGGCTGGCGCGCCGTCTACAATTCCCTCATCGATGCCGGCCAGACCATCGGCGTGATCGCGGTCGCCGTGACGGCTGCCGGCATCATCACCGCCGGGCTGACCAATACCGGCCTGCTGCTCGCCTTCACCGGCATCATCAAGTCGATCTCCGGCGATTCGCTGATCCTGCTCGTGGTGCTTGTCGCCGCAAGCTGCCTCTTCCTCGGCATGGGCGTGCCCACGACGCCGGCCTATATCATCACCGCCGCGATCGGCGCGCCGTTGATCGCCGAGCACGGGGTGGCGTCGCTGCTCAGCATCCACCTCTTCATCCTCTATTTCGCGGTGCTGGCCGACGCCACTCCACCGGTCGCGGCCGCATCCTACGCGGCGGCGGCGATCGCCAGGGCCAATCCGATCAGCACCGGCTTCCAGGCCTTCCGCATGGCAGTCGGCGGCTTCGTCGCCGGCATCGGCTTCATCTACGAGCCGGCGATCACGCTCGACGGCACGCTCTTCGAGATCATCGCCGCGACCCTGTCGCTGGCCGTCGGCATCATCCTCATTACAATCGGCTATGTCGGCTATACGGACGGCAGGCTGCCGATCTGGCTGCGCGTCATCGTGATCTGCGTCGGCATCGCCTGCGCGCTGCTCCACGGTGTGCCCGACATCGTCCGCGGTATTGCGGGCCTTGCGGCAATCGCCATCATAATACTGGGCGGCCGGCGTTATTTCGGCGTCGGCCGCCCGCAGCCGGCCGCGACCGGTCTGGCTGCCAACGCTCAACTGCAGGAGAAAGAACGTGCCAGCTAAGAAGACCTATTACGGCGTCTCCGTCGGGATCCTGATGGTGAAGAGCCATTTCCGCCGCTATATGGGCGACGTCGGCAATGCCCAGACCTTCGCCTTTCCCGTCCAGTACCGGATCGTCGAGGACGCCGTGCCGGCACGCATGACGGACCTCCACAATTCGAGCCTGCTGGAGCCCTTCAAGCAGGCGGCCGACGAGCTCATCGAGGCCGGCGTCGACGGCATCACCACGACCTGCGGCTTTCTCTCCATCTACCAGCGCGAGCTCGCCGATCATTGCAGCGTGCCCGTCGCCACCAGCAGCCTGCTGCAGGTGCCGATGGTCGAGCGCATGCTGCCGACCGGAAAGCGCGTCGGCATCCTGACCTATAATGGCGAGGTGCTGAACGGCCCCTATCTCGACGCCGTCGGCATCGCCCAGGATACGCCCGTCGTCGGCATGCCGCAGAGCTCCAACTTCGTCCGCTGGATCAAGGAGGGCGACAATTCCGTCACTTACGACACGCTGCGCGAGGAGGTTGTTGCGGCGGCCGAGCGCATGGTGAAGGACCATCCGGAAGTCGGCGCCATCGTCAACGAATGCACCAATCTGGCGCCCTTCACCTATGACATCCAGCAGCGCCTCGGCATCCCGGTCTTCGACGTCATCACCATGATCAACGCCTTCCAGGCGAGCATCCGCCCGCCCCGCTACGTCAACGACTGAGCACGGTGGGCGCGGAGCTGACCAGCGACTTCCTGGTGGTCGGCGGCGGCACGGTCGGCGCCGCCGTCGCCTACGGGCTGGCACGCGCCGGCGAGAAGGTGACCCTGCTCGACGAGGGCGACGTGGCATTGCGCGCCGCCCGCGGCAATTTCGGCAATGTCTGGGTCCAGGGCAAGGGCGGCAACTCGCCCACCTATGCCGACCTCACCCGCGAGGCCGCCAATGGCTGGCAGGAATTCTCCGACCGGCTGGAGGCCGACATCGGCATCCCGCTACATTTCCGCCGTCCCGGCGCCTTCTATATCTGCTTCACGCGCGAGGAGCTGGCGAAGCGCGCCGAGCTGATGCAGCGCATCGAGGACCGCGCCACCGTCAGGGGCAGCTTCGAGGCGATCGACCGGGCGGAGTTCGCCCGCCGCCTGCCCGAGATCGGACCCGAGGTCGCAGGCGCAACCTTCTCGCCCGACGACGGCACCGCCAACCCGCTCCATTTGCTGCGTGCGCTGATCGCCGCGACGGTGAAATTCGGCGGCCGCTATCTTCCGAACCACGGCGCGCGATCCGTCTCGCGTCACGGCGACGGTTTCGCGGTCGAGACGCCGCACGGGAGCTTCCAGTGCGGGACGCTGGTGCTCTGCGCCGGCCTCGCCAATGCGCGGATCGGCGGCGGGATCGATCTCACCGCACCGGTGCGCCCGGTCCGCGGTCAGATCATGGTCACCGAGAAGGTGCGCCCCTTTCTCGACTACGGCACCAATTTCATCCGCCAGACGGTCGAGGGCGGCTGCATCTTCGGCGAATCGTCGGAGGAGGTCGGCAATGACGAGGGCACGACCCTGCCCGTGCTGCGCGAGACGGCGCGCCGCGCCGTCACCGCCTTTCCGCTGCTGCGCCATGTCCGCATCGTGCGTTCCTGGGGCGCGCTGCGCATCATGACGCCCGACGGCATACCGGTCTACCGGCAGGCCGAGGGCGGCATGCGCGCCTTCGTGCTTTCCGTCCATAGCGGCGTCACCCTCGCACCCTTCCATGCCGGGCGGATGGCGGACGACATCCGCGCCGGCGCGCTCGATCCGCAGCGTTACGCGGCCTTCTCACCGGAGCGGTTCGATGTTCAGGCGGCTTGACGACTGGGAACGGCGCATGGTGACGATCGAGGTCGAGGGCCGCGAGGTTCCGGCCGAGAGCGGCGCCAATCTCGCCGCCGCCCTGCTCGAGGCGGGTTTCGGCCCGTTCCGGACCACACCGGTCTCCGGCTCGCCGCGCTCGGCCTATTGCATGATGGGCGTCTGCTTCGAATGCCTGGCCGAGATCGACGGCGTGCCCAACCGCCAGACCTGCCTGGAGACGGTGCGCGAGGGCATGACGATCGTCCGCCAGGCCGGTGCCGCAGGGGTCGAGCGATCATGACCGGACCGCTGCCGCTGGATGTCGCCATCATCGGCGCAGGGCCCGCCGGCATGTCGGCCGCGATCGCGCTGCGCAAGCACGGCGCCAGGGTCGCGCTCTTCGACGAGCAGCCGACGGCGGGCGGCCAGATCTACCGCAACGTCGAAGCCCATGACGGCAGCGCCGTCGGCGCCATCCTCGGCGAGGACTACCTCGCCGGCCTGCCGCTTGTGCGGGCCTTCGCGGCAAGCGGCGCGCGCTATCATCCCCGTTCGACGGTCTGGCGCATCGATTGCGACGGCCTGTCCTGGCACGCCCCCGACGGCGGCGGAGAATGTGCGCCCCGCCGCATCCTGCTTGCGACCGGCGCCATGGAGCGGCCGTTCCCGATAGAAGGCTGGACGCTGCCCGGCGTGATGACGGCGGGCGCGGCACAGATCCTGCTCAAGACGACCGGCGTCGCGGCGGAAGATGCGGTCTTCGTCGGCTGCGGGCCGCTCTTCTATCTCGTCATCCATCAATATCTCAGCGCCGGCATCCGCATCGCCGCGGTCTTCGACACCACCGTCCGGCGCAATCTGGCCGCGGCCGCGCCCCATCTGCCCGCCGCCCTGTCGGCGCCCGGCTATCTGGTGAAAGGCGCCAGGCTGCTTGCCGCGCTGCGGCGCTCCGGGGTGCCGGTCCATCGCGGCGTCGAGGAGATCGGCTTCGAGGGAAGCAGCAGGCTGGAGGCCGTGCGCTGGCGCAACGCCGGCGGCGGGCACCGCCTCGCCTGCGAGCACGCCTTCATCCACCAGGGCATCATCCCCAACGTCAACGCCGCCATGGGCACGCGCTGCGCGCAGCGCTGGGACGAGCGGCAATTGTCGTGGCAGCCGGTCGTCGACGGCTTCGGCCGCACCGATCTCGACTGGTTGCTGATCGCCGGCGACGCAAGCGGTATCGGCGGCGCCAGGTCGGCAGCCCTTTCGGGCGAGATCGCCGGCCTGACCGCAGCGTTCGATCTCGGCCTGATGTCGCGGGCCGACCATGCCGGGGCCACCGCCGCGCTCATCGCCAGGCGCCGCCGCGACCTCGCCGTGCGGCCCTTTCTCGACACGCTCTATCGCCCGGCGGACCGGCACCGCCGGCCGGATGCCGACGAGATCCTCGTCTGCCGCTGCGAGGAGGTCTCGCGCGGCATGGTCGCGGAGGCGGCGGCCGAAGGCTGTCCCGGCCCGAACCAGCTCAAGAGCTTCACCCGCGCCGGCATGGGCCCTTGCCAGGGCCGCCTCTGCGGCCACACGATCTGCGAGACTTTCGCCGGCCTCACCGGACGCGACCCGGCCGATGTCGGCTATTTCCGCATCCGCACGCCGATCAAGCCCGTGACGCTCGGCGAGATCGCCGGCATGCGGGAAACCAAGGAGTGAGAAGAATGAGCAAACCGCAGCCGATCGAATACGCCGATGCGTCGCCGGAGGTGAAGGCCGTCTTCGACGACATCAAGACCTCGCGCAACCTCAAGGACGTCAATAATTTCTGGAAATATCTCGCCAATGATCCGAAAACGCTGAAGCGCACCTGGGAGAGCATCAAGGAGGTGATGGCGCCGGGCGCGCTCGACCCGCTGGTCAAGGAGATGATCTATGTCGCCGTCAGCGTCACCAACAATTGCGGCTATTGCATCGCCAGCCACAGCGCTGCCGCCGCCAAGGCCGGCATGACGGACGAGCAGTTCGGCGAATTGCTGGCCGTGGTCGGCATGGCCAACGAGACCAACCGTCTCGCCAACGGCCTGCGCGTGCCGATCGACCCGCAATTCGACAGATAGAACGAGAAGCAACGGTCCGGGTTCAGCCATGGAAGAGCAGCGCATCCGCAATCTCAAGGCGATCGAGAAGGAACTCCTCTGGCTTTCCTGCTGGACGATCCACCACGCCAACCATCTGCGCGAGAAGGACGAGGTCAAGGTCGGCGGCCATCAGGCTTCCTCGGCCTCGATGGTCTCCATCATGACGGCGCTCTATTTCCATGCGCTCCGGCCGCAGGATCGCGTCGCGGTCAAGCCGCACGCCTCGCCGGTCTTCCATGCGATGCAGTATCTGATGGGCAACCAGACCCGCGAGAAGCTGGAGAATTTCCGCGGCTTCGGCGGCGCCCAGTCCTATCCGAGCCGGACCAAGGACATCGACGACGTCGACTTCTCCACCGGCTCCGTCGGGCTCGGCGTCGCCATCACCGCCTTCGCCTCGCTGATGCAGGACTATATCGCCGCCAAGCAATGGGGCGCGGATCTCGATCCCGGCCGCATGGTGGCCTTGGTCGGCGATGCCGAGCTGGACGAGGGCAATGTCTATGAGTGCCTGCAGGAGGGCTGGAAGCACGATCTGCGCAACACCTGGTGGATCATCGACTACAACCGCCAGAGCCTCGACGGCGTCGTGCGCGAAGGGCTGTGGCAGCGCATCGAGGCGGTGTTCCACGCCTTCGGCTGGGAGGTGGTCACGCTCAAGCATGGCGCCCTGCAGCGCGCCGCCTTCGCCGAGCCCGGCGGCGGAAAGCTGCGCGAATGGATCGACGCCTGCCCCAACCAGCTCTATTCGGCGCTGACCTATCAGGGCGGCGCGGCCTGGCGGAAGCGCCTGATGGATGCGATCGGCGATCAGGGCGAGGTCACGGCGCTGCTCGAGCGCCGCTCCGACGACGAGCTCGCCGAGCTGATGGCCAATCTCGGCGGCCATTGCGTCCGCTCGCTCTGCGATGCCTTCGATGCCGTCGACCACGACCGGCCGACGGTCTTCCTCGCCTATACGATCAAGGGCTGGGGAACGCCGCTCGCCGGCCACAAGGACAACCATGCCGGCCTGATGACGGCGGCCCAGATGGACGCCTTCCGCGCCGCGATGAAGGTCGCCGAGGGCGAGGAATGGGGACCGCTCGCGACCTGCGACGACCCTTCGGAGTTGCGCGGCTTCCTCTCCGCCGTGCCCTTCTTCGAGCACGGCCCGCGCCGCTTCAAGGCCGACAAGGTCGCCTCGCCCGGCCCGGTCGCGCTCGACGACCGGGTGCTGTCGACGCAGGCCGGCTTCGGCAAGATCCTCGACAGCCTCGCCCGCGACAATTCCGCGATCGCCGAGCGGATCGTCACCACGGCGCCCGACGTCACCGTCTCGACCAATCTCGGACCCTGGGTCAACCGGCGCGGCCTGTTCGCGCGCGACGCGCTTGCCGACACCTTCCGCGACGAACGCGTTCCCTCGGCACAGAAATGGCAGTTCTCGCCGCAGGGCCAGCATATCGAGCTCGGCATCGCCGAAATGAACCTCTTCCTGCTGCTCGGCGCTGCCGGCCTGTCGCATTCGCTCCATGGCAGGCGCGTTCTGCCGGTCGGCACCGTCTACGATCCCTTCGTCGCCCGCGGCCTCGATGCGCTCAACTATGCCTGCTACCAGGATGCGCGCTTCCTGATCGCCGGCACGCCCTCGGGCGTCACCCTGGCGCCGGAGGGCGGCGCCCACCAGTCGATCGGCTCGCCGCTGATCGGCATCAGCCAGGACGGGCTGGCGAGCTTCGAGCCCGCCTATCTCGACGAGCTGTCGCTGATCATGGACTGGGCGTTCGACTATATGCAGCGCGACGGAGACGGCGATCCGGACGAGCGCACATGGCTGCGCGACGAAACCGGCGGCGCGGTCTATCTGCGGCTTTCGACGCGGCCGATCGAGCAGCCGGTGCGCCGCTCCAATCCGGAATTCCGCCAGGGCGTCATCGACGGCGCCTACTGGCTGCGGCAGCCCGGCCCCAATTGCGAGCTGGTGCTCGCCTATCAGGGCGCCGTCGCGCCGGAGGTGATCGACGCCGCCGGCCGGCTCGGCGAGGCAAGGCGCGACGTCGGCGTGCTCGCGGTGACCTCGGCGGACCGTCTCAATGCCGGCTGGACGGCCGCGCAGCGTGCCCGCCGCCGCGGCCACGCGAAAGCGCACGGCCATATCGAGACGCTGCTCGGGTCCCTGCCCGCCCATTGCACGCTGGTCACGGTGACCGACGGCCATCCGGCCGCGCTCGCCTGGCTCGGCGCGGTCGCCGGCCACAGGACGGTGCCGCTCGGGGTGGAGCATTTCGGCCAGACCGGCACGATCGCCGATCTCTACCGCCACTACGGCATCGACGCCGCCTCGATCGTGCGCACGGC
>CAYYZC010000053.1:0-4527 GCA_964475605.1 uncultured Chelativorans sp.
TCGGGCGTCACCCAGCCGGGCTCGCTGCCGACGAGATTGGTCGTGGTTCCCCAGAAGCTCGTGATGGTCATGTCGGATCCACCTATAGTCTCAGCGTTCTGCGCGCCGGCCTGGGCCGCGGCGGCGATGCGGCCGCGCCCGGGCGCCCGGCCGCCAGCCGCTCGACCCGCGCCGAAAGGCGGTCGAGCTCGGCGGTCACGACCTCCATGTCCCCGGCCAGCGCGATGCGGTCCAGGATCGCCAATGCGGTAGGGTCGCCGCGGACGATCCCGCTGTCTTGAATACGACGCAATGCTTCGCTCACCTGGCGCAGAAGCCGGTCCATATCGTCCGCGTCCTGCAATTCGGCGCCATCCTCTCCCAGGGCCGGATCAGGCCTTTCTACAGTCGGGCTGGAGCTGCCTCTGTGACGTACGGTACAGGAAGCCTTCCCGAATGGCATATGAGTAACACGAACCGGATGCGGGTAGCGATCCAGACACGGGACAGCAATTGACGTCAGACAATCGGGTGCGAACCCCGCGCATTGAGGTTTCGGAGATTCTGCCGCTCGTCCCGGCCGACCATTTCGGTCCGGACGAAGCCGGGATGGTCGATGCCGCTCTCCGGCGGCTGGCAGGCGATCAGGAACAAGGTGAGGGGCCGGACGCGGCCGTGTGCGCGCTGCTGGGCCGTTCCAACGAGGACATGCACGTCTTTGCCGACCGGGCGCAGGCTGCGGTCGCGGCGGATGCGCAAGGCGCATCCCAGGCTCTCTACGCATTCGCGGCCGCTGCCGATGCGGCGGGCAGGGAGGACGACGCGAAGCGGGCGCTCGCGCTTCTGTCGGCGTCGCAGGGCGGAAGACTGCCGGGCCTGCTCGGCCTGTCGGTGATCGCGTTGCGCCACGGCCTTGTCGCCGAGGCTGCGGCGCTGGTCGCGCCCTGCATGGAGGCGCAGGCACGTCACCCGCGTGCCGTCAGCGTGGCCGGGATCTGCGAATTGGAGCAGGGGAGGGCCGCTGCGGCGCAGTCGCATCTCGCCGCCGCCTCGCGGCTGGCACGTCGGCGGCCGGAATTCAGGACCGAGCTGCAGGTCGCGCAAAAGGCGCTGCTGCGCATGCATTTCGGATAGGGGCGCGAGTCGCGGCGCAGTCGGGGGTGGCGCCGGGCGCTGGATGTGGCAGAGTGCCCTGCATTGGATTTGGCCGCATTTTTGCTGCGCGAGGCGATTCCGCCCCGCTGCAAAATGCTCCGGGAGGCTTCCATGGACATTCTTGAAAGCGACGACGTGCGGATGCTGGTCGATATCGGCTTCATCGCACTGTCGGCCGGCCTCGACCCGCAGGCGCGGGCGATATTCGCCGGCGTCGAGGCCGCGCGCCCGAAGCAGGAGGCGGGGCCGATCGGTCTTGCCCTGGCGGAGATGGCCGCCGACGAGCTGGACAGCGCGGTCGCCAGGCTGAAGGCGCTGCCGCCGAGCGACGCCGCGCTCACCTATCTCGGAATGGCGTTGATGCGCAGGGGCGACACCGGGGAAGGCCGCGAGACCTTGCAGCGGGTGCTGGAGACCGCGCCGGGAACGCCCTTCGCCGAGCTCGCCGCCGCCAGCCTTGGCCAGTCCGGCGATGCCTGACGGAATAGCGCGTCGCCGCGGTCGCGCGGGACCCGCGTTAACAACGTCCGGACCCGATGACGGCAAGGCCCGGATTCACGACCGGGCGGGGTTTCCTTAGGGCACTTAAGCGAGTAAACAACCGGTAGGGCCACATCAAGTAAAGCATTCGGGGGAGTGCGTGCATGATCACCTCGGTTCTGTCATCTGCGGCAGGTGTGCCCGAGCCAACGAACATCGCGACCGGCACCGTTCAGGCATCGAGGGTCGAGGCCTTCGAGACGGCGATGGCGCGCCAGCAGGGTCCCGGCGAGGCGGACCCGATCCGGACCGGCGCGACTGAGGCGCCGCCTGAAGCGGCCGAGGCCGACATGGACGCCGAATCGCGGGCACGCCGCGGGCTCGATCTCGAGGGCGCCGCCCCGGCCAGGGAGTCGCAGACGACCGGCGACATGATCCTGGAAGGTCTGGAGCAGATGCGCGGCGTCTTCGACGTGCGCGAGGCGCGGGTGACCGATCTCATGAGCCGCAGCTCGGTCGATGCCAACACGCTGCTGGCCGTGCAGATGGAGATGACTAACTTCACCCTGCTTGTTGATATCACCTCGAAGCTGACGGGCAAGTCCACGCAGGCCTTCGACACTCTGATGAAGGGGCAGTGACCGGCTTCAACCCCAGTTACTGCGAAATGTGTGTCGATGCGTAGCTGCCCTCTCCGGAACATGATGCGCGCCGCCGCGGGCGCCCTGCTGCTCGCCTGCCTGATGGCGGTCGCCGGCTGCAAGGCCGATCTCTATTCCAGCCTGACCGAGGTCGAGGCCAATCAGATGATGGCCGCGCTGATGGCGAACGGCATCACGGCGGAGAAGGTCAAGGCCGGCGAGACCTTCACCTTGCGGGTGGAGGAGGCCGACATGGTGGCGGCCATCGCCACGCTCGACGCCAAGGGCTATCCGAAGCAGTCGCGCC
Organism: uncultured Chelativorans sp.; assembly: GCA_964475605.1. GTDB lineage: Bacteria > Pseudomonadota > Alphaproteobacteria > Rhizobiales > Rhizobiaceae > CAYYZC01. The sequence goes on from CAYYZC010000053.1 coordinate 2,563, forward strand.
AGTCGATCGGATCGGTGTTCCAGAAGTCGGGCATCATCTCGTCGCCCTTCGAAGAGCGGGTCCGCTACATCTATGCGCTGGGCGAGGACGTGGCGCAGACGCTGGCCCAGATCGACGGCGTCGTCACCGCGCGCGTCCATGTCGTGCTGCCGGAGGAGCCGAAGCTCGGCGAGCCGGTGAAACCGTCCTCCGCGGCGGTCTTCATCAAGCACGATCCGATGGTCGATCTGGAATATTTCGTGCCGCAGATCCGGCGCCTGGTGAGCAGTGCCATCGAGGGCCTGGACTATTCGGCGGTGGTGGTGGTGCTGACGGAGGCGATTCCGGCCGAGATCGAAGTGCCGAGCGCTGAGGAGCGGCTGGTCGACGTGCTGCCCGGGCTTGCCGTCCGCGAGGCCGATGTCGGCTATTTCTGGCAGATCGTCTATGTCGCGGTCGCGGTGGTCGGGTTGCTGCTCGCCGCGTCGATCGGCGCCGGCGCGATGCTGATCAGGCAACGTCGCCGCGGCGGCGCGAGGGAGCCCGGCAAGGGCGGCTCGGGGACTTCGGCGACGGCGCTCGAGCCCTCCTGAGCCTGAGCCCGGATCAGAGGCGAGGGCTCCATTCGGGGCCGCCGTGACAGCCGGGCGCGGGAGCGGGCGATCGGCGGGAGGAGGATTGGTGGGAGCTTGATGGCTGAGCTTGTGGCCGAGTTGGAGCGAACGGAGGAGGTGCCTGCGCCAGCGCCGGTGCGCGGCGACGACCGCTTGGCGTTTGCCGCTCTCGCCCGTCTCGCCGCCTCGCTGTCGCGTCCGCAGGAGGGCTTCGATGCCGCGCACTGGTCGGCGATCGGCCTCACGCCCGGCGAGGTCCGGCGCATTGCCGCCCATCCCGCATTCGCCGCGCCTGTCTCGCATGCCGTCGCCGCGACGCTTGGCCTCGACGGGATCGAGCTGTCGCGCGACGAGGCCTGGGCGATCGCCGGGACCGGGCCGGGGCGCCTGTCGATCCTGCTCGTCAGCGAGCCGGTCGACGAGCTTCATGCCGCCGCATTGCTTGCCGCGGCCGCGGTGACGCAGCGCGGCGCCCTGCGCATGACCCGCAAGGAGGATCGCCAGCGCCTGCGCGCCGCGCTCGGCGACCAGCCCTACCAACTCGCCACGCAGGAGGCGCCGACGCTCTATCCGGGGCTGGCGCGCGTCGCCCCCGAGGGCGCCTTCGAGCGCGCCATGGCTGCGGCGGCCGAGCCGGCAGCGATGCGGCAGGCCTTCGTCGACATCGGGCTGGAGCTGCTGGCAAGGATCGTCTCCACCTGCGCGCCGAAGCTCTCGGTGCTGATGGAACTGCGTCTTCCGCCGCATCCGTGCGAGCCGGACCGCGGCGCGCTTGCAGCGCAGGATCTTCGCCAACTGACCAAGCTCATCCGCAGGAGGATGCCGCGATGGGCAGCTATTATCGCCTGAAGGAGCTGGGCTTCCGCCTGCCGGCCGGGCCGCACGTCATCGGCCGCGAGGCGGTCGAGCCGCTGGAGACGGCAAGCCTGCTGGTCGAGGAGGCGCGGCAGACGGCGGCGCGCATCGTGGCGGAGGCGCAGGAGGAATTCGAGCGCCGGAGGAAGCAGGGCTACGAGGATGGGCTGGCGCAGGCGAGGGCGGAGGCGACCGAACGCCTGCTCGCCGAGAACGAGGTGCTCGACGGCAAGCTGTCGGAGATCGAGGGCGGGCTGACGGAGATCGTCGTCGCCAGCGTGCGCCGGCTTGTCGACGGCTTCGACGACAGCGGCAAGGCGGCGATCCTGGTGCGCGCGGCGCTGAAACAGATGCGCCGCGAGAAGAAGGCCGAGGTGCGGGTGTCGCCGGCGCTCTACGACCATATGCGCCGCTCGGTCGGCGGGCTGACCGAGGAATTTCCCGAGGTCGAGCTGGTCGACGTGGTCGAGGATCCGGAGCTGGAGGGCGCGCATGTGATCGTCGAGACGGCGATCGG
>CAYYZC010000053.1:4627-14300 GCA_964475605.1 uncultured Chelativorans sp.
GACGAGCGGCTCGGCGCCTGGCGCCGCCGTCTTGGCGCCAGCGTCGGCGGCTTCGCGCCTCCCGGCCTGACGGGCCGCGTGCGCAAGGTGGTCGGGACGATCATCCATGCCAGCGTGCCCGACATCCAGGTCGGCGAGATCGTGGAATTGCGCAATCGCAGCGCCGGCACCGGGCTGATGGCGGAGTGCGTCGGCTTCCTCAACGAGGAGGCGCTGCTGTCGCCGATCGGCGAGACGCAAGGGGTGAGCCCGCAGACCGAGGTGCTGCGGACCGGCCGGGTCCAGCAGGTCGCGGTCGGCGCCGGCCTGATGGGTCGCGTGCTCGACGGGCTCGGCAATTTCGTCGACGGGCGCGTCGACGAATTCGTTCCGGAGGCCTTCTACCCCGTCTATCAGGACCCGCCGGAGCCGATGACGCGGCGCATCATCGATTCGCCGCTGCCGCTCGGCGTGCGCGCGCTCGACGCCATGCTGACCTGCGGCGAGGGCCAGCGCATGGGTGTGTTCGCAGCCGCCGGCGGCGGCAAGTCGACGCTGATGGGCATGCTGGTCAAGGGGGCTGCGGTCGACGTCACCGTGCTTGCGCTGATCGGCGAGCGCGGGCGCGAGGTGCGCGAGTTCATCGAGCGCGAGCTCGGGCCGGAGGGCATGGCGCGCGCCGTGGTCGTGGTCGCGACCTCGGACAAGAGCTCGATGGAGCGCGCCAAGGCGGCCTTCGCCGCAACCGCGATCGCCGAATATTTCCGCGATCAGGGCAAGAGGGTCCTGTTCCTGATGGATTCCGTCACCCGCTTCGCGCGCGCCCAGCGCGAGATCGGGCTTGCAGCCGGCGAGCCGCCGACGCGCCGCGGCTTCCCGCCCTCCGTCTTCGCCAACCTGCCAAAGCTGATGGAGCGCGTCGGCATGAACGACCGCGGCTCGATCACGGCGCTCTACACGGTGCTGGTCGAGGGCGACGACATGAACGAGCCTGTCGCGGACGAGACACGCTCGATCCTCGACGGCCATATCATCCTGTCGCGCAAGCTCGCCTCGGGAAACCACTACCCGGCGATCGACATACTGGCCTCGAAGAGCCGCGTCATGAATGCAGTCACCTCCGCGGAGCATCGAGCCATGGCCGGCAGGGTCAATTCCTGGCTGGCGACCTATGCCGATGTCGAGCTTCTGGTGAAAGTCGGCGAATACAAGGCCGGCAGCGACGCCGACGCCGATCTCGCCATCGCCAAATACAAGGAGATCAACGCCTTCCTGCGCCAGTCGACGCATGAGTTCGATGATTTCGAGACCACGCTCGGCAAGCTGAAGGTGCTGACCGGATGATGGCGCAGGTGAGGACGCTGCTGCGCGTCAAGGAGCTCAAGCTCGAACAGGCCGAGCGGGCGATGATGGCCAAGCGCCAGGAGGTCGAGGAGGCACGCGGCCGCACGCGCGAGGCAGAGGCCGCGGTCGCCGAAAGCGTCAGGACCTATGCCGCGCGCGAGGATGCTATCTACCAGCCGATCCTCGGCGAGGTGATCGACCTGGGCGACGTCGACGAGACCAATGGCAAGGTGGTCCAGCTCGGCAAGGACCATGCCACGCTCGAGGATGCGCTGGAACGCGCCCGGCATGTCGAGGCGCGGCTGGAGGAGGAATTGCAGGCCGCGACCGGGCGCTACAACCTCGCTTTGCGGTCGCGCGACAAGTTCACGCTGATTACCGACGAGCTTGCCCAGGCGGCGATGGCCGAAGCCGAGCAACGCGAGGAGGTCGAGATCGAGGATCTCTTCGCCCGTCCGAGGAAGAAAGTGGCATGACGCGCATCACCGGTCCGGGAACGGGGCTCGGCGAGTTCCAGCCCCCCGCGCCGGGCGAACGGCGGGACGGCTATGACGGCCGCGAGGGCCTTCCGCGCCGCTTCGGCGAGATGCGCAACGGGCTCGGGGAAGGCATGCGCTCGGGCGAATTCGCATTCGGCGGCGGGATGACGGAGGAGCGCGAGAATGCGTTCCGCGACAAGATGGCGGCGGCACTTCAGGCCAAGGCGGGGGACGGACAGGGCGAGGACCTGCCGTCGACGCGGCTGATCGCGGTCGCCGGCGAGGCGCCGCCGCTCTTTCCCGCCGCACCGCAAGCCGTCGGCGAGCCGGCGAGTTCCGGGACGGGCCGTCCGGCGGAGATCGCGTCGCTGGTCGACCGGGTCGAGAGCAGCCTCGCGGCGGAACTGTCCCGGAGCGGCGGGCCGCAGCTCACATTGCGACTCGACCTGCCCGACGCGGCTTTCGGGATCGCCGGCTTCTCCATCTCGATCACGGCCGATGCGATCGACGTCGTGCTCGACCGCGGCGGTGCCGCCGCAAGCGACGAGATCGCTGCGGCCGCCCAGGCGCTTGCCGATCGGCTCCAGCAGCGCTTCGCCCGCAAGACGGTGCGCATCCACGAGGTCGAGCAGCAGGAGGAACCGAAGAAGGAAGGCGGCTTCGACGAAATCTCCCGCATCTTCGGCAGGCCGGGAGCAGGCACGTGACCATCGCCTGGCTGCCGCCGCAATTCGCCGAGGGGCTTGGCGACGACGCGCTGTGGAACGCCGTCGCCGGGCTGGCGGGCGACGATGTCGCGCTCGACGAGCAGGGCACGACCGTTTCATTCGCCCTCGGCGATGCGCCGCCGGACGGCGCGTCATGGGTCGTCGAATGCCTCGACGGCGACGGCAAGGCGGCAGCCTTCGTCCATTTCCGCGAATTTCCCTTCGGGCCGCTCTTCGAGGTCGAGCTGACGACCGAAGCGCTGTCAGCGCAGCCGCCGGGTCTTCGCGACGCTCTGGTCGAAGGCATGTTCAACTACGTCGCCATGGCGAGCGTGCCGGATGCGCAGCCGCGACCGCGGATCGGCCGGCAGGGCATGCTGTCCTCCTTTGCCGACGCGGCCGGCCCGGCGATCCAATGGTTCGACATCCGGCTTGCCGTGAGCGGCGCCCTCGTGGCGCTCCACGTCGCATGCCGCCGCGATCTCGCCGCAAGGATCGTCGCGCAGTTCGCATCCGCGCGGCCGGCCGCGCAAGCGGCGATCGCAGGCAGGCTGTCGGTGCCGGTCGATTTCACCCTCGGTTCGATCGAGCTGCCGCTCCGCGACGCCGTGACGCTCGAGCCGGGCGCGATCGCGGTGCTGGGCGCGGCGCCTGCGGGCGGCGTGGCGGTCCGGCTGCAGGGCATGGTTCTGGATTTCGAGCCGGCGGAGCAGGGATGGATTTGCAAGGCGAACAGGCCGGTGGAGAGACCCGCGGCGCGGCGGATGGAGGCTCGGATGGACAGTGACGAGGCGATCGAGAACGAGGTCGCGGAGAACGAGGCGGAGCCGGCGGAGCCGGCTACGGAGGGCGACGGGCTCGCCATAGGCGATCTTCGCATCGCCATCGACTTCGACATCGGCCGCAGGATGGTGCCGGTCGGCGAGCTGTCGGCCTGGCAGCCGGGCGCCATCGTCCAACTCGATCCGCCGGCGATCGCCGACGGCGTCGAGGTCACGATCAGGGCCAATGGCGATATCGTCGGCAGCGGCGACATCGTACGCGTCGACGACCGGCTGGCCGTGCGCATCACGCGCCTTTCCCTGCGCGACTGACGGCCGGGGCGAGGGACGTGGTCGATCCGTTCAGTCTCATCCTGATCGTCGCGACGGCGGCGCTGTTTCCGTTCCTCGCGGTGGTCGCCACCAGCTTCATCAAGCTGTCGGTGGTGTTCCTGCTGGTCCGCAACGCGATCGGCGTCCAGAACATCCCGCCGAACATGGCGCTCAACGCGCTCGCCATCATCCTGTCCGGCTACATCATGGCGCCGGTGGTGGTGGAGACCTACGGCATCATCTCCGCCGGCAGCTATAATTTCGACTCCGTCGACGGCGTGGCGAATGCCTACAATGCCGGCAAGGGGCCGATCACCGACTTCCTCAGCCGCCATGCCGACCAGCGGGAAAAGACCTTCTTCCTGGAGGCGGCGCGGACGCTGTGGCCGCCGGAAATGGCCGACGGCCTCGATGCCACCAGCATCGCCGTGGTGCTGCCCTCCTTCACCGTGACGCAGCTTCGCGAAGCCTTCGAGATCGGCTTCCTGCTCTACCTGCCCTTCATCGCGATCGACCTGATCGTCTCCAACATCCTGCTCGCCATGGGCATGATGATGGTCAGCCCGCTGACCATCTCGCTGCCGTTCAAGCTGTTCCTGTTCGTGATGATCGACGGCTGGTCGCGGCTGATCCTCGGCCTCGTCACCAGCTATGCCTAACCGCCATCGAGGAGAATGAACCATGTCGCCCGATGTCGCGCTCCAGCAGATCACCGAAGCGATGGTCCTGGTGATGATCCTGTCGATGCCGCCGATCGTGGTCGCCTCCGTCGTGGGCATCGTCATCAGCCTGCTGCAGGCGCTCACCCAGGTCCAGGAGCAGACCGTCTCCTTCGCCATCAAGCTGATCGCCGTCGCGGTGACGATCGCCGTCATGGCAGGCTTCCTCGGCAGCGAGATGCTGAACTTCGCCTTGCGGCTGTTCACGGAATTCCCGAGCATGACATGAGCAGCGTGCAGGAAGTCATCGGGCTCTATTACGGTTTCTTCGACCGCGAGATCGTCGCGCTCCTGCTGACCCTGCCGCGGCTCTACGCCTTCATGGCGACGTCCCAGCTCCTGGCGCCTACCGCCGTGCCGCGCGCGGCACGTACCGCCGCGATCCTGACGCTTGCCATCATCGCCACACCGATCAACCTCGCTCATGTCGACAGCTTCGACCGGACGCTGCCCTCCTATGCGCTCTTCTTCGCCAAGGAATACGCGATCGGCTTCGTGCTCGGCTATGTCGTCGGCTGGATATTCTGGGCGGTGCAGTCGGCCGGCGCGCTGATCGACAACCAGCGGGGCGCGGCGATCGCCGCTTCGATCGATCCGCTCCAGGGCCACGAGACCTCGCCGCTGGGAATCCTGTTCGGCCAGGCATTCCTGACCTATGTCTTCATCACCGGAGCGGTGCTTCCGATCATCGGCCTTCTCTACCAGTCATATGTGCTGTGGCCGGCGACGCGCGGCGTACCGATCCTCTCCGACCAGTTTCCGGTCCTCGTGCTCGCCATCGCCGATAATGCGATGCGAATGGTGGTCATCATCGCCGGCCCGATCGTCGCCATCATGTTCTTGGCCGAGTTCGCGCTCGCCATGGTCAGCCGCTTCGCGCCGCAGGTCCAGGTCTTCATCCTCGCCATGCCGATCAAGAGCGCGCTGGCGATCTTCATCCTGATCTTCTACTTCTCGCGCCTCCTGCCCTATGCGACCGGACAGCTCGGCACGTTCGAGCCCTATATGCTGCGCTTCTACGACGTCATGCAGTTCTCCTCGGAGTACCTGCAGCGGCAGGCGCCGAACCCGCCCGGAGATGCGCCATGAGCGGCAGCTCCTCCGGCGAGAAGACCGAGCTCCCGACACCGAAAAGGGAGCGCGACGCGAGGCAGAAGGGCCAGGTCGCCCGCAGCCAGGAGATCGTCACCACCGTTTCGCTGCTCGGCGTCATCGCCTATCTGTGGGCGAGCTGGGGCATGACCAATGCGCGGCTGATCAACCTGTTCGACCAGGTGGCGATGCTGGCGACCGGCGATTTCCGCGTCAGCGCGATGGCCGGCATCACCGGCGCCTTCTGGGACGCCACCATGATCATGCTGCCCTTGCTGGGGGTCGCGATCCTTGCCGGCGTCGCCGCCAACTATTTCCAGATCGGCAGCCTGTTCTCCTTCGAGAGCATCATGCCGAAAGGCGAGAAGATCAGCCCGGCGGCCGGCTTCAAGCGCATCTTCGCGATGCGCCAGCTCGTCGAGCTGCTGAAGTCGATCGTCAAGATCGTCGTCCTCTCCTTCCTGCTCTATTTCATCGTCCGCGACGCCATCGCGCCCTATCTCAATTCGCTCGAATGCGGCATTCCGTGCGTGGCCGACATCACCATTGCCGCACTCGGCCAGACCTTCGTCTATTCCGCGCTCGCCTTCATCGTCGTGGCGCTCGCCGACTTCGTCTACCAGAAGCGCTCCCACACCAAGAGCCTGATGATGACGAAGGACGAGGTGAAGCGCGAGTACAAGGAAAGCGAGGGCGACCCGCATATCAAGGGCAAGCGCAAGCAGCTCGCGCAGGAGCTCGCCATGGGCGATGGCGGCACCGCGGCGCGCAAGGGCACGGCGGTCGTCGTCAACCCGACCCATTTCGCCGTCGTCATCGACTATTCGCCGGACAAGCTGCCGCTGCCCGTCGTCACCGCCAAAGGCCGCAACCTGCATGCCCATTACCTGCGCACCGAAGCCGAGGATGCGGGGGTGCCGGTGTTCAGGAACGTTTCGCTGGCACGCGCCCTGTTCGCCGATGCGCGGCTCTACGAGCCGATCCCCGACGAGCTCTTCGACGCGGTCGCCGAGGTGCTTGCCTGGGTGGCGAAGAACAAGGCCTCGCTCTACCAGGGGCGGCTCGGCCACGGCGTCATCGACATGGACGCGTCCGACCATCGTTCCACCTTCGACTGACCTCGCCCTTGTCCTCGCTTTCGGGCAGCGGGAGCCTCATGTGCCGAACGGCACATGAGCGGACGCTCACATGAGCTAGGAGGGAGAAACGACATACACTGGCCGGGAGGACCACGATGGACAGTGAAGCACTCGACCGCCTCGTCGCCGAGGCGGGCTCCCACGAGGAAGGCATACTCGCCTCGGTCAGGACTGCCGACGGCGCCCATGCGATCCGCTTCGAGGATGCGGACGTCATCGCCGAATGGGACGGGGCACGGAACCGCCTCGTCCTTTCCTCCGAGATCGGCTCTCCGCCGCCGGGGCGGGCAGCCCACGTCTACGAGACGCTGCTGAGCTACAACCTGCTGTGGCGCGAGACCGGCGGCCTGCGCATGGCGCTGACCGGCCCGAAGGGGATCGTGCTGCAGCTTGTCGACCTTGCCGGCCCGGAGATCGAGGCGCGCACGGTCGCGATCGTTGCGGCCAATCTGGCCCAGCGCACCGTCATCTGGCGCGCCTTCCTCGAATCCGAGGGCAGCGACGCGGCTGCGCCGGCCCCGCCAAACACTTCCGAAATGATCCGGGCCTGAGGAGCGACGTCATGGCCAACACCCTGACTGTTTCCGGTACGACGACGCTCAACCAGCTCGACCAGTTCCTGAAAACGGGAGCCGACCGCGATCAGAAGATCCTGGCGCGCCAGACCAGGGACGGCGAGACGGTCCTCTACGCCAAGACCAAGGCGACCACCATCCTCGACAAGCTGCTCGGCCGCACCGAGCGCCGCCAGGAGCGGGCGCGCGAGGCGGTGCAGTCCGTCTTCGATCGCTTCAAGGACGCCAATCCCAGGACCGGCGACGTCTCCCGCAAGGGCGTCGACACGCTGTTCAGGGATGTCGTCTCCAAGACGCTGAACGACACGACCAAGGACGCCGGCATCACCGCCGGCGAACTGCGCGGCCTGATCTCGGCCACCCGGACGATTATGCGCGACATTCCTGTCGGAACCGGTGCGCAGCCCACCCGACTGCCTGCCGGACCGACGCTCCAGAGCGTCGGCCTGCCGGCGACGGCGATCTCGACGGCGGCCGACTATCTGGCCGCGGCCGCCAGCGCCAACGCTGACGCGGAGCCGATCGCCAATGTGTTCGGCGACCGCATCGCGAAGGAGTTCCAGTCGCGCCACGACGGCGCCGCATGCGAGGCATTCGGCTTGTCGGACGGCGTGAGGCTGAAATCCGAGCTCAAGAGGTCGATCGTGGATGCGCTGGAGGCGATGCAGCCGGCGCCGACGGTCTCCGGGGATATGGTGAACGACTTCGTCGAGCTGGCGTTCAACCGCGCCGCCTCGCAGATGCTCGACGACGGCGTCGTCGCCGGCACCTCGACCATGGTCAATCACGTCAAGCTGCCGAACGTCACGCTCGGCGGACAGGAATACAAGCCGACCGCCTTCCTCGGCGCGGGCGGCTTCGCCGATGTCTACGAGTATACATCCGTCGACGATCCCGCCGACCTCGTCGCTTTGAAGCTGACCAGGAACAATGATGCCAAGGCGATCGGGGAGGCGGCCACCGAGCTCGACGTCCACCGGACGGCCTATGGCGATGGAAGCCCCCAGGTGATCGGGCTGGAAGGCAAGGTCCGCCTTCCTGACGGCCGGCTCGGGATCGCCGTCGAGATCGCGCCCAATGGCGACACCTACAAGATGAGCGAGCTCGTCCGCGGGGCGATCGACGCATCGCCCACCCAGGGCTCCGGCAAGATCAGCCAGGCGGAAGCCGATATCGTGCGACTGACCATGCTGCGCGATATGGCGTTCGGCCTGAAGCATCTGCACGACACGCAGGGCATCACCCATTACGACTTCAAGTCGCCGAACTGCTTCGTCGGCGCGGACGGCACGATCAAGGTGGCCGATTTCGGCCTCAGCCTCGAGACCGACGAGACGACGGGGCTGGACAAGGGCGGCAAGGTGGACAATGCCTTGTTCAAGGCGCCGGAGCTTGCCCGCGCCGAGGATGTGAGGACCCGCCTCAAGGACTTCGCCAAGGAGACCTACGAGGCCGAGCTGCAGCGCGAGACGGCAAGGATCGAGTTGCTTCTCCCCGACGCTAAGGATCCCGTTCCCAGGATCCTTGCCCGCAGCGTCCTGGAGCCGCGTCGCGCGGAAATCGACGACGGGATGCACTCCGACCGGAAAATGCTTTTCTTCGACCGCAAGGTCGACATCTGGGGCATGGGTGCCTCGGCGCTGCATATGTTCACCGGATCGATGCCGCTCGAGGATCTCGCCTTGCCCTTCAGCTTCGAGGAGGTGGAGGCGCTGCGGGGGTTCGGCGCCAACCGGCTTGCCGAACCGCTCTCCGAACCGGATTCGGACGGAAAGCCGAAGGACGGCGCGATCGCGCTCAAGACCGGCGACGCCGAGATCGACAAGCTGCTGACGAGCATGCTGCGGCCCGATCCGCGCGACCGCGCCTCGGCAGCCGACCTGCTCGGCATGCCCGTCCTCAACGGCAAGGGCGTCGGTGGCCCCGAAGCCAAGGCTTTGATCGTCGCGCTGAAGAGCGGTGACGCCGCCGCGATCGACCAGGCTCGCCAGGCGCTGTCGGCCGTCACGTGACGGCTGCGCGCCAGCGGCATTCCGCGCTCCGTCTCTGCCTGGCGGCGATGCTGGCGCTGCAGGCGGAAGCGGCAGCGGCGCAAGCACCTGCCGAAGCCGACCGGTGCGCCGATCTCGCCACGATCGAGCAGGAGGCGAGACTGCGGATCAGCCTGCACCTTGCCGAGATCGACGCCGCCGCAATGATCGGCGACGGCAGCACGCTTTGCGCGGCGGCGGCGCGATTGCTGGACGTCTATCGCCTGATGGAGGACCGCTCCCGCGAATGCGCGGCCGCAAATGCGGCCGACTGGGCGGTCGCTTCACGCGACAGCCGCGATGCGCTCGCCGGGAGCTGCGATCCGCACTGAAGGCGTGCGACAGTTGCCCAGGCGCTGTTCCGGCGATCTGATCGCCGCTGTGATCTTCGTCACTTCGCGGAACCTCCGTGAAGCCTATTGGAAAAGCAGGGAAGCGCCGGCGGACCGGCGCGAAGGAGGGCAGGGCACCGTGCAGGACGTCAACCACGCGATCGCCAGTCTGCGTTCGAGCAC
>CAYYZC010000054.1:0-14278 GCA_964475605.1 uncultured Chelativorans sp.
ACCGATGAACAGCTTTCATGAAGTACGGTTTCCCGAAGCGGTGTCCTTCGGCGCGACCGGCGGGCCGGAGCGGCGCAACGAGATCGTGACGCTGACCTCGGGCCGCGAGCAGCGCAATCTGCGCTTCGCGCAATCGAAGCGGCACTACGATGCGGGGACCGGCGTGCGTTCGATCGACGATCTGCAGGAGATCGTGGCGTTTTTCGAGGCGCGGCGCGGTTCGTTCCACGGCTTCCGCTTCCGCGATCCGTTCGACATGCAGTCCTGCGGGCCGGGCGGAACGCCGCGGGCGGACGACCAGGAGATCGGCTTCGGCGACGGGTCGAAGGCGGAGTTCCAACTGGTAAAGCGTTATGGCGAGGGGCCGGACCCCTATCTGCGCCCGATCCGCAAGCCGGTTCCGGGAACGGTGCTGGTGGCGGTCGACGGCGTCCCGCAATCGAGCCCCGGCCGGTATGTGGCGGACGCCACCACCGGGATCGTGACATTCGCGGCGGGTGCAGTGCCCGGCGACGGGGCGCTGGTGACGGCCGGGTTCGGCTTCGACGTTCCCGTCCGCTTCGATACGGAGCGGTTGACGGTGAGCCTGAGCGCCTTCAGGGCGGGGCAGATCCCGTCGATCCCGATCGTGGAGATCGAGCCATGAGCGGGATCCCCGAGGCGCTTCGGCTGCATCTTCAGCAGGACTGCACGACGCTCTGCCATTGCTGGCGCGTCAACCGGCGCGACGGCGCGGTGCTCGGCTTCACCGACCACGATCGGGCGGTGACGATCGACGGGCTGAGCTACGAGCCGGGCAGCGGGCTCTCGCAGAGCGAGGCGAGCATGAGGCTCGGCCTGTCGAGCACGGCCTGCGAGGTCGAGGGCGCGCTGACATCGGAGGCGATCTCGCGAACGGAAGTCGGCGGAGGGCTGTTCGACGGAGCAGGGGTGGAGACGCTGCTGGTCAACTGGCAGGAGCCGGGCGAGCACCATCTGCTGCGCAAGGCCGTCATTGTCCGGATCACGCAGGTCGACGGCCGTTTCGTCGCCGAGCTCGAAAGCGTGATGCGCAATCTCGACAGGCCGAACGGCCGCTATCTGCGCAAGGAATGCGACGCGGCGCTCGGCGATGCGCGCTGCGGGGTCGATCTCGAGGACGCGGAGCTGAACGGCAGCGGCGAGGTGAAGCATGTCGTCGCGCCGGGGATATTCGTCGTCGAAGGGCTCGACGGAATTCCGGCCGGCTTCTTCTCCAATGGCAGCCTGAGCTGGAGCGATGGCGAACTTGCCGGCCGCACCGCGCGGGTCCGCGACCACAAGCGGGACACGTCGGGCGCCGTCCTGGTGGTCGAGCCGGCCTCGTCGCCGGAGGCGGGCGTCGGCTTCTCGATCACGGCCGGATGCGACAAGCGGTTCGAGACGTGCGGGAAGAAGTTCCGGAACACGGTCAATTTCCGCGGCTTCCCGCATCTGCCGGGCAACGACGCGGCCTATGGCTATGTCAGGGACGGCATGGATTTCGACGGCCGGCCGCTGGTCGAATGAGCGAGCTGGAGCTTTCGGCGGCGGGCCTCGTCGTGGCGGAGGCGCTCGACTGGCTGGGAACGCCCTATCGGCACCAGGGCACGACCAAGGGCGTCGGATGCGACTGCCTCGGCCTGGTGCGCGGCGTCTGGCGGGCGGTCTATGGCGAGGGCGCCGAGGAGCCCGGACCCTATGCGCCGGACTGGGCCGAGATGGGCGGCGAGGACAGGCTGATCGCGGCCGCGCGCCGGCACTGCATCGGGAAGCCGGCCGCAGAGGCGGGGCCGGGCGACCTGCTCGTGTTCAGATGGCGGGCCGGCCACGGGGCCAAGCATGTCGGCATCCTGCTTTCCGCCGGCCGCTTCATCCATGCCTATCAGGGCCACTCGGTCATGATCTCGCCGCTGGTGCCGCAGTGGCGGCGCAAGATCGCCGGCGCCTTCTCCTTTCCGCCGCTTCGTCGAAAGGTCTAGCACATGGCGACAATCGTCCTACAGGCCGCGGGCAGCTTCCTCGGCGGCGCGCTCGGTCCGATCGGTGCGGCGCTCGGGTCGGCCGCGGGCTCGCTCGCCGGCTATGCGCTCGACCGCACCCTGCTCGAAGGGACGCGGCGCGTCGAGGGCCCGCGGCTTGGAACCATGCGGCCCTTCCTGGCCGAGGAAGGCGCGCCGCTGCCGCGCATCTACGGCACCGTGCGCACCGGCGGGCAGGTGATCTGGGCGACGCGCTTCGAGGAGGCGAAGAAGACGTCGCGGCAGGGCTACAAGGGCGGGCCGAAGGTCACGGAATATTCCTATTTCGCCAATGTCGCCTTCGCGGTGTGCGAGGGCAGGATCGCCGGCATCAGGCGGATCTGGGCCGATGGCAGTGAGCTCGACCTGGAGCAGGTCAATGTGCGCGTCCATCTTGGCGGCGAGCACCAGGCGCCCGATCCGCTGATCGAGGCCAAACAGGGCGAAGGCAACGCGCCGGCCTATCGTGGCGTCGCCTATGTCGTGTTCGACCGGCTGCCGCTGGCGGAATACGGCAATCGCGTGCCGCAATTCCAGTTCGAGGTGATGCGACCGGTCGGCCGGCTGCACAAGGAGATCCGGGCTGTCGCCCTGATCCCCGGATCGACGGAATTCGGACTGTCGCCGAAGCAGGTGATGCGCTCGCCGAAGCCCGGAGTGACCGAGCATCTCAACCGGCAGGTGACCTATGCCGGGTCCGATCTCGTCGCCTCGCTGGACGAGTTGCAGGCGCTCTGCCCCAATCTGGAGGATGTGGCGCTGGTCGTCACATGGTTCGGCGACGATCTGCGCGCCGGCCAATGCCGGGTGCGGCCGGCCGTCACCTATGGCGACGAGATGGAGCATTCGGAAGAGTGGAAGGTCTCGGGCCTGACGCGGGCGACGGCGCCGGTGGTCTCCTATGTCGACGGGGCCGCGGCCTATGGCGGGACGCCGTCGGACCGCTCGGTCATGGAGGCGATCGCCGAGATCCGCTCGCGCGGGCTCAAGGTGACGCTCTATCCGTTCCTGATGATGGACATTCCGCCCGGCAACGGGCTGCCGGACCCCTATGGCGGCGCGCAGCAGCCGCTCTTCCCTTGGCGCGGGCCGATCACCTGCTATCCGGGGCCGGGGCAGGCCGGAAATGCCGACAAGAGCGGTGCGGCCCGCAATCAGGTCGAGCGCTTCTGCGGCGACGCGCAGCCGGGCGACTTCGCCGAAAGCGACGAGGGCGTGGATTATGACGGACCGGCCGGCGACTGGGGCTATCGCCGGCTCGTGCTGCATTATGCGAGGCTGGCGGAGGCGGCCGGCGGCGTCGACGCCATCCTGCTCGGCTCCGAGCTGAGGGGGCTGACCTGGCTTCGCGACGGTGCCGACCGCTTTCCCTTCGTCGAGCAGCTCTGCGGCCTTGCGCAGGACGTGCGCTCGATCGTCGGTGCGGGGACGCGGATCAGCTACGGCGCCGACTGGACGGAATATTTCGGCTACCAGCCGGCCGACGGCAGCGGCGATGTCTTCTACCATCTCGATCCGCTGTGGTCGCATGAGGCGATCAATGCGATCGGGATCGACAATTATATGCCGCTCTCCGACTGGCGCGACGGCGACCATTTCGGCGGCAATCCGGACGGATTCTCCGAGCCCTACGACCGCGAGCGGCTGCGCTCGCAGATTGTCGCCGGCGAGGGATATGACTGGTTCTATCAATCGGGCGCGGCGCGGCGGAATCGCCAGCGGACGCCGATCATCGACGGCGCCCACGGCAAGGACTGGGTGTTTCGCTACAAGGACATCCGGCGCTGGTGGCAGAACCGGCATTTCGACAGGCCCGGCGGGGTCGAGGCGGCGGCGCCGACCGGCTGGGTGCCGCGCTCGAAGCCGATCTGGTTCACAGAGCTCGGTTGCCCGGCGGTCGAGAAGGGGCCGAACCAGCCCAACGTCTTCCCGGACCCGAAATCCTCGGAGAACGCCTTTCCCTACTTCTCGTCGCGCGGGCGGTCCGACATCGCGCAGCACCGCTATCTCGATGCGCAGATCGGCTTCTGGTCGCCTGCGGCCGACACGTTCGAGGGCGCCGAGAATCCGATGTCGCCGATCTATGGCGGGCGCATGCTGGCGGCCTCGCGCATCTATGTTTGGGCCTGGGATGCACGGCCGTTTCCGGCCTTCCCGCTGCTGGAGGAGCTGTGGAGGGACGGACAAAACTGGCAACTCGGCCACTGGCTCAACGGCCGGCTTTCCGGCGCCACCGCCGCCGACCTGATCGATGCGATCCTGGCCGATCACGGTCTGCCCGAGGCGGATACGGCAGGCGTCGGAGGCTCGCTTGCGGGCTATATAGTCGAGGCGCCGGCGACGGCGCGCGCAGCGCTCGAGCCGGTCGTCGAACTGTTCGGGATCGCCGTCAGCGAGACGGAAGGCCGGCTGCGCTTCGCCGACGAGGCGAATGTCCGGCAGCCGTGCCAACTCGGCGAACTGGTGGTGGCCGACGACTTGCGCGTGGTGGAACGGGTGCGGCGACCGGCCGAGGATCTGCCGAGCGAGGCGGAGCTCAGTCATGTCGATCCGATGTCGGACTATCAGGCCGGCCTGGCCCGGACCGAACCGTCCGGCAAGGAGGGTCCGAGCCGGGCGCTGAGCTTTCCGGGATGCCTGGAGCGCGGTGCGGCCAGGGCGCTGGTCGCCGACTGGCTGCGCCGGCAGAGGCAGGGCCGCGAAACGGTCGGCTTCGCGCTGCCGCCATCCTCGATCGGGATCGAGCCCGGTACGGTTATCACGCTGCCGGGCGAGGACCCGCAGCAGCTCTATCTGGTCGAGGAGGTCGATGCGGGGCTGGTGTGGCAGGTGAGGGCGCGCCGGATCGAGCGCTCGGTGCCGGCCCGCTGGGACACGGGGCCCACGGGCAAGACGCATCGCAAGCGATTTGCGTCCGCGCCGCATGCGGTGCTGCTCGACCTGCCCGCCGTCACCGGCGCGCAGTCGGGCGCCGACAGGCCACGCATCCATGTGGCCGCTTTCGCCGAACCGTGGCGGAACCAGGCCGTGCTCTCCTCGCCGGAGACGAGCGGCTTCGCGCAGGCGGCAAGCCTCGCGACGCCCGCGACGGTCGGGGCGCTCGTCGCACCGATGGAGCCGGGCGTGGAGGGCCGCTTCGGGCGGGGACAGTCGATCGAGGTCGAGCTCTACAATGGCGAGCTTGCCGGCATCTCCGATGCGCAGCTTTTCGGCGGCGGCAACATGGCTGCGGTGCGTTCGGCTTCCGGCACGTGGGAGGTGCTCCAGTTCGCGGAGGCGACGGAGGTCGCCGATTCCCGCTGGCGGCTGTCCAGGGTGCTGCGCGGGCAGGGCGGCACCGGGGATGCGATGCGCGCAGGCGCGGCGGCCGGTGCGGCTTTCGTGCTGCTCGACGGCGCGGTCGGAAGGGTCGATCTCGATGCCGCACAGGCCGGGCTCGACCTCAACTGGCGCGTCGGACCGTCGGGCCAGGAACTCTCGGCGGCAGGTTTCGCCGAGACGGTCGCCTCGGGCGGCGTGCGGGCGCTGACGCCGCTAGCGCCGGTGCATCTGAGGATGCAGCGCGGCGAGGATGCGTTGAGGCTGAGCTGGGTGCGGCGTGGCCGCATCGATGCCGACAACTGGCTCGGCGAGGACATTCCGCTCGGCGAGGAGGAAGAGCGCTACCGGCTTGAGATCGGCGCGCCGGGAGCGAATCCTGTTCGCAGCGTCGAGACCGGGGAGCCCGAATGGACCTATCCGCAAGCCGACATGCTGGGCGATTTCGGCTTCGCGCCTGAGGAGGTCGAGATCACCGTGCGCCAGATGAGCGCCCTCGTCGGCGCCGGCCTGCCGGCGACGAAACGCTTCGCCCTGAACTGACATCGGATGAAACGGAAGGAGTGACGATGATGGGACAGCACAAGCCGTGGTATCTTTCGCGCACCATATGGGCTTCGCTGGTGGTGGTGCTGCTGGCAGGCGCCGAGGTCGCGGGCTATCCGATCGGGCAGGGGGACGGCGACCTGCTGGTCGTCGGCATCATGCAGCTCGTCACCGCCGGCGCGGGCATATTGGCGATCGTCGGGCGAGTGGCGGCCAAATCACGCATTCTGTAGCGCCCGTAACTGGTGCGGCATCGTTCATTCCATGTTCAGCAGGGTTGGGCTACAACCCGGTCATGACAACGATCCGCACCATATCGCGCGCATTGATGGCCGGCCTGATGGCCGTCTCGACGCTTGCCGTGCCGGCCGGTGCCGCTCCGGGTGGGCAAGGCGCTTCGGGCGAGATGATCCTCGCCCAGGGCGACTGCTATTCAATCGGGATGCAGGAAGCCCGGCGCCGGGGCGGCCAGCTCGGCCGGGCGACGCTGGAGACGCGCGGCGGACGGCAGGTCTGCGTCATCGTGGTGCTGATGCCGGCCAAGGACGGCCAGCGCCCGCGCCGCAGCGAGATCGTGGTGCCGCTCAACTGATCGCGGGGATGCTTCCGCTTCAATTGCCGCGGCGGGCGAATCCGGCGATAGTCGCGGCATATTTCACCGGGCAGAACTGATGCGAATTCTGGTTGTCGAGGATGACAAGGATCTGAACAGGCAGGTTTCCGACGCCCTCGCCGATGCGGGCTATGTGGTCGACCGCGCCTTCGACGGCGAGGAGGGCCATTTCCTCGGCGATACCGAGCCCTATGACGCCGTCGTGCTCGATATCGGCCTGCCGCAGATGGACGGCATCAGCGTGCTCGAGCGCTGGCGGCGCGACGGGCGCAAGATGCCGGTGCTGATCCTGACGGCGCGCGACCGCTGGAGCGACAAGGTCGCGGGCATCGATGCCGGTGCCGACGACTACGTCGCCAAGCCCTTTCATATCGAGGAGGTGCTGGCCCGCCTGCGCGCCCTGATCCGCCGCGCCGCCGGACATGCCTCGTCGGAGATCACCTGCGGACCGCTCAGGCTCGACACCAAATCGTCCAAGGCCGATATCGACGGCGTGCCGCTGAAGCTGACCTCGCACGAGTTTAGGCTGCTCGCCTATCTGATGCACCATATGGGCGAGGTGGTTTCGCGCACCGAGCTGGTCGAGCACCTCTACGACCAGGATTTCGATCGCGATTCCAACACGATCGAGGTGTTCGTCGGACGGCTGCGCAAGAAGATGGGGGTGGATCTGATCGAGACGGTGCGCGGCATGGGCTATCGCATGCGCGAATCCGCGACCTAGCGCCGCGCGGCGGCTGGAAAGAAGCGATGCGGCTGCCCCGGATCAAGTTCGGCTCGCTCACATTCCGCGCCATCGCGTTCTCCACCGTCTGGGCGATCGTGGCGCTGGTGGTCATCGCGACCATCATCTCGGCCCTGTTCAGGCAGTCGAGCGAACGCGGCTTCGAGAGCCTGCTGACGGCGCATCTCTTCAACTTGATCAGCTCCGTCGGGGTGGCGGAGAGCGGGCGGCTCGAAGGCTCGCCCAATCTCGGCGACCTTCGCTTCAGCATTCCGCGTTCTGGATGGTACTGGGCCGTCGAGCCTGTCTCGGAAGGCGTGGCGGGCGCGCTCAATTCGGTGTCGATGGTGGAGCCGATCGCTTCGGCGCCGGTGGCCGAGGCGCCCTTCAACTCCGAATTCCAGCGGAGCTATCGCAGCGAGGGGCTTGCCGGCGAGGAGATCCAGATACTGGAAAGCGAGTTCGTGCTCGACCAGGACAACCGCATCGCGCGCTTCCGCGTGATGGGCAGCCGCAGCGATCTCGAGGCGGAGATCGGCGCCTTCGAGCGGCAGCTCTACCTCTACCTGGCGCTGTTCGGCGTCGGCATGATCGGCATCAATGCGATCGCCATCCTGATCGGCCTGGAGCCGCTCGGCCGCGTGCGCCGGGCACTGGCCGATATCCGCGCCGGCACTGCGAAGAGCCTCGACGGTGAGTTCCCGGCCGAGATCGCGCCGCTTGCCCGGGAGACCAACGCGCTCATCGAGAGCAACCGGCGCATCGTCGAGCGGGCCCGCACCCAGGTCGGCAATCTGGCGCATTCGCTGAAGACGCCGCTCTCCGTGCTCACCAACGAGGCGCGCGCTCTCGGCGGCCCGCGCGGCGAGCTGATCGCCGAGCAGGCCGGATCGATGAGCCAGCAGCTCGAGCACTACCTGCAGCGGGCGCGGATGGCCGCCCAGCGCGACACGATCGTCTTCCGCACGCCGGTCTTCGACACGCTGAACCGCATGGCCCGCGTCATCGGCAAGCTCAATCCGCAGGTGAAGCTGGACCTGGTGATGCCCGAAGACGAGATCGTTTTCGCCGGCGAGCGCGAGGATCTGGAGGAGGTGGTCGGCAACCTGCTCGAGAACGCGATGAAATGGGCACGGAGCCGGGTGCGGCTGACGACGGGCGGGATGCATGACGACGGCCAGCTCCGCTCCTTCGACCTCGTGGTCGAGGATGACGGGCCGGGGATTCCGGCCGAGCAGGCGCGTGAAGCGCTGAAGCGCGGGCGCCGGCTCGACGAGACCAAGCCGGGAACCGGGCTGGGCCTGGCGATCGTCTCCGACATCGTCAGCGAGTATGGCGGCAAGATCAGGTTGGCGGAATCGCAGCTCGGCGGGCTGAAGGCGATCGTCACCCTGCGCGCCGCCCAGGATTGAAGTGCGAATTCCCGCATGCTTGAATTGGCGGCGGTCTCACCCTAGGTCCTTCCTGCCAATCGCGATTGGAGGCGGCGAAGCAGAGTGAAGAAACGGTTCCGACCCGCTATGACGGCGGTCCTGCTCACCGGCGTGCTCGCCGGCTGCGCCAGCGGCCGCAGTGCCGACGGCGCGCTGATCGGTGCATTCGCTTCCAGCCAGGACGAACCTGTCGCGACCAGGATCGTCGAGGCGATGGCCGGCGGCCTGGTCGGGCGCGCTGTCCGCGAAGGGTTGGACGAGCGTGACCGCAGACGGGCGCTCGAGGCGGAATATCGCGCACTCGAATATACGCCGGTCGGCCAGACCGTCGAATGGGGCCGCCGCGGCAGCCGGCTCCATGGCGAGGTGCGGGCGGGCGCACCCTACCGCGTCGGCTCGCAGGACTGCCGCCAGTATATGCACACGGTCCATGTCGGCGGGCAGTCGCGGTCGATCCGGGGCACCGCCTGCCGCAATGACGACGGTAGCTGGACGCCGATCGCTTAGGACCCGAAACCTGACTGTCCACGCGGGCCCGGGTCGGACCATCGCCAAGTCGGACCATCGCCAAAAAGCCGCACTCGCCGTTTATTGGCAGCCCCTCCCGCAAAGACTATTGATGACGCATGTTCTTCTGGGCTGCCGCAGCGCTGTTGACATTTGCCGGAACGCTGGCGGTCCTGCTGCCCGTCGTGCGCGGCAGCGTCGCTGCCGCGGGTGAGCCGAAGCAGGACCTGGAGGTCTATCGCGACCAGCTCGCCGAGCTCGATCGCGACCGGGCACGCGGGCTGATCGCGCCGGCGGCGGCGGAAGAAGCACGCATCGAGATCGGACGGCGCATGATCGGCGCCTCGCGGCGCGGCGGCGGCGGAGCCGACTCGATCCAGACACGCGGCGGACGCATCCTGGCGACGGCCGCCATCCTCATGATCCCGCTCGTCAGCTGGTCCGTCTATGCGACGACCGGCTCGCCGGGATTGCCGGACCAGCCGCTGCAGGCAAGGCTGGAGAAAAGCCCTGCCGAAAGCACGCTCGCCGAACTCGTCGCCCGCGCCGAAAGGCATCTGGCGGAGAACCCCGACGACGCCCAGGGCTGGGACGTGCTGGCGCCGATCTATGGCCGGATGGGGCGGCATGACGACGCGGCAAATGCCTATCGCAGGGCGATCGAGCTTGCCGGCTCGACCGCGGAGCGCGAGACCGGGCTTGCGCTTGCCATCGCCGACGGCAATGGCGGCGAGATCGACGAGGAAGCGCAGGCGGCGCTGGAGCGGGCCATTGCCGCCGACCCCGACTATATCGAGGCCCGCTTCCTGATGGCGACGGTTCTCGCGCAGCAGGATCGTGACGCCGAGGCCCACCGCCTGCTGGAAGAGATGCTGGCCGACCTCCCTGCCGATTCGCCCTGGCAGCGCACCATCCGCCAGTCCTTGCGCAATGTCGCGCCGCAGGAGGACATCGAGAGGGCAGCAGGCCCGACGGCGGCCGATATCGAAGCGGCCGCCACCATGAACGCCGACCAGCGCGCCGCGATGATCGAGGGCATGGTCGCCGGCCTCGACAGCCGGCTGCGCGACAATCCCGGCGACGCGGAAGGCTGGCGGAAGCTGATCAGCTCCTATGCCGTGCTCGGGCGTCGCGACGATGCGGGCTCGGCTCTGGAGCGCGCGCTGAAGGCGCTGAAGGGCGACGAGGAGGCGCAGGCCGCGATTTCCGACCTTGCCGCATCGCTCGGGCTCGGATCGCAGCAGGGGAGCACGGAATGACCCGCAAGCAGAAGCGGCTGGCGGTGATCGGCAGCGGCATGGCCTTCATCGCGCTCGCTGCCGCGCTGACGGCCTATGCGCTCGGCCAGCGGACATCCTATTTCTACATGCCTTCGGATCTCGCGGCCGGCACTGTGGTCGCGCCCGGCGAGCGCATCCGGCTCGGCGGGCTGGTGGAGAAGGGCTCGGTCTTGCGCGGGGAGGGAACGCGGATATCCTTTTCCGTCACCGATGTGACGAATTCGGTCCCCGTCGCCTATGACGGCATCCTGCCCGACCTCTTCCGCGAAGAGCAGGGCGTCGTCACCGAAGGCACGTTCGGCGCCGATGGCGTCTTCGTCGCCGACAGCGTGCTTGCCAGGCATGACGAGACCTATATGCCGCCCGAAGTCGCCGCGAGCCTGAAGGAACAGGGCGTCTGGCAGGAGGGCGAATGACCTCGGAGCGGCAAGCGTGATCGTTGAGCTGGGACATTTCGCGCTGGTGCTCGCCTTCGCCCTGTCGCTGGCGCAGGCGAGCCTGCCGCTGATCGGCTGGCGGATCGGCGACCAGCGCCTGATGGCGGTCGCCGCGCCGGTGGCGCTCACCGTCTGCGCGTTGACGGCGGTTGCCTTCGCCGTGCTGACGGCTTCCTATGTCGCCTCGGACTTCTCGGTGCTCAATGTGTGGGAGAACTCCCACTCGCAGAAGCCGATGCTCTACAAGTTCACCGGCACCTGGGGCAATCACGAAGGCTCCATGCTGCTCTGGGTGCTGATCCTCACCGTCTTCGCGGCCATGGTCGCGCTGTTCGGCCGCAACCTGCCCCAGCGCCTGCGGGCCAATGTGCTGGCCGTCCAGGGGATGGTCGGCGCCGCCTTCCTGCTCTTCGTGCTCGCCACGTCGAACCCGTTCGCCCGGCTCGATCCGGCGCCGATCGAAGGGCGCGACCTCAACCCGGTGCTCCAGGATATCGGCCTCGCGATCCACCCGCCGCTGCTCTATCTCGGCTATGTCGGGTTCTCGATCTCCTTCTCATTCGCGGTGGCGGCACTGATCGAAGGGCGGATCGATGCGGCGTGGGCGCGGTGGGTCCGGCCGTGGACGCTGGCAGCGTGGATGTTCCTCACCGGCGGCATCGCCATGGGCTCCTACTGGGCCTATTACGAGCTCGGCTGGGGCGGCTGGTGGTTCTGGGATCCGGTCGAGAATGCGAGCTTCATGCCGTGGCTCGCCGGGACGGCGCTGCTCCACTCCGCGCTGGTGATGGAAAAGCGCAATGCGCTCAAGATCTGGACGATCTTCCTTGCCATCATCACCTTCTCGCTCAGCCTGCTCGGCACCTTCATGGTACGCTCCGGCATCCTGACCTCGGTGCACACCTTCGCCTCGGACCCCACCCGCGGCCTCGTGATCCTCGGGCTGCTCGCGGCGTTCATCGGCGGCGGCTTTGCCCTGTTCGCCCTCCGCGCCTCGACGCTGAGGGCCGGGGGTCTGTTCGCGCCCATCAGCCGCGAAGGCGCGCTCATTCTCAACAATCTGTTCCTGGCGACGGCGACGGCGGCCGTTCTCACCGGCACGCTCTATCCATTGATCCTCGACGCTCTCACCGGCCGCACTATATCGGTCGGTGAGCCGTTCTTCACGCTGACCTTCGGTTCGATCATGGCGCCGTTGCTGGTGGTCTTGCCGTTCGGGCCGTTCCTCGCCTGGAAGCGCGGCGACCTGGTGGCCGTGACGCAGCGACTGGCCTTCGCGGCCGGAGCGGCGATCTTCGTCACCATCGTCATCTTTGCGCTGTCGGGCGCCGCGATCTCGCTGGCGCCGCTCGGGCTGCTGCTCGGGTTCTGGGTCGGCTTCGGAGCCATTGCCGAACTGATCGACCGCGCCGGGTTCGGCCGCATGGCGTTCGGGCTCAGCATCCGCCGCCTGGTCGGCCTGCCGCGCAGCGCCTTCTCGACCGCGCTGGCGCATTTCGGTCTCGGCGTCACCGTCATCGGCATCGTCACCGCAAGTGCCTGGGAGCTCGAACTCGTGACGACGATGCAGTCCGGCACGAGCCGGGCGCTCGGCAATTACACCATCGCCTTCGAAGGCGTCGAGGAGCGCGCGGGCGCGAACTATGTGGCCGAGACCGGCCGCTTCGTCGTAACCGCGCCTGATGGCTCGTCGCGCTCCTATGCCCCCGAGCGCCGCATCTATCCGGCCAGCGGCACACCCACCACCGAGGCGGCGATCGAGACCTACGGTTTCTCGCAGCTCTATCTGCAACTGGGCGAAACCGGCGCCGATGGCGGCCGCGTCGTGCGCGCCTGGTTCAAGCCCTATGTCACCCTGATCTGGCTGGGCGCGCTGATCATGGCGGGGGCCGGCATCCTGTCGTTCAGCGACCGGCGCCTGCGCGTCGGCGCGCCGCGCCGTGCCGCCGCCAAGGCGGCGCCGGCCGAATGAGGACGCTGCTCGCGCTGCTGTTGACGGTGCTGATGGCGGCGCCCGCCTTTGCCGTCCTTCCCGACGAAATCCTTGCCGATCCCGCGCTCGAGGCGCGCGCCCGCGCCATCTCCGCCCAGCTTCGCTGCCTCGTGTGCCAGAACGAATCGATCGATGATTCCAATGCCGACCTTGCCCGCGAAATCCGCCTCCTGGTGCGCGAGCGGCTGGTGGCCGGCGACACCGACGACGAGGCCATCCAGTACCTCGTCGACCGCTATGGCGAATTCGTTCTGCTCAAGCCGGTCTTCGCGCCGCACACGCTCATCCTGTGGACCGCTGCGCCCATCATCCTGCTCGTCGGCGGCATCGCCATCGCTCTCGCCGCCCGCCGCAAACGGGCCGCCGACGTGGTGGAGGACGCGGAGCTGACCGAGGACGAGAAGCGCGCGCTTGAGCAGCTGAGCAGGCAGTAGCACTCGGCCCGGGCAGTTGTCCCCACGCCGGGGCAGGATAACCCGCCGCAGAGGCTTGATTCGACTGGCGCCGCGGCCTACGCCAACCCGCCGTGCTCACCTTGCTCCTTCCCGCCGGGCTCGAACCCACCATTGCCCTGCTGCTCGTCGGGTTGAGCTTCATCACCTCGATGATCACGGCGATGTTCTCGCTTGGGGGCGGGCTGCTGATGGTCGCCATCCTCGCGCTGGCGTTTCCGCCCGCCGTGGTGGTGCCCGTGCACGGCGCAGTGCAACTGGGCTCGAACGCCGGCCGCGCCGTAGTGCAGCGCAACCATATTCAGTGGCAGCTGATCGCCTGGATTTCGCTGGGAGCCGTGCCTGGCGTCATCGTCGGCGGGCAGTTCGCCAATCTGCTGCCCGAATATCTGTTCACCCTCATCATCGGCTGCTTCGTGCTGATCACGGCCTGGCTCCCGCAGCCGAAGATCGTCGGCGAGAACCGCCTGGTGCAGCTCATCGGCGGCGCCGTCATTTCGGCGCTCTCGATGATCGTGGGACCCACCGGGCCGCTGCTCGCGACCTTCATCAAGGGGCTCGCCGATCGCCGCCAGCTCGTCGCCACGCACGCAACCCTGATGACAATCCAGAACCTGCTCAAGGTCGTCACCTTCACCGCACTCGGTTTCGCGTTTGCCGACTATCTGCCGCTCGTGGCGGCGATGATCGTCGCCGGGCTCGGTGGCACCGTCGTCGGCAGCCGCATCCTGCTCAAGGTGCCCGAGCGTGTTTTTCGAACCGGATTCAAACTTGTCCTAACGCTCGTGTCCCTCGATTTGATCCGTCGCGCACTGTTCTGAAACAGCCGTGATCGCCCTTACCAAGAAGTAATGTTGGCGCCACTTTTCGGAAAGACGTGGGTCTCCATATAGGCGGCATCTCATTCGTGAGCCGTTCCAGAAGGAGAACACAATGAACTCCAACTTCTTCATCCGT
>CAYYZC010000055.1:0-8474 GCA_964475605.1 uncultured Chelativorans sp.
GAAGCGCGCATCGAGCGGCAGGCGCTCGCGTGCGTAGACCGGCGTCTGATGCCATTCCTCCGCGAACCAGACCGGCCGCGTCTCGACCAGCGCGTCTTCGAGCCGCGACGCCCGCCCGGCGGGATCGATCAGCACCGAGATGTCGATCTCCGG
The DNA here is from genome assembly GCA_964475605.1 of uncultured Chelativorans sp. Classification (GTDB taxonomy): domain Bacteria; phylum Pseudomonadota; class Alphaproteobacteria; order Rhizobiales; family Rhizobiaceae; genus CAYYZC01. The sequence goes on from CAYYZC010000055.1 coordinate 154, forward strand.
CCGAACGCCGACGACCGACGTGTTGAGATTGACGAGATTGGCGCGGATCTCCGGCAGGTCGACGCGGAAGCGCTGGTAATAGGCCGCGGCGAAGAGATCCTGCAGCTCGTGGCGGCCGACGGTCGGCCCCGGCAGCGGCACGTTGATCAGATGGGTCTGGCCGACGAACTGCATGTCGGCCGAATGGATGAACTGCAATTTCTGCGGCTTCATCGCCTCCTGCTCGACCAGCGCCCTGCCCTCCGCGCTCTGCTCGGCGAGGATCTGGTGCATCAGCGCCTCGTCGAGCTCGGCGACCGGCCGGTTCACCGTCCGCACGAAATCGTGGCGCATGTCGGCGACGACGCAGCCGAGCGCATTGGTGATGCCCGGCCGGGCCGGAACGATGACGCGCGGCATGCCGAGCTCGCGCGCCAGCGCCGTCGCATGCAGCGGGCCGGCGCCGCCGAAGGCGAACAACGCGAAATCACGCGGATCGAGGCCGCGCGAGATCGACACCATGCGGATCGCGCCGGCCATCTTGAGATTGGCGAGCCGCAGCACCGCGCCGGCCGCGGCGATCCCGTCCGCCCCGATGCGCTCGCCGATCTCGCGGCGGAACACCTCGCTCACCTGCCCGACCGTGACCGGATTGTCGACGGCGAGAAGCCGATCCGGATTGAGCCGGCCGAGCACGAGATCGGCATCGGTGATGGTCGGCTCGCTGCCGCCGCGGCCGTAGCAGATCGGCCCGGGTGCCGCCCCGGCGCTGCGCGGCCCGACGCGGATCAGCCCGGCATCGTCGACGAAGGCGATCGAGCCGCCGCCGGCCCCGACGGTGCGCACGTCGACCATCGGCACATGGATCGGCATCGCATATTCGATCTCGATCTCGTTGGAGACCGCCGGGCGCGCGCCGCGGATCAGCGCCACATCGGTCGAGGTGCCGCCCATGTCGTAGGTCACGATGTCGGCGAAGCCGGCACGGCTGGCGGTGAAGGCGGCGGCCATCACGCCCGAGGCCGGACCGGACATGACGGTCTTCGCCGCTTCCCGGGTGACGAAGCCGGCCGAGATCATGCCGCCATTGCCGTTCATGACCAGGAAGTCGCGCCGGTAGCCGCGCGCCGCAAGCTCGTCGGCAAGCCGGCCGACATAACGCTCCAGCACCGGCTGCACCGAGGCGTTGACGGCGGCGGTGACGCCGCGCTCGAACTCCCGCGCCTCCGAGAGCAGCGAATGGCCCATGGTGATATAGGAGTTCGGCCACAGCCCGGCGGCGATCTCGGCGGCACGCAGTTCATGGACCGGATTGGCATAGGCGTGGAGGAAATGGATGACGAGCGATTCGCAGCCCATCCCGAGCAGCCGGGCGGCCGCCGCCCGCAGCTCGTCCTCGTCAAGCGGGATGCGGACCGAGCCGTCGGCGTCGAGCCGCTCGCTCACCTCGAGCCTGAGGTCGCGCGGGATGATCGGCACGAAGACGCCGGTCATGCCGTAGGGCTGCGGCCTCGTGCGCCGGCCGAGCTCCAGTATATCGCGGAAGCCGCGCGTGGTGATCAGGCCGGTGCGGGCGAGCCTGCGCTCCAGCACCGCATTGGTGGTGGTGGTCGTGCCGTGGACGATCATGCCGATCTCGGCGATCGGGACGCCGGTGCGCTCCAGCGCGGTGACCACGCCCGTCGCCTGGTTGTCGACCGTGGTCGGGGTCTTGGCGATGCGCACCGAGCCGCCGTCGCGGCCGTCAAACATGATCAGGTCGGTGAAGGTGCCGCCGACGTCCACGCCGGCGACGACATGTGACGCAGAATCCGGCTTGTTCTCTCTCACGACCGATTTCCGGAACATGCGGCCTGCCTATGGAGGGCAATTTGGAACGCTGCTCTACCACCTCATCTTGACGCAAAAATCATATGTATACTAATAATTTCGGGAGGCAAGCGGCCCTCCTTCCAGGCCTGCTTCATCATCGCAATCCACTGACGGGACGACAATCATGAACTCAATCGCCGTCTCCGGCATCGATCATGCGCGCCCCATCGCGTACCCCATTCCCGCCGGCGTCTTCGCCGAGCAGGTCGTCGCCGTCCGCCACTACACCGACCGCCTCTTCTCCTTCCGCATCACCCGCCCGCAGAGCTTCCGCTTCCGCTCCGGCGAGTTCGTGATGATCGGCCTGCCGAATGCCGAGAAGCCGGTCTTCCGCGCCTATTCGATCGCCAGCCCGTCATGGGACGACGAGATCGAGTTCTTTTCGATCAAGGTGCCGGAGGGACCGCTCACCCGGCATCTGCAGAAGATCGTGCCGGGCGACACGGTGCTGATGCGCCAGAAGCCGACCGGCACGCTGGTCAACGACGCGCTGACGCCCGCCAGGCGGCTCTGGATGATCTCGACCGGCACCGGCATCGCGCCCTTCGCCAGCCTGGTCCGCGATCCGGAGACCTACGAGAAGTTCGGCGAGGTGATCCTCACCCATACCTGCCGCGATGTCGCCGAGCTCGACTATGGCAGCGAGCTTGCCGCCTCGCTGCGCGACGACCCGCTGATCGGCGAGATGGCCGACGGCCGCTTCCGCCATTACTGCACGACGACGCGCGACAGCTCGGCCCGGATGGGCCGCATCACGACGCTGATCGAGAGCGGCAAGCTGTTCGCCGATCTCGATGTCGTGCCCTTCGATCCCGCCCATGACCGCATCATGATCTGCGGCTCGATGGAGATGCTGAAGGACGTCAAGGCGCTGGCGGAGCGTTTCGGGTTGACCGAAGGCTCCAACGCCAAGCCTGCCGAGTTCGTCGTCGAGCGCGCCTTCGTCGGCTGACGAGGCTCCTCAGCGCAGGAAGGCCGAGCCGCGCCGGTAGGGCGCGACGCCGGCGAAGTCGCGTCGCGCCATGGCCGCGAGACGGCGCGCGATCGTCTCCGCCTCGCCTGCATGCCCTGCATCGGCAAGCTCCAGCACCACGCCGCGCCGCGTGATCCGGCAGCGCACCGCCTCCTGTCCGGGGACCGCCTGCCGCACCGCGCGCTCCACCTCGTCGATGAAGGCGAGATCGCGCGCCTCGATGGCGATGCCGGTCTCGACCCGGCTGGCAAGGCAGGGCTGGGCCGGCAGTTCCGACAGATCGTCGAGCTTCAGCCGCCGCGCGATCGCCCGCACGCCCTGCTTGTCGATCCCCGCCTCGACCAGCGGATGCACCACGCCGCGCTCGCCGGCCGCCAGCAGGCCCGGCCGGTAGTCGCCGAGATCGTCGAGATTGGCGCCCGATGCGATCGGACGGTCGGTGAGCGTCGCGATGCGGTCGTAGAGATTGATCTTGCAGAAATAGCAGCGATCGGACGGGTTGGAGACATAGCGCTCATCGTCGAACTCGCCGGCCGCCGTCGTCACCAGCTCCCAGCCATGGCGCCCGGCATGGGCCCTGACGCGCGCGGTCGCCTCGGCCGGCACGGCCGGCGACAGCGCGTGCACCATCTGCACGTCGATCGCACCATGCGCGACATGGGCGAGCGTCATGCTGTCGACACCGCCGCTGACGGCGATCGCCAGCCGCGGCGTCCTTGCCAGCGCCTCGCGCAGGCGGACGATCGTCTCGTCAGTCATCGCCGTCACCTCTCGAGGCGCGCCATGCGGCTGCCCGCCGCTCGGCGAGCGTCGCACCGCCCGCCAGATCGTCGCTCTCCGCCTTGGCGGTGACGATGCCGCCCGGCCGGCTCACCGACTTGATGGCAATCCCGTCGCGACGGGATGTCTCGCGCGGCAGGACGATACGCTGCTCGATGCGCCAGCGCAGCCCGATCGTGCTGGTCTGCGCGAAACAGGCATTCGCGACCGCATCGACCGCATCAACGCGGGCCAGCAGCTCGAAGCGGCAGACAGGCCGGCCCTTCTTGCCGGCCGCCGTCAGGGTGACGGCGTCGATCACGCCATCCGTGCCGCGCAGCCTGCCGCAGGCAATGGCGATTTCCTCGCCGGTCATGTCGTCGACGTCGAAACCGATCACGGCCACGGTTTCCTGTTCCCCGGCTTGCGCAGAGGCGAAGGCGGTAGCGCGCAGCATGTTGGGCATGCCCGGCAGGTCGCGGGTGCCTGCTCCCATGCCGACCGCGAGCAGCCTGCCTCCCGGCTGCACGGTTCCGGCCGGATCGCAGAGATGGCGCAGGATCGCCGCCCCTGTCGGCGTCACCCGCTCGCCGGGAACGCCGTCATCGTGCCAGGCGAAGCCCTTGAGGATCTCGGCCGTCGCGGGCGCCGGCACCGGCAGGAGGCCATGTGCGGTCTCGACCGTTCCGGACCCGAGCGGCAGCGACGAGACCGACCAGCGGGCGGGCGCGAGCGCGGCCGCGATGCTGCCCGCCGCCACCACGTCCATCAGCGAATCCCAGTCGGCGATCTCGTGGAAATGCAGCTCGTCGATCGCGATCGAATGCATCCTCGCTTCAGCCTCGGCGATGATGCGCAAGATGGCGAGCGCCTGTCTCTCCGTGCCAGGCGACAGCGCCGCCGCCCCGATGCGATCCCTCAGGCTGCGATAGTCGGTGTGGTGGTGGCCATGATGGTGATGGTGATGTTCGGGCCCGTCGAGCCCGAAGCGCAGCACGCGAAGGCCGGCCGACATGCCATCGCGCAGGAACGGCCGGCCTGCATCGGCCGGCAGCACGGCCCGGCAGTCCGCCAGCACCCGCTCGCGCAGATCGGGGAAGCAGTCGAGCATCGCGGCAACGAACATGTCGCCCGCAGCGCCACCGACCGCGTCGAGATGAATGGCGGTGGGGCGGGGGCCGGCCGAGGCTGGAGCGCCGGTCATCGCCCGCCCCGCCCCGCCTCGTCGCCGGCATAGGCGCGCGACAGCAACCGGCCTCGCGCGTCGAAGCGCAGTTCGAAGGGCTCGCCCTCGTCCCGGTAGAGCGGGCTCTGCCTTGCGTCGGGCAGCAGCGTCTCCGACACCAGCAGCTCTTCGAGATGCGAGGTCGAGCGTATCTGGCAGAGCCGGGTCAGCCGGTCCTCGTCCGACCAGGAGGTGGCAACCGCCGCGCGCACCGCGGCGAGATCGTTCTCCATCACCAGCGGCATGCGCGACTTCTCGACCAGGGTCGAGGTCAGCGAGTTCATGTAGATCTGGCGCAGGTCGATGCGCTCGACCACCTCCGCGGTGGAGAAATCGGCGAGACCGATGCCGACCCCGTTGCCGCCGGTGGCCTTGGACAGGCCGAGGGCCGCGATGCGCGCGATGAAGGGCGTTTCGGGATTGGGCACGGAGCGGATATCGGAGCGGCCGGTGGCGGCATAGTCCATGCCCGCACCGCTGACATCCTTGCCGATCTGCTCGACCACCATGGCGTCGGCCTGGTCGAAGGGGAGTCGCGGCAAAAAGCTCTTGGCAAGCACCAGCAGCCGCTCGTCGGCCTCGAAGAAGCGCTCCGGCGCGACGCCTTCGACCACGATCAGCTTCTTCAGCGCGTTCTCGACCAGCGCGATGCCGAGCACGATCGGCGCCCTGGCGAGCGCCAGCCGCGCCAGCGCCGGCAGCGTCTCGATCAGGCCGCGCGGGCCGGTGCGGTGGACCGCGCGCGCGCCTTCGGCCTTGCCGAGCCCGACCGCCGTCATCTTGACCAGTCCGCTTTCGATCGTCCGGTCGAAGCTCGTATGCGACTTGACCCGGTTGACCACGACGATGGCGTCGGCGCCGGCCGCATTGGCGTCGAACTTGCAGCGCGCCCCGTCCGGCGTCTCGCCATAGTCGACGACATCCATCGTCGCGCGCACCGGCGCCTGCAGATAGTCCTCGCTCATGCCGAGCCGCGCCAGCACCTCGACCTGACCCTCTGCCGTGCCGCCGCCATGGCTTCCCATCGCCGGCACCACGAAGGGCTCGTGCCCGAGCTCGCGCACCGCCGCGACCGTCGCGCGTCCGACCAGCGCGATGTCGGCGATGCCGCGGCTGCCGAGCGCGATCGCCACGCTGCTGCCCTTCGGCAGGGCGCGCAGACGCGCGCAGGCGAGCACGGCGTCGCGCACCGCGCCGGCCACGTCGGCGAGCGGCTCGCCCACCGGATGCTGCAGCCGCACCCGCGCCATGCGCGGCAGCTCGACGCGATCGAGATGGTCGAAATGGAGACGCGGGAATTGGGCGAAGCTCACGACCGGGCCTCCTCGGATCCGTTGCCGCGCGGGTGCTTGCGCAGGAAATCGAAGTCGCAGCCGTCCTCGGCCTGCAGCACCTCGTCGAAATAGAGCTTTCGGTAGCCGCGCTCGGCACGCATATGGGCGGGCGGCGTCCAGGACGCGCGGCGGCGTACCAGTTCGCCGTCCTCGACATGAAGCTGCAGCCGTCCGGCCTCGACGTCGAGCCCGATGCGATCGCCGTCGCGCACCAGCGCCAGCGGTCCGCCCACGGCTGCCTCCGGCGAGATGTGGAGCACGACGGCGCCGAAGGCGGTGCCGCTCATCCGCGCATCGGAGATGCGCACCATGTCCCTGACGCCCTGCGCGGCGAGCTTCTTCGGGATCGGGATATAGCCGGCTTCCGGCATGCCCGGCGCACCCTTCGGGCCGGCATTCTGCAACACGAGGATGTCGTCGGCCTCCACATCGAGATCCGGGTCGTCCAGCCGGTTCGTCATGTCCTCCAGCGAGGAGAAGACGACGGCGCGCCCGACATGCTTCAGCAATGACGGCGTCGCCGCCGCCTGCTTGATGATGGCGCCGTTCGGGGCGAGATTGCCGCGCAGCAGGCGGATGCCGCCGCCGCGATGGATCGGGTCCGACAGCGGCCGCACTACCTCCTGCGCCCAGCCGGGCGGCGCGGCCTCGATCGTCTCGCCGAGGGTGCGGCCGGTGACGGTCGGAGCGTCGAGCTCGAGCAGATGGGCGATCTGGCGCAACACCGTCGTCAGTCCTCCGGCATCGAACAGATCTTCCATGTAATGCGCGCCCGAAGGCTTGAGGTCGACCAGCACCGGCGTCTCCCGGCCAAGCCGGTCGAGCTCTTCCAGGTCGAGGTCGAAGCCGAGACGCCCGGCGATCGCCGCCAGATGGACGACGCCGTTGGTCGAGCCGCCGACGCTCTGCAGCACCCGCAGCGCATTGGCTATCGACTTCCGCGTCATGATCCCGCTCGGGCGCAGACCTTCATGCGCCATCGCGACGGCGCGCTCGCCCGTCGCCTCGGCATGGCGCAGCCGGTCGGCATGGACGGCGGGAATGGCGGCTCCGCCCGGCAGCATCATGCCCATGGCTTCCGCGACCAGCGCCATGGTGCTCGCCGTGCCCATCACCATGCAGGTGCCGGGACCGGGCGCCAGCCTGCCGCCGATCGCCTCGATCTCGTCGCTTTCGATGGCGCCCGCCCGGTGCTGGCCCCAAAGCCGGCGGCAATCGGTGCAGGCGCCGAGGCGCTCGCCCTTGTGCCGGCTCGTCGTCATCGGGCCGGTGACGGTCAGGATCGCCGGCACGTCGGCGCTGGCCGCCGCCATCAGCAAGGCCGGCACCGTCTTGTCGCAGCCGCCGATCAGAACCACCGCATCCATGGGCTGGGCGCGGATCATCTCCTCCGCATCCATCGCCATCAGGTTGCGTAGGAACATGCTGGTGGGATGCGAGAACGCCTCGTGGATGGAGACGATCGGGAACTCGATCGGCAGCCCGCCCGCAAGCAGCACCCCGCGCTTGATCGCCTCGATCAGCTCCGGCACGTTGCGGTGGCAGGCATTGTAGCCGGAGAAAGTGTTGGTGATGCCGATGATGGGGCGCTCCAGCGCAGCGTCCGAATAGCCCATCGCCTTGATGAAGGCCTTGCGCAGGAACAGCGAGAAGCCGGCGTCGCCATAATGCGCCAGTCCCTTGCGCATGCCCTTCGGCTGGTCGTTCATCGTTTACGCTTCTCTTTCCGGCATTGATGGCGCATAACAAAAATCAGCCTGCATGATAACCGTCCAGCCATGTCTCGACTGCCGCCGCATCTGCGGCCGGGCGCCCCGGATGAAGAAAGCGTGAGCAGCGACCACACGATAGACTGGGCGCGGCTGGAGCGCACCGGCATCGCCGAGGCCGTCATGGCGTCGGGCAAGTCGCGGGACCAGCTCGAGGCGATCCTGCACACCACCGTCGAGGCCGGCGCACGCATGCTGGTCACCCGGCTGGCGGAGGATGCCGGCACCGCGCTTGCCGCCAGCCATCCCGAAACCGTTGCCTATCATCCGCCCTCCGGCACCGCCGTGTTCGGCATCGCGGCCGGACATGACGAGCCGGTCCGCGATCTGGTGGCGATCGTCGCCGCCGGCACGTCCGACATGCGGGTCGCGCGCGAGGCGAGGCAGACGCTGCGCTTCCACGGCCACGA
>CAYYZC010000055.1:8574-11609 GCA_964475605.1 uncultured Chelativorans sp.
CCGTCAATATCGACAACGGCTTCGGCGCCGCGGCTGCCGCGTTGAAGATGCTCGCCATTCATCGCTAGGCCCACCCGCCGGGTAACCGGCCGGGCAGCCTGCCGTCGATCGCGTCGCACTTCATGCCGGCAGGCCGAGCAGGCGGCGCAGCTCCGCCAGCCAGTCGAGAGAGCCCGTCGCAGGCCGGTATTCGGCACCGAAAGCGCCGGCCCAGCCCGCCTCGCGGATCGCCGGCAGCAGCCGGCCATAGGCCACCTCGCCCCGGTCCGGCTCGCGGCGGTCCGGCACGCCGGCGAATTGGACATGGCCGATGAAGTCCATGTGCCGGCGCACCGTCTCGAGCAGGTCGCCGCGCATGATTTGCATGTGATAGCAGTCGAACATGATCTTCAGATTGGGCATGTCGACCGCCTCGACGACACGCCGCGCCGCCTCCATGTCGGTCAGGAGATAGCCGGGCACGTCGCGCGTGTTCAGCGGCTCGATCAAGATATCGATGCCGCGCTTGCCGGCCTTTTCCGATCCATACCGGAGATTGTCGGCGAATGTCGCGAGCGCCGTTTCGCCTTCCGCCCGCCCTGCCATGACGTGGATATTGTGGCAGGCGATCGCCGCAGCATAGGCGATCGCCTCGTCGATATGGGCGCGCGCCTGATCCTGGCGCCCCGGCACCGCGGCCAGCCCGAATTCGCCGGCGCCGTGATCGCCGCGGCTGGTGTTGAGACAGAGCATCCGAAGCCCCGTCTCCTCCAGCGCCCGGCGCAGCAGCGCCGGCTCGACATCATAGGGCCAGTGACATTCGACCGCGTCGAAGCCGGCAAGCTTCGCCGCCCGCACGGCGTCGGGCAGCTTATGCTCGCGGAACAGGAAGCCGAGATTGGCCGAAATGCCCGTCAAATCCACTGCCCCCGGTCGAGCCCCCATGTCGAAGCTCCCATGTCGACCCCCCATGTCGAAGCCGGCGACGAGCCTGCCCCGCCGCGTCGCTCAGACGACGCGCTGCTGCTGCTCCCCGAGCCCCTCGGCGCCGAGCCGCATCACGTCGCCCTTCTTGAGGAACCTCTGCGGCTTCATGCCCATGCCGACGCCGGGCGGCGTGCCGGTGGTGACGATGTCGCCGGCCTCGAGGATCATGAAGCGGCTGAGATAGGAGACGAGCTCGTCGAACGGGAAGATCATGTTCGCCGTCGTGCCGTTCTGGACCCGCTCGCCATTGACCTCGAGCCACAGCTTCATCTTCTGCGGGTCTTCGATCTCGTCGCGCGTCACCAGCCACGGGCCGATCGGGCCGAAGGTCGGGCAGCCCTTGCCCTTCATCCATTGCCCGCCGCGCTCGATCTGGAATTCCCGCTCGGAGACGTCGTTGCAGAGGAAGAAGCCGGCGACATGGTCCATCGCCTTCTCCCGCGGCACGTCATAGGCGCGCTTGCCGATCAGGAAGCCGATCTCGACCTCCCAGTCCGACTTGACCGAGCCCTTGGGCAAGGCGACGTCGTCATCGGGCCCGACGATGCAGGACCGCGCCTTGCTGAACAGGATCGGCTCGGCCGGGATCGGCGAATTGGTCTCCCGCGCATGGTCCTCGTAATTGAGGCCGATGGCGATGAAGTGCCCGACATTGCCGACGCAGGGGCCGATGCGCGGATTGCCCTCGACCAGCGGCAGGCCCGACGGATCGATGCCGGCGACCTTCTCCGCCAGTCCGGCCTCGAATGCCGCGCCGGTAATGTCGTCGACGAGCCCCGAAATGTCCCGGATCCGGTTGTCCGCGTCGAGCAGGCCGGGTTTCTCCTGGCCCGCGGGCCCGTATCTCAAAAATCTCATCCCTGACTTCCTTGTCATGCTGTTGGTTCCGGCCGCGATCCGGGCCGGCGGCGCGATCATGGTCCGCAAAGCGGCCGCCGCGCAAGCACCGATGGCCCGCCACGCCGCCGCAAGCCGGCAGGAAACATGAAAAAGGCGCGGCCGTCGGCCACGCCTCTTGCATCGTCGCTCGGTTCTGATCGCTCAGGCCGGCTCGGCCTCGATCGTGCGCAGCGCCTGCGCCTGCCGCCTCGCAGCGGCCTTGACCTCGTCCTGCACCTTCTCGAAGGCACGTACCTCAATCTGGCGCACGCGCTCGCGGCTGATGCCGAACTCGCCCGACAGATCCTCCAGCGTGATTGGATCCTCGGCCAGCCGGCGCGCCTCGAAGATGCGCCGCTCGCGCTCGTTGAGCACGTCCATGGCGCTGGCGAGCATGCCGCGGCGGTTCTCCAGCTCGTCCTGCTCGGCGAGCATCTCCTCCTGGCTCTGATGGTCGTCGACCAGCCAGTCCTGCCATTCGCCCGATTCGCCTTCGGTGGCGCGGATCGGCGCGTTCAGCGACGCGTCGCCCGAAAGGCGCCGGTTCATGGAGACGACCTCCTCCTCGCTCACATTGAGCCTGGTGGCGATCTCGGCGATCTGCTCGGGCTTCAGGTCGCCGTCGTCGAGCGCCTGGATCTTGCCCTTGACCTTGCGCAGGTTGAAGAACAGCCGCTTCTGGTTGGCGGTCGTTCCCATCTTCACCAGGCTCCAGGAGCGCAGGATATATTCCTGGATCGCCGCCTTGATCCACCACATGGCATAGGTGGCGAGGCGGAAGCCGCGCTCCGGCTCGAACTTCTTGACGGCCTGCATGAGGCCGACATTGCCTTCCGAGATCACCTCGCCGATCGGCAGCCCGTAACCGCGATAGCCCATCGCGATCTTGGCGACGAGCCTCAGATGGCTGGTGACGAGCTTGTGCGCGGCGCTGGAATCGTCATGCTCGTGATACCGCTTGGCGAGCATGTACTCTTCCTGCGGCTCGAGCATGGGAAAGCGTCTGATTTCCTCGAGATAGCGGCTGAGGCCGCCCTCGCCGGAAACGATGCTCGGTAGTGTCTGGGCCATGAAAGCACCCTCCTCTCTCCGGATTGCCCCCGCAATGGCGGGCATTCGCGGCGCGGCCGCCTTCGAGGCGCACCACACCATATGTGTTATATAGGAACGTTTGCGGCAAAATCACGAAA
>CAYYZC010000055.1:11709-14143 GCA_964475605.1 uncultured Chelativorans sp.
GGATGGCCGATATGGGCCATGTGGACCCGGATCTGATGCGTGCGACCGGTCTCCAGCCGGCATTCCAGCAGCGACGCGACAGCCGCTTCGCCGCCGCTGCCGCCGAAGCGTTCGGCGACGGTGAAATGCGTCACCGCATGGCGTGCATCCGGGTGGCCGGCAGCCACGACGCTGCGCCTCGTGCGGTCCGCGGCGCGGCCGAGCGGCGCGTCGACCGTGCCCCTGGAGCGCTGCGGCGCCCCCCAGACCAGCGCCGAATAGGCGCGCTTCAGGCCGCCGCTGCGCCCATGGTCGGCAAAGGCGCCCGCGAGGGCGCGATGCGCGGCGTCGGTCTTCGCCGCGACGATCAGCCCGCTCGTATCCTTGTCGAGCCGGTGCACGATGCCCGGCCGCCGCACGCCGCCGATCCCCGACAGGCTGTCGCCGCAATGGTGGATCAGCGCGTTGACCAGCGTTCCGGTCCAGTTGCCGGCGCCGGGATGCACGACGAGGCCGGCCGGCTTGTCGACGACGATCAGGTGCTCGTCCTCGAAGACGATTGCGAGCGGGATCGCCTCGCCCTGCGGCACCGCCGGCTCGGGCTCCGGCAGGCGCACCGAGGCGCGCCAACCGGCGACGACCTTCGCCTTGGGATCGGTGACCGGGCGGCCGTCGATTGCGACATGGCCGCCGCGGATCAGATCCTGGAGGCGTGAGCGCGACAGCGCCGGCGCCAATGCGGCCGCCAGCCACTGGTCGAGACGGCGCCCCGCATCCTGCGCGGCGGCCTCGACCTCTTTCAATCCGCCGGCGGCTTCGCTATCAGCTTCGTCCATCAGATCCTGAGGGGTTCCACGATGACCAGCCCGGTCCTTGACGACGACGCCGAGGAAAAGCCGCTCGATCCCGCGGTCGAACGCGTGCGGCGCCGGCTCGTCCGCTTCGTGGCGATCAATCTCGGCCTGCTCTTCCTCGCCCTTATGGCCGTCGTGGTGGCGATTGTCTATCGCGCCGGGCGCAGCGAGCCGGCGCCCGAAGCCGCCATGACGTCTCCGCTCGCCCCGCCGGCGGGCGAGATGCTCACCGGCGAGATCCCGCTTCCGGCCGGCAGCCGCCTGCTCGGCAAGAACCTCGAAGAGACGCGCCTCCTCCTCGATGTCGAGCTGGCCGGAGGCGGCCGCGCGCTCTTCCTCTACGACCTCGCCGAGCGGCGGATGATCGGCCGCTACGACCTCGTCGAGCGGGCGGAATAGAGGATATACCGCGCCGGTTCCGATCTGCGCGCCTGCCATGTCGCGACGTGCTTGACACTGCTTGGCGCTCGACCTTATATCCGCGCGTCCGCGCCGGCTCCCGGTTTTGTGGAGCGTTTCGGCGCGGGATGGCGGAGTAGCTCAGTCGGTTAGAGCAGAGGAATCATAATCCTTGTGTCGGGGGTTCGAGTCCCTCCTCCGCTACCACTTTAAAATCAACGACTTACGATCAAAACACCCTCTCGCAATGGCCGATTTTCGTGTGCCAACGGCTGCGAGTGTGTGACAAGCAGTTTCAATGACTTGAACGGCATTGAAATGACTGGACGGCACACGCCCGTCACATGGAAGAGAAACACCCTTCCTATCGAGAATTGGAAGGCAGCCTAGTGCAATTCGCCGATATTCTCCCCGATCCGTTCGCGGGGATCCTTCGGCAGTATGGCCGCAGCTGACAGGCGATTTTCCTCTTCAATCAGGCGATCGAGCTCTTTTTCCGCGTTGTTGGCGTGGAGCGTGAAGAGGCTTCGAACACCGTGTACAAAGCCCGTCATCTGAATGGCGATGAGCGACGCCAGCGACACTACCGCGCCGCCAAGAATTCGGACAGGAGCGAGCGTCAACTCAAAGATGTTCTCGCCGAGCGGAACCTCTATAGGTACACGGTAGTCGTACCAATCTGCCAATGCACCGGCAAACATCAACATCGCCAGCAAGAGTGTGAGCAAGAACAGTCCAGAAAAGTACGATATCTGCCTTGCTACAGCGGCGCGGACCTTTTGAAACTCGATCTTACCCTTGGATATCGGTCGCAGAATCGTGGCAGCTACCAGCATGGTCGGGACCAACGCGGCCACCACCACTCCGGCGAAAGTTGCAAGAACCGTCGTCGCTGACTTAAACGAATCCGTCGGTAGCCAAAATGCCGCGGCCGCGCCGACGCCGACTACCGCGCTTAGCTTTGCAAGCAGACCAACCGTCATCCACCTGGGCATCATCAAACAGCCAAGGGCGCACCATCAATGTGCCCGTTGCTCCGAAAGAAATTGTACGCTTCGATGAGCGCGCGGCGGCTGTCGTCAGGGTCCAAAAAGTCGCCACTGGTTGCGACCTGGGCGCCCTCATATCGCAAGCGCGTCAACTCACCCTGAATAGCCCCTAGATTTGTGGACGCCTTCTTCCCTAATTTTGAGGCAAGGAGG
>CAYYZC010000056.1:0-13915 GCA_964475605.1 uncultured Chelativorans sp.
CACCCTGTGCCTGGCGCCGTTGAGGGTCAGCTGGGGGTTGCCAGCCGAAGCCCAGGACGGAACCAGCAGCATCACCGAGAACGTCATGCCGAGCGTCTGAACCCAGTGGGGAAGGGCCGTGTAGTGCAGGTGGTGGGAACCCGCCCACATATAGAAGAAGGTGATGCCCCAGAAGCTCAGGATCGACAGACGGTACGAGAAGATCGGCCGTTGTGCCCGAACCGGCAGGTAGTAGTAGAGCATGCCGAGGAAGCCGGCGGTCAGGAAGAAGGCGACCGCGTTGTGCCCGTACCACCATTGCACCATCGCATCCTGCACGCCCGGCCATATCGTGTAGCTCTTGGCATGCCCCCAGGAGACGGGGAGGGCGAGGTTGTTGACGATGTGGAGGATCGCCACGACCAGGATGAACGCCATGAAGTACCAGTTGGCGACGTAGATGTGCGGTTCCTTGCGGCGCGCGATCGTCCTCACATAGAGGATGAAATAGGTCACCCAGACGATGACCAGCCAGATATCCGCATACCACTCGGCTTCCGCGTATTCCTTCGACTGGGTGACGCCCAGCAGGTAGCCGGAGACGGCCAGGACGCAGAACAGGTTGTAGCCGAAGAGCACGAACCAGGGGCTGACCTGGCCGGCCAGCCGGGCGCGCGAGGTCCGCTGGACCACGTGGAAGGAGGTCGCGATCAGGGCGTTGCCGCCGAAGCCGAAGATGACGCCGGTCGTGTGCGTGGGCCGCAGCCGTCCGAAGCTCGACCATGCGGCGTCGAAGGCGAGGTCCGGCCAGGCGAGCTGGGCGGCCACCCAGACTCCCATGAACATTCCGAACACGGCCCAGGCCATCGAGAGCGCGATGCCGACCTTGATCGGGTCGTCATAGTAGGAGGCTTCGCGGTCCTCGGTGGGTTCGGGCTCGTAGAACGTCGCCAGGACCAGGTAGAGCAGTCCGCCCGAAAACAACATGACCATCACGCCATGGACGCCGAGCGTGTCGGACCGGCCGAGCACGGCCATCGCCGCTCCCGCGATCACGACGGCGAGCGCGATGGCGGCGGCACCTTGCCGCTCCGAAGACGTAAGCTGCCGAATCATGTTGCCTCCATCTGCCATGCGGTCATCATTTCAGGCAGGCTTCCCGAGTTCTTGATCCAGATCAAGCAGGGCCGCGAGCGCCTCACGGTTTCCTGCGATGTCGGCGAGGGTGAAACGGTCGAATACCGCCAGGAAGGCCTCCAGGGCCGACGCGACGATCCCCTTCAGTCGGCATGCCGGGGAGATCCTGCATATCGCTCCTTCCGGCCGCATGCAGTCCACGAGCGCGAAACCGTCCTCCATATGCCTCACCACCTCGCCGAGATTGATGTCTTCCGGGCGCATGGCAAGAGCGATTCCGCCCGACCGTCCCCGCGACGTATTGACGTATCCGAGCCGTCCGAGATTCAGCGCCACCTTCAGCAGGTGGTTGCGGGAAAGGCCGTAGGACCTGGCGACGACCGAGACGGTGGCCGGCGACCCGTCATTGATGGCGAGGAAGATCAGCATGCGCAGCGCGTAGTCGGTGTGAAGCGTCAGTTTCATCGGCTGTCGGGGATCGGTTCCGGCCTGCCTCGCCATCCCAGCCTGAACAGCGCGGTAAGTGCCGCCGCCGCGAGCGCGAGCGCCTTCACCACCTCCAGCAGGGCATAGAGCATATGATGCCGCGAAGACGGCAGCGGCTGCCCCGCGATCACCGCCTCGATCCGCGCGTCGAGGATCGGCAGCAGCCAGAATGCCTGGACGACGACGATCAGGATCGCCACCGCGGCAAACAGCATTTCGGCCCGGAACGTCCTGGGCAGGAGGACCGCGATGGCAAGAAGCAGGGAGAGGGCCGATTCCGTTCTCGAAAAGGCCGCGAAGGTGACATGGCCGACTTCCAGCGCGACCGGGAGCTCGAGCGACGGGGCCTGGAACTTCACGGGCGTCGCCAGGAAGGAGACGCCCACGAGCATGCCCAGCCAGGCGACCGCGACGAAGGCGGTCGCCGCGTCGGGAAACGGATAGGCCGGCCTGGACGCCATCTCATTCCCCCCTCGAAGCCGGGGCGGCGGGAAGGCGGAAGAACATGGCGAGCTTGAGGCTCTGGGCGATGCGCTCGGCCCGGTCGACGAAGACCGCGGCGACCTGCGGCTCGCACAGCTCCGACGCCGTCTCGCGGAAGATCCCGAGCCAGATGTCGAAATCCTCCTCGCGCACCTGCTTGAGCTTGAGATGGGCGGGGACCGGCCGCCCGCTATAGGCGCCGTTCTTGAGGATCACCGCACACCAGAAATCGGTCATCTTCTCGAGATGCGGCTCCCATTCCTCGCCGATCACGCCGGCGAAGATCGGTCCGAGACGGTCGTTGCCGCGAACCCTGCGATAGAATTCGCGGACGAGCCTGCCGATGAATGCGCGGTCGACGCCGGGATGCTCGAGGGGCATTTCGGGAGCCGGGCGCGGGCGCTCTGCCAGCGGGATGTGCATGTCAGCCTCGCAAAGTGGTATTTACGATACCTCTTTTACGCGTCGCGACGGAACGGAACAAGGTCTGGAATGTCGCACCGGCCCCGCCCGGCTCGCGCATTTCTCCTGCGCGGAAGCGATCCTGGAGACCGACGTCGTCATTCATCAGTATGTCACCCCAATCCAGATCGTTCTATGGCCAATAGTGATGTTCTGGACATCAGAGTCCATATGTCATATTGAAGCAGCAAGTTCACCTGCGAGGCAAGGCATGATCACGGCCGGACAGATGCGCGCGGCACGCTCGCTGCTTGGGATCGACCAGCGGCAACTGGCCCGAATGGCGGGCGTATCGGTCCCGACCATCCAGCGCATGGAAAGCAGCGAAGGCAATGTGCGCGGCGTGATCGATTCCCTGACCAAGGTGGTCGAGGCGCTCGACAGGGCGGGTATCGAACTGATCGGCGAGAACGCGGCGAGCACGAGCGGAGGGCGAGGGGTCCGCCTCAAGGCTCCTCCGTCGTGATCTGGTCTTCCGATCGAGGGGGATGAGCCGCACCTCCGCGACCCCGCCGGCAATCCCGCAGAATGGTGGCAAGGAAAGGATCATCATGGCCGCCGCCACGCAGCCAGGTTTTGGCGAGCTCTATACGCCCAAGCTTTTCACCGTCCTGAAGGAAGGCTACGGCTGGTCGAGCCTCAAGGCCGACGCCGTATCGGGCCTGACCGTCGCCATCGTCGCATTGCCGCTCTCCATGGCGATCGCCATCGCCTCGGGCGTAACGCCCGATCGGGGCCTTTACACCTCCATCATCGGCGGCTTCATCGTCTCGGCCTTCGGCGGCAGCCGTTTCCAGATCGGCGGCCCGGCCGGTGCCTTCATCGTCCTGGTCGCGGCGACCGTGGCGCAGCACGGCGTCGACGGTCTTCTTCTCGCCACCCTGCTGTCGGGGCTGATGCTGACGGCCGTCGGGCTGCTGCGGCTCGGCACGTTCATCAAATACATTCCCTATCCGGTGACGGTCGGCTTCACGGCGGGCATCGCGGTCATCATCTTCGCCAGCCAGATCAAGGATCTGCTCGGCCTGGACCTCGAAGCGGAGCCGGGGCCGCTGCTGCCCAAGATCCAGGCGATCGCAGCCGCGCTGCCGACGGCGAGCCCGCCCGCGATCCTCCTGGCCATGGCCACGATCGGCATCATCGTCGCCGTCCGGCGCCATCGCCCGCGATGGCCGTCCTTCATCATCGCGGTCGCCGCCGCCGCCGTCGCTGCGATCGCGTTCGGCCTGCCGGTCGAGACGATCGGCACCCGTTTCGGCGGCATACCGCAGTCGCTGCCCATGCCGCATCTGCCGGAGATCTCCTATGCGCGGGTGGTGGCGGTCCTGCCCAATGCCCTCTCGTTCGCGCTCCTCGGCTGCATCGAGAGCCTGCTTTCGGCCGTCGTGGCGGATTCCATGACCGGCCGCCGCCACCGTTCGAATTGCGAGCTGGTGGCGCAGGGACTTGCCAATGTCGCATCGCCGCTCTTCGGCGGCATCTGCGTGACCGGCAACATCGCGCGCACGGCGACCAATGTGCGCTCCGGGGCGCGCGGCCCGGTCTCCGGCATGCTGCATTCGCTCTTCCTGCTGCTGTTCATGGTCGCGGCCGCGCCGCTCGCTTCGTATATTCCGCTGGCGGCGCTGGCGGGCGTGCTCGCGGTGGTCGCCTGGAACATGGCCGAGAAGCACGAATTCGCCACCCTGGTCCGCGCCTCGACGGGCGATGCGGTGGTGCTGCTCGTCACCTTCCTTCTGGTGATCTTCCGCGACCTCACCGAGGGCATCCTCATCGGCTTCATGCTGAGCACGCTGCTCTTCCTGCACCGCATGGCCCAGGCCGTGCAGGTCGAGAACGCCCGGCCTTTCGTCGAGGAGGACAAGGCCGACTGGGCCAATGGCGACGGCCGCGAGCCCTACGACGTGGGCCTCGCCACGGACCGGGACGTGGCCGTCGTGCGGGTGACCGGCGCCTTCTTCTTCGGTGCCGCTGCGGCCGTCGGAGCCGCGCTCGACCGTATCGGCGGCCAGCCGAAGGCCTATGTCCTCGACCTATCGGCGGTATCGATCCTTGATTCGACCGGAGCCGCCACGATCGCGGGCTTCGTGCGAAAGGCCGGGCATCGCAACGCCATCGTCTACGTCGCCGGCGCCACGCGGGCGGTCCGCCGTACGCTCCTGAAGCATGGCGTCAAGGGACCGCAGGTGAAGTTCAGGCGGGACATGAATGCCGCGGTCGCCACAGCTCACAGGGAAGCGGCAGAAGCGCCCGGCGATGACGCCGACGCCGGTACAAGCGCCTGATCGGCGCCGCCGGCCATTCACGCGGCTCTTTGCGCAAGCACAACGTTTCGCGACCGGGGGACGTGCTTCATCGTCGTTTCGACGGAGGCACGTCACCGAGATGAAACCCTTGGCAATCGACCCCAACATGTCGGTCGACGAGATCATGCGCCGATGGCCGGCAACCATACGCGTGTTCATGCGCAACCGGATGCTCTGCATCGGCTGCCCCATCGGCATCTTCCACACGGTGAAGGACGCCTGCGAGGCGCATGAGATCGACGAGGAGGCCTTCTCGCTGGAGCTGCTGGCGGCTATGGCCGGCGACCATGCGGCTAACGCGCCCTCGGCATTCGAGCCGGTGGAAGGCTGAATGTCCCGGGATCGACCGCAGTCGAAGGCTCTGCCGGCGCGCCCCGGCTATTTCCTGCGGCGGCTCTCGGCCACCAGCATGAGACCGTGCGGGTCGGTGACCGTGACCTTCTGGCGGCCGCTTCGCACCAGCCCCTCGTCCTCCCAGGCGCTCAGCAGCCTGCTGACGGTGTGAAGCGTCGTCCCGGTCATTTCGGCGATTTCCTGCCGGGTGATGGGAAAGCCGATCTCGATGCCGTGCTCGGTCTTCCTGCCCGACTGCTTCACGAGCCTGAGCACGGTGTGGGCGATTCGCTGCTCGACCTGCTCCGTCGACATCTCCATGACCCTGGCCTGCGTGTCCCGCAGACGCGACCCGATCGTCTGGTAGGCGCTGGCGCCGAAGGACGGGAAGCGCGACTGCAGCTCCGACCACGCATCGTTCGGCCAGGAGAGCGCCACGCAATCGACCGCGGCCACGGCCGACGCCGGATAGGCGGCGAGGCCCATCGCGACGGCGATCCCGAACAGCTCTCCCTCGTTGATGTAGCGGGCGACCACCTGATGGCCCTCGGGGGAGGTCTGGACGACGCGGATATGCCCTGCGAGCAGGAGGAAGAAATGGCTGGCCTCCTCGCCCTGCGAGAAAATGTCCGAGTCCTTCGGATGGCGGGCGGAGCGGGCGGAGGCTAGGATCTGGTCGAGCTCCTCGCCAGATAAACCGGCAAAGGCTGGCAAGCCCGCTATGAGGGACCTGTCGAGGGGCATCGAGGAACGTCCTTTCCTGTCGCGGCGATCGGGGGTTCTTTCTATCTGCTGTTTGTGCGAGCGCAAACAAGGACATGCTGCCGCGGCCTATACATCCGCCGACGGCTCGATGAGGCCGCATCCCGGAAAGGAAGAAGAAAATGAGAAAGATGATCACGATGCTCGCGTTAGGAGCCGCCGTCGCATTCGCCGGAGCGGCCGGTGCGGCGGAGTTCGAGGTGAAGATGCTCAACAAGGGCGAGAAGGGCACGATGGTGTTCGAGCCCGACTTCATCAGCGCCGCTCCCGGCGACACCATCCGCTTCGTGCCGACCGACAAGGGCCACAATGTCGAGACGATCAAGGGCATGATCCCGGAGGGCGCCGAAACCTTCAAGAGCAAGTTCAACGAGGAATTCACCGTCACGCTCGACAAGGAAGGCGTCTACGGGGTCAAGTGCACGCCGCACTACGCGATGGGCATGGTCGCCCTCATCGAGGTCGGCGAGCCCGTCAACCTGGAGGAAGCCAAGGCCGTCAAGCAGGTCGGCAAGGCCAAGGCCGTCTTTGCCGAGCTCTTCGGCCAGATGGTGGCGGCGCAGTGACGCCGTCCCGGAGCATGATCCCGAAAGGTGGGAACCCGTTTTCGGGAGAAGATCATGCTCCGACAAGGAGATGGAGCAGGATAACGATTCGAGGAAGCGTCATCCTGCTCTAGCATCCCGGCCCCGAAGGCCGGAGAGGAGGTGGACCGTGAATGTCCTGAACGACAAGGCGATCTTCGCGCGCGGCATAACCGCGGTGGGCGATCCTGCGGTCTGGGAGGAAACGTCGCGGCGATACGACCGCTGTCATCACGACGACAGCTTCGCCGATCTCGTCCGCCGGTCTTCGTTCTCCAAGGAGGACCGGCGGCTGATGGAGGACTGGCTCGCGGCGACGCAGGCGAGCCTCGGAAGCGGCCATGGCTGACGCCCACGCCCTTTCGTCGGTGCTGCTGGGATCCGGAGACGCCACGGTCGACGCGCATGTGGTCGCCGAAGGGCTGGCGCTCGATCCGGAAGACGTGCCCGCGATGGTGCGGGACGGCGAGATCACCTGCGCCTTCGAACGTGGCATGGACGCCGACGAAGGCAGGTTCCGCCTCACCTTCTGGCACGGGACGCGCAGGTTCAGGGTCGTCGTCGACGCCGAGGGCCGGATCCTTCAGCGGCTTCGGATCGACTATGGCAGCCCGGGACGGCGGACCCGATAGCCCCGGCATTCGGAGCGGATTCATCCCCCTTTCCGTCCATCCACCTTTACCAGCTCAGTCCGCCAGCCGCCTGCCGAAGAGGATCGGCGCATAGCGGATGGCGAAGAGGAGGAACGCCGCGCTCCAGAGCGCGCCGCCCATGGTGAGCGTGTGCGGATACCACGTTCCTGCGAACGGGGCGGCCACCCTCAATGCCGCACCCAGGGTAACCGCCCAGTAGACGGCGATCACGACGCGGTCGGCGACGATCTCGCGCCCCGTATGGCCGAGGCTCGCCCGCGTCATCACCGCGAGCGTCATCGTCCCGATCGCGCCTGCGGTCAGCGCGTGCAGCGCCGCGCTTTGCGGGATCGTCGCAGACAGCAGGGAGGCGCCGAGCAGGAGCAGGGCCAGTGCCAGCCACGCATAGCCGGCATGCAGGATGACGAGGATCGGTTCCCGGACGGTCGAGCCGCCGCGCCAGCGACAGAGCCGCGCCAGAAGAAGCGCTCCCGCCGCGCACAGCATGCCTCCGGTGGCTAGCGCCTCGGGGAAGGCGATCCAGAAAATGGCGGCCAGAAGGGTGCTCGCCAGCGCGGCCTTGTCCACGAGGCCGAAGCTCGCCGGCAGAGCCGTGGCACCTTTCTTCACCAGCCAGTTGCGCGTGAAGCTCGGCACGATGCGTCCGCCGATCAGCGCGATGAGCACCATCGCCACGGCGAGCGCCAGCCTCGGGCCTGCATCGCCGGGAACGAAGCCGAGATTGGCGCAATGGTGCAGCGCATTGGCGAGGCCGAACAGCGTGATCATCGCCGCGACGGGGGCGTTCCGCCAGTTCCGTCCGGCCGCGACCTCGCGCCAGACGGCGAAGGCGAGCAGTCCGGGGAATGCAAGGTCGAGCACCATCGCCGCGACCGGATCGGCCACCAGCGCGCATGCCGCGCGCCCCGCCAGCCACAGCGCGACGAGACCCGCCAGCGGCCATCCGCTGAGGGGAAGACGGCCTGTCCAGTTCGGGATCGCCGTCAGGATGAACCCGGTCATCACCGCGCCGAGATAGCCGAACAGCATCTCGTGGACGTGCCATTCGAGACCCGGAAACGGCCCCGGCAGCGTGGTGCCGGAAGAGTACATCCAAAGCCATGCGGGGATCGCCAGCCCGGCATGCAGGGCGGCGAGGAAGAAGAAGGGGCGGAAGCCGTATTGCAGGATCGGCGGCATCGAGGCGACGCGGCCGCGCCCGTCGCGCGAGGCGTCGCCTTGCTTGCGGCGTCGCCGCGGGACCGACCTGTCGGTGAGGGGAGACACGGATCCGGCGTTCATCGGCCGTTTCCTGCTCCGGCGCGCCGGCGGGCGGCCGGTGCGCCGAACGAGGTTTCAAGCAGGGTGGTCGGCATCGGCAATCTCCGGAAAAACGGCGGCCCGGATCCCTTCCGTCCGGGCCGCCGGCCTGATCGGCTAATGGGTGGGGATCGGCCCGGGGGCCTCGACCTGCTTCATCAGGTCGTCGCTCCACTCGCCTTCGACCACGAAGTGGGCCGTCGCTCCGAGCTCCACCGCTTCGATCAGGTTATGGTTGACATAGGCGTAGATGCCCGGCTGGAGGAAGGTGTAGAGCGCGGCTCCCGCCGATCCGCCGCGGATGAACCAGGTTTCCAGGTCCTTGGCGGGCGGGTTCGCGAACTTGCCCTCTTCCCAGACATAGTCGCCATGGCCTCCGATCAGGTGCGGACGGGTGTCGCGGTTGGCCTGGCTGTGGACGATCAGCACCGTCTCGCCGACCCTGGCCTTCAGGGCGTTGTCGTCCGTCAGCGCGCCCCTCGCGCCGTTGAAGACGACGTGGGTCGGTATGAGGCCCTTCATCACCTCGAGCGTGTCGGCATAGGAGTCGCCATGGCTCTCATAGGCCATGAAGTTGCCGTCCTCGTCGCGCGGGATGTAGAAGTCGTTCTCCCCGATATAGAACACCTTGTCGTAGGTCAGCCTCCCGCCCGTCTCGTCCTTCAGGCCGTCGCGGGGCAGGACCATGATCGTGCCGGCCATGCCGGACACGACGTGCCAGGGGATCATCGGCCCCTCGGGCGCGCAGTGATAGACGAAGGTCCCCGTACGGGTCGCCTTGAAGCGCAGCTTCACCTGCTCGCCGGGATTGACCATCGTCAGCGCCCCGCCGCCCAACGCGCCGGTGGCGGCGTGGAAGTCGATATTGTGCGGCATCGAGTTGGCGCCGGGATTGACCAGCGTCAGCTCGACATAGTCGCCCTCGTGGACGACCATCATCGGGCCCGGGATCGATCCGTTGAAGGTCATGCCCTGGAGCACGGTGCCCTCGTCGTCGATGACCACCGGCTTCTCCTCGATGACCATGGTGAATTCCATCACCCTGGGGCCGCCGGTCGCGACCTGCTCGTGCGCATGCACGAAGGGCGGCGCGACGAGCGTGACCCGTTCGCGCGGCAGAGCGGCGATTTCGGCTTCGTTCGCGAAAGCGGCCATGGGAGGCATCGCGGCCAGCGCGGCCGCGGCCGCCGCTCCCATCATTGCCTGACGGCGCGTGAACATCCGGGTTCTCCTTGTGGTCCAGCGTTGTCGATGAGGGTTGTCTACGCCTTCCCCGCAGAAACGTGTTTGTGCTGGAACAAACTCGGCGACGGTTTCTCGCCGCGGATAGTGGGGCCGATATGAGCGTGCGTTGATTGTCCTTTCCAGCTAGGCTCTTGGCTTGACGACCGAATCGCCCTGTCCGGGCTCGGCAAGCCGTAAGGGGGGCGGGGTGGCCTATACGATCAACGGCCCGAAATGGGGCAGTTCCAGCCAGTACGGAACGTCTGGCGGCGTGGTCACCTGGAGTTTTGCCGAGGCAAACTACTCCAGCCAGGAGTTCAATTTCGACTACCGGATCAGCGACGAGTTCCGCGACGCGGTCCGCAAGGCCTTCGCCAAGTGGGAGACGGTCTGCAATATCGATTTCCTCGAAGTCAAAGACGCCGGCAATGTCGATATCCGGCTGGGCATGGATGCCATCGACGGCGTTTCGAACACGATGGGCCAGTGTTACTGGGAGTCGCTCAACAACATCATAACCAAGGCCGAGATCCGCTTCGACACGGCCGAACATTGGATCGAGTCGGGATCGGGTGCCTCGTTCTATTCCGTCGCACTCCACGAGATCGGGCACGCGATAGGGCTGGGTCACGTCGGCGATAGCAATCAGCTGATGTACGCCTTTACAGGGTCGGCAGACCTGCAGTCGGGCGACATCGCCGGGGCGCGCTACCTTTACGGGTTCACCAGCCCGCCTCCCCCTCCGCCGGAGCCGGACACGAACTATGTCGGCAGCTCGGCCAACGAGCTGTTCGACCTGAAGCTCGACAACGATCTGATTGTCCGCGGCGGCGGCGGCGACGACTTCATCTGGACGTGGGCCGGCAACGACACGCTCTATGGCGGCACCGGCCGCGACGTGATCGTCGGCGCGGCGGGGAACGATGTCATCTACGGCGACGACGACGCGAATTCGCGAACCGGCGGCGCCGATCAGTTGCTGGGCAACTGGGGTAACGACACGATATATGGCGGCGCCGGCAACGATTACATCCACGGCGAATGGGATGACGATCTGCTCTACGGCAATGCGGGCAACGATCTGATCTATGGCGGTTTCGGCAGCGACACGCTGGAAGGCGGCGCCGGCAACGACGTCCTGTGGGGAGGCACGCCGTCGAAGCTGGATCCGGGCTGGTTCGGTTCCGCGATACACCTGGATCGAGACGGCGTGAGCGGCATCGACGTCGATCAACACTGGACGATTGCCGGTGAGGTGCAGGCCGCCGACGCGAGCGCCGACATCCTCAAGGGCGGCGGGGGCAAGGACCTGCTCGTCGGCGGTGGCGGCGCCGACAAGCTCTCCGGCGGCACGGGCAATGACACGCTCAGGGGTGGCGGCGGAAACGACAAGCTCAACGGGGGAAAGGGCAAGGACAAACTGATCGGCGGAGCCGGCCAGGACACGCTGAAAGGCGGCAAGGGCGCCGACAAGTTCGTGTTCAAGTCTCTCAAGGACAGCCCGGACAAGAAGACGGGCTGGGACGTCATCACCGACTTCAGCCATGGCCAGAACGACATCATCCACCTGAAGGCGATCGACGCGAAGGCCGGCAAGAAGAACCAGGCCTTCACCTTCATCGGCAAGGACGAATTCGCCGGCAAGAAAGGCCAGCTCCGCTACGAGAAGAGCGACAAGCAGACCTTCGTCTATGGCGACGTCGACGGCGACGGCAAGGCCGACTTCGCCATCAAGCTGAAGGGATCGATCGACCTCGTGAAGAGCGACTTCGTCCTGTAGGTCGATCGATGACGCCGGTGACACGAGCCGGAACGCGCTGAGCCATAGAGGCGGCTTCATCTGACGACATTGGCGGCCACAGTCTGTGATCGGGCACTATTCGAATTGTTGTCGGAAAGCAGTTCAAGCGTCACCGATTTGCGGTTGAAAAGAATGATGCATCTGGTATCTGCGATCGGCCATTCTCCAGATAAGGGATGCAACAACCGGGGTCTTGATTACACGCAGCAAGCGCCGACGGTACGTTTTGTTCATTTCGGTGTAAATGTAGGGTAGCGGCAGCACCTATACTGCCGCTGAGGGGCAGCTAGGTCTGGCGAAATAGGGGGCCCATGACCAAGACATTCAACATCGCCGGCAGGTTCGACACGGACCCGTTGCAGCAATCACTCGACATTGGCTTCAACCTCCAGATCGTCTGGTACGGCGTCGCCGACCTCGATGGCGACGGCTATGACGAGCTGATCGTCGCAGGGCACAATTCGACAAAGAACAAGGCCCGGCCCGGCGCGGTGTTCGACATTGGTGCCGACATGCACATCTCGCTTGCGGACCATATTGTGGCCGGCGGCAGGCTTCCCGAGCGCGTCTGGCCGCGCGAGGTAATCACCGCGGACTTCAACGGCGACGGTCGCGAAGACGTCTTCATCGTCAATACTGGCTGGGATTATCCTCCCTATCCCGGTGAGAAGAACGTGCTGATGCTGTCCAACGAGAAGGGCAAGCTGAAGCCAGCCAAGCTACCGTTCGAGAAGGGCGAATTTTCGCACTCCACCGCGGCCGGCGACATCGACGGCGATGGTGATCTCGACATCTATGTCGGCAATGTCGGCGGGAAGGACATCCCACCCTATCTGCTGATCAACAATGGCAACGGCAAGTTCAAGATCGACCGCTCCAAGCTGCCCGACAGCGTCGTCGCCGGCAAGTACGAGGACGTCTACGACTCCGTCTCCTTCTCCGACATGGACGGCGACGGCCATGTCGATATGATCCTCGGCAAGTTCATCCGCGAGCCCTTCTCAAACGTCAAGCACGACTCGCGCGTCTACTTCAACGACGGCAAGGGCAGGTTCAACGACAAGGACAAAGTGTTCCTGCCCGATCCGAAGCCGTTTAAGGGCAACGCCATCGCCTACGACATCATTCCGATGGATATCGAGGGTGACGGCGACCAGGACCTGCTCATGGTTTACACCGCCGGAAACCATGACGGCTGGGCCGTCCAGGCGATGGTGAACAACGGCAAGGGCAAGTTCAAGGACAAGACCAAGGACGTCTTCATCGCCAAGGAGGCCAGTATGCCCGACGCCGGGCATTTCATGAGCTTCCTGCGCCCATTCGACATCAACAATGACGGCTTCACCGACCTCGTGCCCGAATATGTCGGTCCGGCATTGTCGCAGGACGCGCCGTTTCTCTGGCTCAATGACGGCACCGGGCATTTCTCCGCCATCCTGGGCAAGGAGTTTTCCAGAGCTGCGGGCGAGCTTATCGCGGTAGACACACCCGATGGGGTCCAGTTTGTCGGGCCGTACGAGGGAGGCACGGAGGTCTACAACTTCCCGGTCGCTCTCCTGCACGGGCCAGTCTCGACGGGTCCCGGCGGCGCCGACCCGGCCGAATTCGGCGCCGCGGGCTTCAACGAGCTCTATTACCTCAACCGCAATCCGGATGTCGCCAAGGCGGTTGCGCGGGGTCTCTATGAGCACGGCCTGGAGCATTATCTGAAAGTGGGGGCGGGAAAAGGGCTCGCGGCGGCGGCACCGGGCGCCATGGTGACGCTCCGGGACGACAGCGGGCCGGTCACCCTCGCCAACGGCCATATCGCGGCGACCGGCAGCAACGGCGCCGACACGATCTCCGGCGGACTCGGCAGGAATGTGATCGACGGCGGCAAAGGCATCGACACGCTTTCAGGCGGCGCCGGCAAGGACGTGTTGATCGGCGGGAAGGGTGCGGACCTTCTGAAAGGTGGTGCCGGTCGCGATACGGCCAGCTACGAGAACGCCCGGAAAGGCGTCACCGCCAGCCTCGCTGATCCGTCGAAGAACAAAGGTGAGGCGAAGGGCGACAGCTATGCCTCCATCGAGAACCTGACCGGCTCCAGGAAGAAGGACAAGCTGATCGGCGACGACAAGAAGAACCATATCGAAGGCGGCGCCGGCAAGGACAAGCTGACGGGCGGGGCCGGCAAGGACAAGTTCATCTTCAAGTCGCTTAAAGATTCGCCCGGCTCGAGCAAGCGCGACACGATCACCGACTTCAGCCACAAGGAGAAGGACAAGATCGTCCTCAAGGCAATCGACGCCAGAAAGGGCAAGGGCAACCAGGCCTTCGACTTCATCGGCGAGGACGATTTCTCCGGCAGTAAGGGCGAGTTGCGCTTCGAAGCGAAGAAGAAGAACACCTTCGTCTATGGCGACG
>CAYYZC010000057.1:0-13832 GCA_964475605.1 uncultured Chelativorans sp.
CGACTGCCACGCATCGGAAATGCGCCGCGCCCATCCCATGTCGGAGGCGATGGCGGTGGTCATGCGGCGCGGCTCCGTCGCGCCAGAAGCTCACGCTCGGGCGGGTACAAGTCGGGACGAAGCTCGGAACGGGGGATGCCTGTGATACGCTCCACGCCGAGCACATGCTTGGCGGGGACTTGGCGGTGGAACCACGTCCATGCCGTCTGCCGGCTGACGTTCAGCGCCCTCGCGACAGCGGAAATTCCGGGGCCACCTTTGATCTGATCGATGAGTGAGACAGCATCCATGGCCTCCCGGAATTAGATGGCCGTACCGACGATGTCAACATTTTTCTGCGTATGGGCAAGAAAAATTTCCCGTGGTCAAGTCCAAACCAATCAGGCTATTGGGGCGCAGACGCGGCGGGAGGCACTTGCCGGGGGCCTCGAGGATGGACATTGCCGGAGTGATCCGGCGCGCCATGGAAGCCAAGGACTGGTCGCAGGCACGCCTAGCTCGGGAGGTTGGCGTGACTAGGCAGACTATCTCTTCTTGGCTAAAAGGCGACGCCGCGCCAAATCGCAAACGCGCGCCCATCGTTGCACAGAAGCTAGGGATACCGCTCAGCTCGATCAGCGGCGATCCGGGGCGCATAAATGTTGCCGCCATCTCCGCCGAAGGTGTAGAACATCGTTCTGTCCCTATTCTGGACTGGGTCAACGCGGGGCGGGGGGCTGAAGTGGCGTCAGCATACGCCTTTGATGGTGCTCACGAAACCATCGACACCACGTTCCATGTATCGCGCCAGGCCTTCGCTCTTGAAGTGCGCGGGGACTCCATGGAGCCGGATTTCCGATCTGGCGACATAATCATCGTAGACCCGTCCGTCGAGCCGCTGGCCGGGCACTTCGTGATAGCGGAGCTGCTGGCGGCCGGCGTCGAGCCTGGCGGCGGCGAGGCGACCTTCAAGCAATACCGACCGCGCGCGATTCTCGAAGGCGTGCAGGTGTTCGACCTGGTGCCGCTCAATCCGAGCTACCCGACGATCACCATCAACAAGACGAACCCCGGCCGAGTCATCGGCGTCGTCGCGGAGCATAAGCGCAATCTTCTCCGGTAGTTAACCGCAGGTGATTCGCCGCAGCTTTTTCCATGCCTCGTTTGTCATTTTTTTGTTGACGTAGGCAGAAAAAAGATTACATTGCCCTCATCGAACAGAGGGCACGACGATGAAGCGCTGGAACCGGAAAGGCTCATCCCACGCCAAGGAGCGGATGGCCGAGCTTCGCGTCCGGAAGATGCAGAACCAGCGCGCCGAGCTTGCCGCCGTCTACCGCGAGCGCTTCGGAGCCGAGTGGTTCACGGCTGCAAAGGCGTCCCTCACCCCGACGCGGGAGCCGATGGACCCGGCTGCCCGCGCCCAAGAGCACATCGACTGGCTGCGCTCCGCGCTGGCCGTCTGAACAGAGGGCACGACGATGACGAACGCAGCCACCTCCGACCCTTTCGAGTGGACGATCACGCTGGCCACCCGCGGCTACCACGTTCGCCACAAGGGCCAGATCATCCGACACTTCTACGACGTTGAGACGTGCGCCCGCTTCATCCGAAGCGCTCGCGCCGAGCGGGAGGCCCGGTGATGTCCGATCCCTACACCCGCTCCGAGCTTGAGGCAGAGATCGTCCTTGCCGAGTGCGTGATCCGCACCGGGCATTGGAACGGCTACCCGCTCAACGGAGACGACGAGGAATACTGGAAGGCGCGTCTGCTCGCGCTCCGGGGCGACCTCGCGGACCTCGAATACGCCGAAACCGTCACCGAGGACGACACGGTCGTCTCGCTCTCTAACGCAGCCTGAGGAGGAAGGAATGTCCGACACCACCGACTACACGGCGCTGGAAGGTCCCGACCTGCTTGCAGAGTGCGGCGCCGACGCAACCAAATGGGCGGCCGCTTTCCGACAGACGGCGCTCAAGCTCGGCTACTCCGACATGGACGAAGGCTGGCTGATCGGCTGGTTCGCCAACGCGATCATGCACTCCCTTGATACCGTCAACGGGACGGGTCCGGTGGTCCTGCCGGATGGTTCCGCGTGCTTTGTCGCGGAGGTCTGAGCCATGTCCGCTTCGTTCGCCCGCCCCTCGCCTGTCCGCCAGCAGTTCCGCGCCTCGCTCAAGGCTGACCCCGGAGAGCAGAGCCTGTGCGCTGCACTGGCGGAGGCCGAAAGCCGCCTCGACAACATCCAGCGCGTGATCGGCTTCCGGGTCGATAACGACGCTCCGGCTGCCAATCACCAGATCCTCGACGACATCCGTCGCATCGGCGGCGAGCTGATGGCCGCTGCTGACGACTACCAGCGAGGCGCGTCATGAGCCGCTTCCGTCACCACAAGTACACCTACGCCACGCCGCTCGGCTCGCCGCGCCATCAGTGGGAACTCGTCGGGCCGGAAGGCGGCATCCACTTCGCCGCGAACTTCTACAGCAGCAACAAGTCGTCGTGCGGCTTGGAATTTCATCACACTGCGCGGGCGGGCCGCTACCCGAACGAGGCGCCGCACCACCGCGACTGCCCCTTGCTCGGCGAGCCGTGCTGGCATGACGGGACCTCGCTCTACGCCGAGGAAACGATCTGGCCAATTGTGGAGCCGATGCTTCGCAACGGCGATCACGACAGCGTCTTTCGCCTGCTCGAACGCGAGTACGACCGGCACTTCAAGCGCGATGACGAGGCATCCCCATGACCCTCACCGATCACGACCTGGACGCGGAGATCGGGGCCGCAATGCGAGAGAGCGTCGAGGCACATCGCGAGCGCCGTTTCCTCGAATGCCAGTACTGCGAAGGCACTGGCGAGGTCTGCGCCGGGACAGCGACCATCTACGAGCGCGGATGCGGCTTCTGGCATGACGACGCGATCATGTCGCCCTGCCCCGAGTGCGAGGGCACCGGCCGTGCCGAGACGCCCGTCTCCCCCGTTGAGCGTGACGACGACCTCAGCATCCCGGCCGGCCTGAGCGTGGCGATGTTCGGCATCGTTCTCGGATGCTCCTGGATCGCAGAACAGACATTGGCGAGGGTGTGATGGCGACGAAATTCACTCCCGGTCCGTGGAACGCGTCGAAGTTCGGCTTTCAGGTGCTGACTGGTGATAGCTGGTCGGTCATCTGCAAGCTCGATGGCCCCGCGTCATGGGAAGACGGCCGCGGCTCCTATGAGCAGAAATACGAGTGGCAGAACCAGGAGGCCAACGCCCGCCTGATCGCCGCCGCACCGACTATGGCCGAGGCTCTGGACGGTTGCCAGAAGGCGCTCGCCCTGCTCCTCGATGCCGAGGCCGTGAAGGCCGGCGTCAGCAACATGACGGTCTGGGCGCAGTGCACCGAGGCTGAGGCCAAAGCCCGCTCCGCTCTCCGTGCTGCCCGTGGCGAGCAGGGGGAAGGGTGATGGCGACGCCTCCGATTTCCGAGCTGTTTTCGACCATCGCCGAGTGGGCCATCTCCCGTGGAGCCGACAAGCTCAACGAGCTTCCCGGCTGTTGGGAAGAGGACTGGCTCTTCGACGGACGCAAGGCGGTGGTGTCGATCAATGGTCGCCGCGAGCCGACGAAGAATAGCATCGGCCTCGAGTTGGGGCCGTATCAGGCCTGCATCGCTGTCAACGACATGCCGATGGCGCTCTGCGACCCGGTCGGCGGCGTTCTGGTCGGCGCATTCGTCGGCATGGAGGATGACCTGATTCATGCGCTTCGGGCCGACACCATCGGGCCAGCGGGGGACTAACCATGGCTCGCCTCCCTCGCCGCAAGGTCCCCGACAGCATCGCGCTCAAGGTCGCGCTCCGGCAGCTCGGCATCGAGCAGCCCGAGCTTGACCATGACCCGGCATTGTCGCGACGGCACTTCGATCCGGAGACCGGCAAGTACACGCCCGACGAACACGATCCTGATCATCTCGTCTGGCGGGACAAGGCCGATCACAAGATCAAGACCTTCGGCACGAAGGCAACGACGCGCGGATCGGACATCGGAGAACGCGCCCATGAGCGCCGGGTGACGAAGAAGGAAGCCGCGTTCCGTGCCCGGCTGTTGGCAAAGGCCGAAGGCACCGAGCCATCCCCGAAGAAATACCCCCGCTGGCCCAAGAGGCCCATGCGCCAGAAGCACCAGGAGGCACGATAATGGCACTTCGCATCACCCGCGCATCCGACCCGATCACCGTCGACCGCCTGAACATGGTCATTTACGGCCCCCCAGGCATAGCTAAGACCTCGCTCGCCTTCACGGCCGACGCTCCGCTGCTT
This sequence comes from uncultured Chelativorans sp., assembly GCA_964475605.1. Classification (GTDB taxonomy): domain Bacteria; phylum Pseudomonadota; class Alphaproteobacteria; order Rhizobiales; family Rhizobiaceae; genus CAYYZC01. The sequence continues at coordinate 4,284 of CAYYZC010000057.1, forward strand.
CTCGACTTCGACAACGGCAGCCACCGGGCAGCGAACCGCAAGGACGTGGTGCGCGTCTCGGCGTGGGCAGACGTGGCCGGCATGACCGCCGAGGACCTGGCGCCGTTCTCCACCATCGTCGTGGATACCGCCGGCCGGGCACTCGACGCGCTGTCCGTCGATATCATCCGAGCCAACCCGAAGCACGGCCGTGGCGGCGCCCTCACCCTACAGGGCTTCGGCGAGTTGAAGTCCCGGTTCGGCGCCTTCCTCAAGCTCCTGAACAGCTTTGGCAAGGACGTGGTGCTGATCGCCCACATGGACGAGCAGCGCAACGGCGACGACGTGATCGAGCGCCTCGACGTCCAGGGCGGATCGAAGGGCGAAATCTACAAGAGCGCCGACGCGATGGGCCGGCTCACCATCTCCGGTGGCCAGCGTAAACTCCTGTTCTCTCCGACCGATGCGGCCTTCGGGAAGAACCCCGGCCAGTTGCCGCCGCTCGATGTACCGCACTTCGAGAAGCCCGAGTTCGCGACCTTCCTTGCCGGGGTGATCCGACAGACGAAGGACCGGCTCAACGAGGCGAGCGAGGCGCAGAAGGTCGCGCAGGCCGAACAGGAATGGTGGCGCGGCCAACTCCCCAAGATCAAGGATGCCGAGGGCCTGAACGCGCTCCTCGCTCGCATCTCGGTTGCCCCGAAGGCGGTCAAGCTGATGGTACGGGATCGGGCCAAGGAGATCGGGGCCGAGTATGCCGAGGAAATGCAGGTGTTCGTTGACGCCCGGCAGAAGGCGGCTGCCTGATGCTCGCGCGCGTCTCCAGCGTCGAGGCCTTCCGCCAGTGGAAGAACTGGCGGCCCCTGTTCGACGGGCAGGAGGAGCCGACCGTCGAGGATCTGGTGCGGTTCATCACGGAGGATGAGCCCACCGAGGCGATGATGGCCGGCACCGCCTTCCACAAGGCGATGGAGTTGGCCCAGGACGGCGAGCACGAGACGTTCGAGGCGAACGGCTACACCTTCCTCCTGCCCGAGGCGGAACTGTCTCTGCCGGCGATCCGCGAGATGCGCGCCTATGGCGACTACGGCGGGCTGACCGTCACCGGCCAGGTCGATGCCGTCGAGGGCCGGATTGTCATCGATCACAAGACGACCGGCAAGTTCGACCCGGAACGGTATCTCGACGGCTGTCAGTGGAAATTCTACCTCGACCTGTTCGAGGCGGACGAGTTCCGGTGGAACGTCTTCGTCATCAAGGAGACCGAGCCGCAGGTCTACGCCGTCTCGGTCCCGCAGGTGCTCACAGCCTATCGATACCCGAACATGCGCGCCGACTGCGAGAAGCTGGCAGCCGACTATCTCGACTTCGCCCGGATGCACATGCCGGCGCAGGAGGCCTGAAGATGGTCACGCGCATCATCCGCAATGAGGGCGACTTGTCGCTCCTGATCGAATTTCTCAAGGCGAGGAAGCGCCCGTACACGGTCGATATCGTCAACGGCAAGCACCGGAGCGTCGAGCAGAACCGCCTTCAACGCCTGTGGCTCAACGAGGCCGCCGAGCAGCTGGACGATGGCTACACGGCGGAGGAACACCGGGGCATGTGCAAGCTCCAATTCGGCGTGCCGATCCTCCGGGCCGAGAACACCAGGTTTGCGGAAGCCTACGACAGGCACATCAAGGACCTGCCCTACGCGCAGAAGCTGGCCTTTATGATGGAGCCGCTGGACTTCCCCGTCACCCGGCTGATGACCACCGATCAGAACCACCGGTATCTGGAAGCCATGTGCGAGCACTTCCTGAAACAAGGCGTCGTGCTCACCGAGCCGATGCGCAAGCAAGCGAGGGCAGCATGACCGGAGATCGCAACGCATCCCTTCTTGCTGTCGCTGATGCCGTGATGGACGAGCACCTCGGCACATTCGTCGATGACGCCGACGCCATACGCCTCGTCTGGCGAGATAGCCGCTACGGCACAAAGGTCCGCGACGCCATCTACATCGCACTCCTTAATGCGCAGGCCGCAGGAGTACGGGCGGCGGAAACGGCCCTCCCCGCTCCATCGTCGGGATGGCTGCCAATCAGTGAGGCGCCGAAGGACGGGACCTACGTCCTACTCAATTTCGACAATCGTCCGCCAACGGTCGCCCGCTGGCTCTATGGCGCGTGGCAGGCATTCGATGTCCTTGGGTTCATCGGCGCCCCCACCCACTGGCAGCCATTGCCTCTTCCTCCGGAGACCTCCGACCATGCCCGATAACAAAACCCGCCAAGACGCCGCAAAGGAAGTCGAAGAGCGTCTACTTCGATGGTTCATCGAGTATTCCCCGGCGGAGGAACTTACGTTGTCAAGCGTCAAGTCCATCGCCTTTGCGGCACGACAGTTTGCCCTCGACGCCTTCACCGACATCGAGGAGCCCGACAATGCCCGATGACAAGGACCTGGTCGCGCGGCTGCGACGCGGACCGATAACGGTAGGCGTCCTTGATGAAGCCGCCGACTACATCGAGCGCACGGCCGCGCCTGCTGACCGATGCGAGTGCTTCGGCGACAGAGGCATCCACGCCAGCACGCACGCGCGGGTCGGCTCCAACGTTCGGCACTGCGACTTGTGCGGCAAGCCGGTGGCGGAAGGCTCCACCGATGCGCTGACCGCGATCAACGTCGCGGCCGTGCCTGCCGATCTCGTGCTGACACGGCTCGATCTTCGCGATGCGGGCAAGGACGCCGACGGGGCGTGCTGGGCGACGCTCGGTCCTGACCCCGAAGGCGCATGGGTCAGCTACGAGGACGCCGCTGCCGTCCTCGCCGCCGCGAACGAACGGGCCGCCTCCGAGACCAAGCGGGCGGACGACTGGCGCCGCGTCGCTCGCGATGACCTCTACAACGCCACCTGTCGCGCCGAAAAAGCCGAGGCCGAACGCGATCGCGAAGCCGCTGCACGGCGGACGGCCGAGCTAAACGCCGCGCAACTTGATAAGGACCTTGAGACGGAGGTTGCTCAGTGCGCCCGAGCCGAGAAGCTCGCGGCAGAGGAAAAGGCTGCGCGGTTCGTGGCAGAGGATCGTGCCGAGCAGGCCGAAGCCGAGAGGGCCACACTCAGGGCGGCGCTGACATCCGTTCTTGCCGCTTGTGACGAGGGGAGGATGGTGGAGAGCGGGCCGGGCGGGATGACAATCGACGCTCAGATACGCCGCAGCGTTATCAACGGCGTCCCTGCCTGGCCCATCGAAGAGGCCCGCGCCGCCCTTGCCACAACCAGCACCGGGGAGGGCTCGTAGATGCTCGCCCTTCCGAATACGCAGTGGTGGCTCGCCAGCCTCGACCAGTACGGCAACGCAAAGCTCTGCGACGGCCCTCACGCTGACAGGGCCGGCGTCGAGGAAGCCATGTACCTGTTCCGCAGCCTCGGCCTCGAACGATCCGTTGGCGGCTACGCTGCCGCGGAGGTGCGGCTCACCGCCGTCGAACCGATAGCGCATGGCGCCAACACGGACGCTATCACAACGCTGAACGCGATCGGGCTGCGCCCCTCCCCGGAGTCCCCCAAATGACGAAGGCCCTTACCCTCGATGAGGCGCGGCGGATTCTGCGCATCACCCCCGCCGGCCGGTCCGCTCTCTCTATATCGAAGGAGGGTTAGGGGGATGGCTTCCTTCTGCAATCAATGCGCTCTCGACCTCGGGTTCGAGCCGGGCGACCTCGCCGGCATCACGAAGCCGAAGGATTGGGCGAAGGGCCTCGCGGCGGTCGTCTTGTGCGAGGACTGCGGTCCGATCCAGGTCGACCCCGAAGGCAATTGCATCTCGCGCGACTGTCTCAAGGAGCACGGTGGCCAATCTGCCCCCACAGAGGCGCCTACGGGATGAGCGGGAGGCGCCAGCGTGACCCGAGTGTAGGGGTCTTCGTCTCGCGGGACACCATCGCGATCCGCTGCGAGACCTCGGTCGATACGCTCATGCAGTGGGAGCGCGACGGATTCCTGCCGAGGCCGGCAATCGAGCGAGGCCAGATTAAACGCTGGCATTGGCCAACCGTCGAGGCGGCGCTACTGTCCTCTCGGGATGAACGAGACGACGCCAACGATCCTTACATGACCGGGATAAACCGTGCGAAAGCCGTTGCTCGCCGAGTTGCCTGAGGGTGTCTTCCGCATCCGGAAGAAGAGCGGCAAGACGTACTGGTACTATCAGCGCCGTCGCGGCAAGCCTGATCATGGCCCGAACATTCCGCTGCCGGAATACGGCACGCCGGAGTTCTGGCACAAGCTCGCGGAGATATCAGGCCAGCCGCTTGGCGCCGATGCGAAGACGGTCGATGCGCTGATCGCCGAGTACAAGGCCAGCCCCAAGTTCATGAAGCGCGCGGCCAACACCAAGGCCACCTACGGTCACGCGCTCAACGGCATTTCCGACCGGTGGGGAACACTCCGTGTCGATGGCCTCACGCCTGCGGCGATCCAGAAGTTCATCGACGAGGAGTTCGTTGACCGGGAGTCGATGGGGAACCTCACGCTCTCCGTCATCAGGATCATCCTCAAGTTCGGCGTCCCGCGGGGCTACATCAACAGCAACCCGGCGCGAGAAGTCGAGGGGCTTGAGGAAGACGGCGAAAGCGCCTTCCCATGGCCGGAATGGATCTGGGAGAAGGTCGTGGCGGAGGCGCCGCCAGCGGTTGCGCGGCTGGCCGTTCTGGGGAGGGCCACCGGGCAGCGCATATCCGACCTGATCGGCATGCTGCCCCGCTATCGGGATGGGGACGGGCTCTATACGACGATTCGCAAGCTTCGCACCATCGAGCCCACGCACTGGTGCCCACTCGCGCCGAACTACGCCGCCATCATCGACGGTTGGGGCGTGTTCCCGCACACCACCTACATCGCCGATGAGCAGGGCGGCCAGCTATCCGAGCGGCAGCTCCGCAGGCGGCTGTATGACTACGTCGCCAGCGTCCCTGAGATCGCCGAGGCTGGCGTGTCGATCAAGCCGCATGGGCTCCGCGCCCTCGCCGTCTGCGACCGTCGAATCGCCGGCCAGCCGCACCAGCGAATCGCCAACGATATCGGCATGAGCATCCGACAGGTTTTCCACTACTCGCGTCACATCGACCAGCGCCTCGCAGCGGGCGGCGGAGAACGTGAACAGAACGAGGCCGTGAAAACTCCAGACGCTGCCGTGAAAACTCAAACGCCTAAGTGATTGATCGGAAATCGCGACTTGGAGGGCAATCCTTAACCCGGCGGAAGCGGCGGGACGGCTATCGCATTGATCAGATTGAGTGCGAGTTTTCACGGCCACCCGGACATAGCCGGTACGCATCGGCAACAAGGGGGAACACTGTAAACGCCGATTCGACCCTCACCGGTGAGACGCAACGAGCGTTGTGTCTCACGGATGGAGGGTCGATGATGCTTAAATAAGCCCCGCCGCTATTTAAGGATCGGGGCGGAGGCTTAATCAGCCTTCCTCGGCGGAATCTTCCCCTCGCAGAGCAGGCGGTCGTATTCCAACTCGATCCACTGCTTGCCGAGACGAGCCCATTCGAGATCGGACAGCTTGCGGGAGTAACCGGCGGCGTTGTCCCGGATGACGAAAGCCCTGCCTTCCCGGACGAGATTGACCGGTGACGACACCAGCCTAACCGTGCGGCGCGTCATCTGGCGCAACGTCGAGGGGCTCGGGTTGGTGCTTCGGCTTCTGCGGACGGGCATAGGCATTCCCTGCCCTGACATAGCCCCATGAGATCGCGGATTCGAGGATGGCAATGAGGCGGTCCCGCTCGTCCTCGGGCTCGGGCTTTTCAACAGTTGTCATGGCAAAGGGCACTCGGGTGTTGAAACGGGAGGCGGGTAGGAATAGAATCTGCGGGCTGGCGAGCGTTTGCGCGCGGTTAGGAAACCTCGGGCAAGAGAGCCACGGATCGCAAAGTCCGCTCTTGTCTTTCCCCCTGCCCGCCCCGCTGCGTTTTTCGAGGTTCAGCTAGGCCGGCCCCCCTCCGGGTTGGGTTCGGCGGAATGCGGGGCTCGCCAGCATGCGGTCGTAGCTCAATGGCAGAGCCACAGTCTTCCAAACTGAGGACGATGGGTTCGATTCCCACCGGCCGCTCCATTCCTCAAATGGGAACGATCGTTCCCTCAAATGGAAATCAAACGGCGATGATATCGCCTCGGAACTGGACGTGCCGATCGTCCCATACCGAAACCAGTTCGGGCATCAGGAGAACCCCGTCCTTGAAGGTGAGGACGCAGAATCCAGATCGCCAGTTCTTCGGGGCGTCTTCGGTATAGTCGACAAAGGCGCGGGCTTCCGGGTCCGCAAGGCAGCCCGCATCGACGCCGTAGCGCGTCCCGTTGTAGTCGGTGATGGGCTGGACCTTCTGGCTGTGCAGATGGCCCGTAACCATCGTCCGGCCGCTCCAGAGGGCATTGTTATGGGGGGCGTGCATTCCGCCCTTGAAGCGGTGCTTCACGACGACGCTATCATTGATGAACACCGACCAGCACGGCTCCCACAGAGGCATGTGGTCCTGCAATGAGACGCCGTGCACCTCGGCCAGTTCGGGCAGGACGGAGGCGATCCTTGTCTCGAATCTCGCGTCGTGATTGCCCAGCGGCCACAGCTTGCGGCAGCCTCGCGGGGTGGCGGCGGCGATCTCCTGCATGCGGTCCTGGACGATCTCGATCTCCTGGCGGACGGTGGGCGTCTGTGCCCATCCGATCGGCGGGTGTCGAGAGATGCGGGCACCGTCGAAGGCGTCGCCGTTCATGATGACGGCTCGGGGCTTCATCTCCCGGATGAAGGCGACGAACGCCCTGTGTGCCGTGCTGGGCTCGCCGGGCCAGTAGTGGGCATCGCCGCCTATGATGACGACGCCGGCTTTTACGTCGAGCTGTATGCGGTGGGGGTGAGGCTGGGCCGGAAGGCTGTTGTTGTGCTCGGGGCCGTTGATCGGGCGCCCGTATTTCCCCTCCAGCCGGCGGCGGCGGATAGCCACCTTCTGCGGTGACGTGTCGAGACGACGGGCCGTCTCATGCAGCCCATTTGCCTCGAACAACGCCACGAACTCCGCGTCGGAGCATCGGGCCGCGACCATGTCCGGTTACGCCCTCCCCATCAGCATGCAGGCGGTCGATGCCGGGACTGCGATGTAGAAGCCGCCTATCGGAGCAATGCCGACATTGATCCCGACCACCTCGCCATCCATGTTGAACACCGGCCCTCCGCTCATGCCCGGAGCAAGCGGGGCGCCGATGCTGATGGCGTGCTTCCATTGCCCGATGGTCTGGACCTTGGAGCCGATCTTGCCCCACTGGCTGACGAAGCGGACCGCGAAAGGGTTGCCCTCGGCGCGGATATCGGTCCCGACCTGAGGCGTGGCGCATTCGATATCGGCCGGCTGCATGCTGGAGGCAAATGCCTCGTCCCTGATCTTGAGCAGGGCGAGATCATATTCCCGAGATATCCAGAGGGCGTCGATTTCCGTCGTGCTTTCGCCCTTGTCGTTGGTGACTTGGATGGCACCGGGAGAGACGCCGGCAACATGAGCCGCGGTGAGGATGTAGCCGCCCGGCAGAACGACGCCGGAGCCGGTGCCACCGATGACCGTGAGGAGCACCGTAGGGCCGGCCATGTCGGACTTGCTGCCGACCGGCAGGGTGAGCGCAGTGGTGAGGATGGTTATGCCTAGGATGACCACAGCGGCAGCCACCGCGACAAAGCGGGTCATGGGCGTGTCCTTCATTTGAGGGAGGTTTTAGCCGCCTTTGATGGCGAGCCAAATAAGGCCGAGAACGCCGGCCACGAGAATGCCGATGGCGGTAAGCAGGCCCTGCCGCTTCACGGCCTCGGACGATTCCCGCCACGAGCGGACGAAGGCCATGTCCTTCTGCATCTCGGTCGGCTCTTCCGGATCGACCCCGAGCGTGATCAGCATCTCGCTCAAGGCTTCCTTGGCGGCGACCTTCGCGATGGACCGGGCTTCGTCCTCGGTCATTTCACGCGCCGCCGGATATCGTCGTAGAACTTCACCGCGTTGGCGTGCTTCCGCTTGCACTCCGCCAGGGCCAGCCGGTTCTTGGCGAACTCGGTCAGCACTGGAGCACCCGACTTCACGCCGGGGTCCTTGCATGGGGACGCCGTCGATTGCGGCATCGGCGGCAGCGTGACGGATGCCGCGACACGGCTACCGGATGTCGCGCAGGCGGCGAGCGTCATCATCCCCAAGCAGGCACACATCAGGGCGGCTAGCGATTTCGGCTTCATAGTCGGAGACCTCATTTTCGAGCGCGTCGATTTCGGCTTCGGCTTCGGCGATGCGCTCGTTTGCATCCTCGATCACACGGGCGATCTCATCGGCCTGCCGGGCCTGGATCTCCGCAATGGCCTCGGCCATGCGGCCTTCGCACCGCGTCTTCCCGATGTGCTGGCCGTAGAAGAAGCCGGCGACGACGGCGATGCTGGCCCACAGGATCGGCGACCGGAGCCATGCCCCCATCGCCCCGATCACGGCGTCTCACCGACGCGGTAGGACTCGACCTCTTCCTTTTTGATGCCGCGCACCCAAAGGAAGATGGCGACGGCGGCGAGGAGCAGCGCGATCCACCAGAACGGACCGACGATGTCCCACACTTCGGAGAGCATCCATTTGATGCGGCCACCGAACCCGACGATCTGCTCCGCCCTGTCGAGGATGCCGGTATCGGCGAGGCCACCGACGACAGCCACGGCGCCACCCGCCTTCGCCACGAGCCCGACTTTGTTGCTGTCCTTGATGGCGGCGTGGTCGGAGATGGTCTTTTCGTCCGCGTTGGCGCGCTCGGGAGAGACGACGCGGGGCTTGGCGGTCTTCAGCGCGGCCTCGGTCGCGGCATCGATCTTGTCGTTGAGGGGCAGGCCGTTGTCGGCCTTGAAGGCGAGTAGAGCCCCGCGGGTGCGGCTGCCCATGAGGCCGTCAACGTTGCCTACCTCGTAGTAGCCGAGTTCGATGAGACGGGCCTGAACCTGTTTCAGCTTGTCGGACGCGGGCTCGGCGGGGAGCGGGGCAGCGACCGGCTTCGAGCGATACTTACCGCGGAAGATCAGATCGGCCTCGTGCTGGCGGCGGTTGACGAGGCCCTTGAGAACCTTGCCGCCGGCCTTATTCCACAGCTTCAGGTTCTTCTCGGCCTGAGCCATGTCGCCGGCCTTGTAGTGCTTCACCCAAGAGGCGGTGTGGATCTGGCCGGTGTTGAAGTCGAAGGAGACGGCGCCGTCGAAGACGTGCTGCGGGACGTTGGGGAGCACCTTCCGGACCCGCGCCTCGAACTTGGCGAGGTCGCGGGCGAGGATGTCCTTGGCCTCCTGCACGGTAATGACCATGCCGGCCTTCGGCGCGGGAGGACCGGCCGATGCCGTATGGCCGACCCCGATCGTCCAAACGCCGGCACTGTCGCGATACGCCTTCGTCTTCAGCGCCTCGGACAGCACAAGGTCATCGATCCCTCGCGGGCTCGTTCGCATCATGTCGCGTCTCCAGAAACGGAAAGGCCGCCCGAAGGCGGCCCTGTCGGAAGTGATGGGGTGGGGTGAG
>CAYYZC010000058.1:0-4776 GCA_964475605.1 uncultured Chelativorans sp.
GCGAGATCGCGCGCGACCCGTTCGAGACGGTGGCGCGGCAGGGGCCGGCGGCCAATCCGGCGATCCCGCGCCCGGCCGACATCTTTGCCGGCGAGCGCGAGAACTCCCGGGGCTGGGACCACAACGATCCCGTCACGCTTGCTGCGATCGAGGCAGGACGGGCCGGTTTCGCCGCACCTTTCCGATGGAAGGCGGTGCCCATCATCGGCGGCAAGCCCGGCAAGGGCGAGGCGCGTCAGGTGGTGAACCCTGCCGATCCCTCCGAGATCGTGGGCGAGGTGGTCGAGGCCGACGCGGCCGAGGTCGCGCGCGCGGTCGAGGCGGCAGGCCGGGCGGCCGGCGGCTGGGCCGCGCGTCCGGTGGCCGAACGCGCGGCGATGCTGCTCAGGGCTGCCGATCTCTACGAGGCCAATGCGCATGAATTCTTCGCGCTCTGCGCCCGCGAGGCCGGCAAGACGCTGCCCGATGCGATCGCCGAGCTGCGCGAGGCGGTCGACTTCCTGCGCTATTATGCCGGCCAGGTGGGCAGGGCCGAGCAGGTCGGCACTGCGCGCGGCGTGATCGCGTGCATCTCGCCGTGGAACTTTCCGCTTGCCATCTTCACCGGCCAGGTCGCCGCGGCGCTGGCCACCGGCAATGCGGTGATCGCCAAGCCGGCCGAGCAGACGCCGCTGATCGCCGCGCGCGCCGTGGCGCTGCTGTACGAGGCCGGCATCCCGGCCGACGTGCTGCATATTCTGCCGGGCGACGGGCCACAGGTCGGGGCGCCGCTCACCGCCCATCCGGATATCGCCGGCGTCTGCTTCACCGGCTCGACCGAGGTGGCGCGGCGCATCGAGCGTCAGCTCGCCGAGACGGCTGCGCCCGACGCCATGCTGATCGCCGAGACCGGCGGGCTCAATGCGATGATCGTCGATTCGACCGCGCTGCCGGAACAGGCGGTGCGCGACGTGATCGCCTCCGCCTTCCAGAGCGCCGGCCAGCGCTGCTCGGCATTGCGCATGCTCTATGTCCAGAAGGACGTGGAGGAAAAGGTGGTGGAGATGCTGGAAGGCGCGATGGAAGCCCTTCGCGTCGGCGACCCGTGGGATGCGGCGACCGATGTCGGGCCGGTCATCGACGAGGAGGCGCAGCGCTCGATCGGCGCCTATTCGGAAGCGCAGGGCAGCCGGACGCTGGCGAAGCTCGATGCGCCGGAAACGGGCCTCTTCATCGCGCCGCAGATCATCCGCCTTTCCGGCATAGGAGAGCTCGAGCGCGAGGTGTTCGGCCCCGTGCTTCATGTCGCGACCTTCGAGGCCAATCAGATCGACAAGGTCATCTCGGACGTCAATTCAAAAGGTTATGGCCTTACTTTCGGGCTTCACACGAGAATCGAAGCGCGCGTCCAGCACCTGCTCGACCGCATCCGGGTCGGCAACATCTATGTCAATCGCAACCAGATCGGCGCCGTCGTAGGGTCCCAGCCCTTCGGCGGCGAGGGGCTTTCGGGAACCGGTCCGAAAGCGGGCGGGCCGCATTATCTGCGCCGTTTCCGCCGCTCGTCGACGCCGCAGGAGCCGGCTGCCGACAGTGCTTCGGTGCCGGCCGCACGGATGCAGCGCCCGTGGCCGCATGATGCGGATTCCGGATGGGCCAACCGCGCCGACCGCGTGCCTGAGCTGCGCCGGCTGCTGCGGGGAAGGGGCGGCGAGGCGATCGCGGCTGCCGCGGCGACCGAATTCGGGCCGGTCGATCTGCCGGGACCGACCGGCGAGGCGAATACGCTGCTGCTCGTGCCGCGCGGCCGCGTGCTCTGCCTCGGACCGACGCGCGACCTGCTGCTGGCGCAGGCGGTTCAGGCGCTGGCGGCCGGCAATTCGGTGCTTGCCGTTGCGCCCGGAGCGAGGACGGCGCTGGCGCCGCTGCTGGTAAAGGGCATCCCGCTGGCGGCGATCGACGGCACGGTCGCTACGGGAGATCTGACGGCCCTGGAGCCCGATCTCGTTGCCGCCTGTTTCGAGGAGGGGATGCAGCGCCTGATCAGGCAAGTGCTGGCGGCCCGCGACGGGCCGATCGTGCCGCTCGTCGCCGAGGCGATCTATCCGGCGGCCTACGCCCATGAGCGCAGCGTCTGCGTCGATACGACCGCCGCCGGCGGCAATGCGTCGCTGCTGGCGGCGGCGGAGTAGCGTGTTCCCCGAAAAGCGGCACCGCTTTTCGGGCAGGGTCACTCTGAGAAGACGACAGGGAGCGGATAATCCCGCTCCCGCTCAGGCGCCTTCGACGACCGAGAAGCCCTCGAAGGCCGGATGGCCGATGAAGGATGGCTTGCCGGTGCCGGCATTCTTGTGCGCGTCGCGGAAATTCTGCGACTTGGTCCAGGCGACGAAGTCGTCCTGGCTCGCCCAGATCGTGTGCGAGGCATAGAGGGTGAAACCCTCCTCATCGTTGACCGGCCCGCGCAGGAGATGGAACTCCTGAAAGCCCTTCATCTCGGAGAGCGTCGAATCGCGGTTCTTCCACACCGTCTCGAACTCCTCCTCCGAACCCTTGAGCACCTTGAAGCGGTTCATCGCGATATACATGTCAGCTCCTTTCAATCGCCTGCCTTGGAAACGGTTTTTCTGTTCGTCGCCTCTGCCTGGGCAGCGTCGCGCCTGAAGGTGACGACGTTGCCGGGCAGGAATCCCGGCGTCCCGCTGCCGGGCATCGGCCCGTCCTGCACCTGTCCGGAGACCGGGCCGAGCTCCACGACGTTCGCGGCCTCGCGCGCTGCGCGTGCTTCAAGCAGTTCGGCGAGCTCGGGCAGCAGCCCGTCGCCGCGCGCCGCGGCGATCCGGTGGAGGTTGAGAAGACCGGACATCGGTTTTCCTTTGTCCGTCAGCGGGAGAAGGCGAGCGGCACCGTGAAAGGCCAGCTCGCCCGCCCGTCGGGCGTGGGAGGGAAGGGCGCGGCACGCTGCACCGTGGCGATCGCCGCCTGATCCAGCACCGGATGGCCGGAGCTGCGGACGACGCGGATGCCGCCGACGCCGCCCGAGCTGCTGATCGTGAAGCTGACATGGACCTCGCCGCGCAAGCGCTCGCGCTGTGCCTCGCGGGGATAGCGAAGCGCCTTGCGCAGACGCGCGGCCACCTTGCCGGGATAGTTGCTGACGGCGGCATTCGACGCGCCTTCGTTGCGGGTGCGGTTGCCTTGCGTTTCCGCCGCGGCCCGGCCGCTGGTGCTGCCTTCGGCGGTGCCGCGCCTGGCTTCGGCCTGGCTCTGGCCGCGATTGCCCGCCGCAGGCTCGGCCGGCTTGCGCCGCTCGACCGTCTCCTCGCGCCTGGGCTCGGGCGGCGGCGTGTAATCGGGCCGCGGGGTCGGGATCGGCACGTCGGCGACCGCCTCTGCCTGTTGCGACGTCTCGACGGGCTCGGCCGGCGCGGCTTCGTCGACGACCGGCGATCTTTCGGCCGGTGAAGGAGCGATCGGCTCGACCACTTCCGCGTCGCTCGGCAAAGCCGGCGCGTCGGGGGCTGCTTCAGGGGGTTCGACCGGTTGCGCCTGCGGCACGGGAGCGGGCTCGCTCTCGACCGGTTCGGCGATGTCGCGCTCCGCCGGCCGGGCCGGCTCCGCCACCTCGCGCTCGACCGGCCGGAGGGCTTCCGCCGCATCGACCGGCTCGGCCGGTTGGGCTTCCGTCGGCTCGACCGGATCGCCGGCCAGCGATGCATCGGCCTCGGCGAAGCCGAGCGCGGCGAGGTCGATCTCGATTGCCGTCGTGCCGGCCTCCTGGATCAGCGGCGGCGCCGGCTGGCGCAGCAGCCAGGCGCCGATCGCGACATGGATGCCGCCCGCCAGCAGCGCGGCGGCAAGCCACAAGGCGGCCGACCCCGCACCGGCACCCGGCCGATGGCCGGAGAGGGCGAAGTCGGCTGCGCTCATCGCGATCCGCTGTCCGTTTCCGCCGGCAGCGGCTGCGGCGGGCCATCGAGCCCGACCAGCGCGATCTTGCCGTAGCCGGCGATGCGCACGAGGTTCATCAGCTTCATCAGGTCGCCATAGGCGACGGAGCGGTCGGCGCGCAGGAAGATGCGCGCTTCCGGGTCGCCTTCGGTGGCGCGCACCAGCGCGTCGGCCAGATCGGCATGCGTCACCTGATCCTCGCCGACCGAGACGGTGAGGTCGGAAGCGACGGTCAGATAGACCGGCTCGTCGGGCCGGTCGGCCGTGGCGCCGCTCGCCGTCGGCAGATCGACCCTGATGTCCACGGTCGCCAGCGGGGCGGCGACCATGAAGATGATGAGCAGCACGAGCATGACGTCGATGAACGGCGTCACATTTATCTCGTGGCTCTCCGTCAGCTCGTCGCCTTCGGATGAGTTGAAATTGGCGGTCATGGCGCTACTCCGCCGCCTGGGCCAGCCGCGGCATGGCCTGCCGGTCGAGGTCGCGGCTTACCAGCCGCTCGATCGCGGCCGAGGCGTCGCCGAGCAGGAGCCGGTAGCCGGCGACCGAGCGCGCGAACATATTGTAGATGACGACGGCCGGGATCGCGGCGACGAGACCGAGCGCTGTCGCCAGCAGCGCCTCGGCGATGCCGGGCGCGACGACGGCGAGATTAGTCGTCTGCGCCTCCGAGATGCCGATGAACGCATTCATGATGCCCCAGACCGTGCCGAACAGGCCGACGAAGGGTGCGGTCGAGCCGATCGTCGCCAGGACGCCGGTGCCGCGCGAGATGCGCCGCGCCGACTGCGCCTCGATGCGCTGGAGATGCGAACGGACCCTTTCCTTGACGCCGGATGGCGG
>CAYYZC010000058.1:4876-13788 GCA_964475605.1 uncultured Chelativorans sp.
CCGATCATGACCGCCTTCACCACCCAGTCGGCGGCCATGAACATGCCCCAGGGCGAGAGATCGTGAGGCAGCATTTCACGCGGCAGCGACGTTTGTGCGGCCGCCGGGCCCGATGCTGCGGCGAGGCAGGCGAGGGCAAGAGCGGCGATGGAGAGACGGGGAGGCGAATGCCGTGCCGCATGGCGGCGCAGGCGCGAGGGAAGGAACGACAGGGTCATTGCTTCAGGTCCCGAAAGTGATGTCGGTGCGGGTGGAGGTCACGAGCTCGCGCGTGCAGGCGCCCGGCACGACGCCGTCGCCGGCGCATTCCGTCGCATCGTTGATCAGCACGCGGCCGAGCGAAGCGCAGTCGAGCTCGGGAAAGTCGAACTGGCGCACTTTCGTCTTGCCCGGCGGCAGATCCTGGAAATCGACCAGCGTCAGCCGCTCGACCATGCCTTCCCTGTCGAACAGCACGATCTCGAAGGCTGCCTTGGAGAGCGCCGTTTCCAGTCCGTTCTCCACCACGAAGGTGAAGCGGCAGCCGCGCTCGCTGGGCTGGACCGCGTTGAGCTCGATCGCCAGCGAGGCTGGTTGCTCCTGCGCGGCAAGCGGCGCAGTGGCCGATGCGCAGCCGATCATGGCTGCTGCGATGACGTGCCGATTCATTGCTGTTCCTTCTTGACAGGTTTGGCTGGTCGGTCGGCGTCTCGCCATCGGCTTCCAATGCCGTCGGCGGCGTTCGGAGCCGCGGTGCGGAAATATTCCGGCGCCGCGCGCTCCGGTATTGCGCTGAGTATTAAACCTGATAATTAGTGTCAAGAAAACTGTCGCAGATCGATTACGCCCATCCAGCGGAGTGAGCCGGGGGCGCGGAAGGGGTTGTGTGCCGTGAACAGTGGATCCGTCAACAACAGGCCGCCTGCGCCGATCCATCGCCCGCGCGAGAATGAGGTTCCGCTGCGCATCCCGTCGCGGACGCTGTCGAGCGAGGCTCTTTTCGACGGCAGCCGCGAGATCGGCATCGAACATCACGGCGCGCTCTACCGCCTGAAGATCACCCGCCAGGGCAAGCTCATTCTCAACAAATAGGTGTATCATGACGATCTCAGCCAAGCCGGCGCCCGAGGCGATCCGGCGCGCGCGCCTGGATAACCCGAAGTTGCGCGAGCGCGACCTTGCCGCCGACCTCAAGATTTCGGAGGCCGACCTTGTCGCCGCCCATTGTGGCGAGGGCGTGGTACGCATCGAGCCGCGAGTCAACGACGTGCTGCTCGGGCTGGGCGCGGTCGGCGAGGTGATGGCGCTGACACGCAACGAGAGCGCCGTCCATGAGAAGATCGGCGTCTACGAGAACGTACAGCCGGGCGAGATGGCCGCGCTGGTGCTGAACGAGCAGATCGACCTGCGCATCTTTCCGCGCGCCTGGGCGCATGGTTTCGCGGTCGAGAAGCGGGACGGCGACCAGGTCAAGCGCAGCCTGCAGTTCTTCGATGCGGGCGGCGATGCGGTCCACAAGATCCATCTGCGCGAGGCGTCCGACGTCGCGGCATTCGAGGCGCTGGTGGCAGGCCTGGTGTCGAAAGACCAGTCGCAGAGCGTCGAAACCAGGTCGATCCCGCCCAAGCCCGCCAACAGCGAAGGCAAGGCCGACCAGGACCTGCTGCGGCAGAGATGGTCGGCGATGACCAATACGCACGAGTTCTTCGGCCTGCTGCGCGACCTCAAGCTCGACCGGCTCGAGGCGCTGACCATGGCGGGCGAGGACTATGCCTGGCCGCTCGATGCGGACTCCGTGCGTCTGCTGTTCGATCAGGCGGTCGAGACGCAAGCGCCGATCATGTGCTTCGTGGGGAACCGCGGCTGCATCCAGATCCATTCCGGGCCGGTGAAGAACATCGCGCCGATGGGCCCGTGGCTGAACGTCATGGATCCGACCTTCCACCTGCATCTGCGGCTCGACCATATCCGCGAGGTGTGGGGCGTTCGCAAGCCGACCAGCGACGGCGCCGTGACCTCGGTCGAGGCCTATGATGCCGCCGGCGAGATGATCATCCAGTTCTTCGGCAAGCGCCATGAGGGCGAGACGGAGCGGGGCGACTGGCGATCGATCGTCGCGTCGCTGCCGCGGCTCGCCCAGACGAGCGCGGCCTGAGGAGCCTGCATGATGCTTCGCCAGCTTTCGCTCGCCGCCTGCATGCTTGCGGCAACGATCGTCGTCTCCCCGGCGCAGGAGGCGCCGCAACGCATCGTCTCGATCGGCGGCTCGGTCACCGAGATCATCTATGCGCTCGGCGCGGAGGACCGGTTGGTCGCCCGTGATTCGACCAGCGTGTTTCCGCCGGAGGCGCTCGACCTGCCCGATATCGGCTATATGCGCGCGCTGTCGGCGGAGGGCGTGCTTTCGGTCAATCCGGATCTGATCGTCGCCATCGAGGGCAGCGGCCCGCCGGAGACGATCGACGTTCTCGACAAGGCGAGCGTGCCGATGACGGTCGTCCCCGACCGCTATGACAGCGAGGGCATCGTCGACAAGATCGAGGCCATCGGCGAGGTGCTCGGGGTCGGGGAGCAGGCGGAAGAGCTTGCCGCGCAGGTCGAGGCCGACCTGGCGGCTGCCGAAGAGATGAGCGCGGGGATCGAGGACCGCAAGCGTGTCCTCTTCATCCTTTCCGTCCAGGACGGCCGCATCATGGGAGCGGGTACCGGCACCGCCGCCAACGGCATCATCACCATGGCCGGCGGGGTCAACGCGATCGAGGGGGTCGAAGGCTACAAGCCGCTGTCGCAGGAGGCGCTGGTCGCCGCCGCGCCCGACGTCATCCTGACCATGGACCGGGCCGGCATGGATCATGCGGCTTCCGCCAAGAAGTTGCTGGCCCATCCGGCACTCGCCGCGACGCCGGCCGGCCAGAACGGGAGCCTGGTGCATATGGATGCAGCCTATCTGCTCGGCTTCGGCCCGCGCACAGCCGCCGCCGTACGCGACCTGACGGAGGCGCTCTACGGCCGCCAGGGCGGCTGAGCCATGGCCGTTCCCGACGCCATGCCGTTTGCCGGCTCCAGCGGAGCGTCGCTCGAGGGCGACCGCTCGGCGCGGGCGCGGCTGACGCTGGCGCTGCTCCTGCTCCAGCTTGTCGTCGTCGCCCTGTTCAGCCTGACCGCCGGCGCCTCGGACGCATCGGCGCTCGACGTGATCCTGCACGCATTGACGGGCGGCGAGGGCGATGCGGTGCTAAGCGCGAGCGACCGCGTCATCGTCTTCGACATCCGCCTGCCGCGCGTCGTCCTCGGCATCCTGATCGGTGCTGCGCTCGCCGTTTCGGGCGCGGTGATGCAGGGGCTTTTCCGCAACCCGCTCGCCGATCCGGCGATCGTCGGCGTCTCGGCCGGCGCCAGCCTCGGCGCCATCGCCGTCATCGTCGTCGGCTCGACGATCCTGCAGCCCTTCGTCGCGCTGTTCGGCATCTTCGCCCTGCCGCTCGCCGCCTTCTTCAGCGGGCTGGTGGTGACGCTGGTGCTCTACCGTGTGGCGACGCGGCGCGGCCAGACCTCGATCGCCACCATGCTGCTGGCCGGAATAGCGCTGGCCGCGCTCGCCATGGCCGTCTCGGGCCTCCTGATCTACGTCGCCGACGACCAGCAGATCCGCGAGCTCACATTCTGGATGCTCGGCTCGCTGGGCGGCGCAAGCTGGAGCAAGGTGTGGTCGGCCGGACCGATCATCCTGGCCGGACTGGCCGCGACGCCCTTCCTGGCGCGCGCGCTCGACGCGCTGGCGCTCGGCGAGGCGACCGCCAACCATCTGGGCATCCCCGTCCAGCGCGCCAAGAACAGCGCCATCCTTGTCGTGGCGGCGGTGACCGGCGCCTCCGTCGCCGTCTCCGGCGAGATCGGTTTCGTCGGCATCGTGGTGCCGCATCTGCTGCGCCTGCTGATCGGTCCCTCCCATCGCTATCTGCTGCCGTGCTCGGCCCTGCTCGGCGCGTCGCTGCTGCTGCTCGCCGATGCGGTGAGCCGCACCATCGTGGCGCCGGCCGAGCTGCCGATCGGCATCGTGACGGCGCTTGTCGGCGCGCCCTTCTTCCTGTGGATCCTGCTGCGCCGGCGCGGGCTGCTGGATCTGTGAGGCGGCGATGATCGAGGCGAGAGATCTGGGAGTCACGATCGGCCGCAGGCGCATCCTGGAAGGCGTCGACCTGCTGGCGCGGCCGGGCGAGCTCACCGCGATCGTCGGTCCCAACGGCTCCGGCAAGACGACCCTGCTCAAGGCGCTGTCAGGCGATCTCGCCTATTCCGGCCGGATCTCCATCGCCGGCAACGATCTCGCGGCGCTGAAGCCCTGGCAGGCGGCGGGGCTGCGCGCCGTGCTGCCGCAGGCAAGCAACCTGTCCTTCCCGTTCACCGTGCGCGAGATCGTCAGGCTCGGCCTGATGGGCGGCCTGTCGGGCTCCTCGGCGGAGGAAGCCGACGGCCTGCCCGACCGTGCACTGGCGCGGGTCGACCTGGCCGGTTTCGCCGGCCGGTTCTATCAGGAACTGTCGGGCGGCGAGCAGCAGCGCGTGCAGCTCGCCCGCGTGCTCTGCCAGGTCTGGGCGCCGGTGCTCGAAGGCACGGCGCGCTTCCTGCTCCTCGACGAGCCGGTCTCCAGCCTCGACCTCCGCCACCAGCTCATGATCATGGACGTGGCGCGCGATTTCGCGCGGCGTGGGGGCGGGGTGATCACCGTGCTCCACGACCTCAATCTCGCCGCCCTCTACGCCGACAGGATCGTGATGATGAAGGAGGGCAGGGTGGCCGCCGCCGGCGCGCCCGCCGCGGTGCTGACCGATGCGACGGTCGAGGCCGTCTTCGACTGCCGCATGCAGGTGGGCGCCGTCCCGCCTCCCGGCACCACCTTCGTCCTGCCCCATTCGGTCCAGCCGCGCGCATAGGCGGCTGCGCCGTTCCGGGCGTTACCCGTTGACGACGAGCGGTTCGGGCGGCCGGGTGATGCCGAGAAGGTCGCGCATGCCCGGGCGCTCCTCGACGAGGTCGCCGATCGTGTGGCTTTCGAGCACGTCGAAGAAGGCGCCCAGCGCCTTGCGCAGCGCGCCGTTGAGGGCGCATGAATCGACGAGCGGGCAGTCGACCGTATCGGTCTCGAAGCATTCGGCCATGGCGAAGCTCTCCTCCGTGACGCGGACGACGTCGAAGAGCGTGATCTCGCCGGCCGGCCTGGCGAGCCGCACGCCGCCATTGCGGCCGCGCACAGTCTCGACCAGCCGGTTCTCCACCAGCGGCTGGAGGATCTTGAACAGGAACAGCTCGGACACCGAATAGGCTGCGGCGATCTCCGGGATGCGGCTCAGCCGACCCTCGTTGGCCGCGCAATACATCAGGATGCGCATCGCGTAGTTGGTCTGCCGGGTGAGACGCATGACGAGCCTTTCTGCCATTGTGTCTGCCGGCCACTATGGCCCACAGATTAGAATAATTCCAGAGAGAATCGGGGATAAGTTGATTATTTTTATCAGGTATAACATGCTTCGGCCACCCCGCCGGCGATAATGGATGGCTGGAACCGATGCGGGCCCGTTCTGCTTGCGGGATATGCATCGGCGCAGGTCGGGATGCCGCCCGCCGGTCGGAAGGGACGATCATGGTCACAGCAACGAACGTCGAAAGCCGGGCCGATGCGGTCGAGGCGGGGGAGAAGTCCCGCGCGCTGCGCCGCATCAAGCTGGTCGCCACGCTGGCGCTCGTCGCCTGCATCCTCGTCTTCCTTGCCGCGCGCTGGCTCGCGCCGCGCTATCCGGCGATGGCCTATGTCGCAGCCTTCGCGGAAGCCGCGGCGATCGGAGGGCTTGCCGACTGGTATGCCGTCGTCGCCCTGTTCCGGCGGCCGCTCGGGCTTCCGATCCCGCATACCGCGATCGTGCCTGCCAACAAGGACCGGATCGCCACCAATCTCGGGCGCTTCATCGAGGTCAACTTCCTCGCCACGGCAGCCGTGCGCACCAGGCTTGCGGAGGTGGATTTCGCCTTGATGATAGCCGAATGGCTCTCCGACGGCGGCCGGGCGGGAAACCTGTCGCGGTTCCTGACCAGCCTGACGCCGCAGATCCTCAACGCGGTCGCCGGCTCGGGCCTGCGCGAATTCCTGTCGCGCCGCGTCGCCGCGCAGGTCGAGCGCATCGACATCGCGCCGGCGGCCGCCGGTCTGCTCGCCTCCTTCACCGCGGACCGCCGCCACCAGCGGCTGTTCGACGAGTTCCTGAAGGCGTTCGGCACCTTCCTCGCCGACGAGCAGGCGCTGGCCGCCATCCGCGACAAGATCCGCGACGAGCTGCCCACCGTCGCCAATCTGTTCCGCGCCGACGCCTATCTGCTGAAGCGGATCGTCGCCTCCTCGTCGGCCCTGATCGAGGAGGCGAGGGCCGACCCGGACCATCCGCTGCGCGCCGAGTTCGACCGTTTCGTCGAGGGCTTTATCGAGCGCCTGCGCTCTTCGCCGGACTATGCGGCGCGTGCGGAGCGGCTCAAGCGCGACCTGCTGGCGCGGCCCGAACTGCGCCTGCTCGCCGACGAGTTCTTCGCCAGCATGCGCGACTTCGTCGAGCGCGATGCCGAGCGCCCCGATTCGATGCTCGGCAGGCGGCTGACCAACATGCTGGTCGAGATCGGCCGCCAGCTCGTCGCCGAGCCGCAGCTCAAGCGCAACATCAACGAAGGCGTGGTCGCCGCGCTGGCCGCCTTCGTCGAGAACCAGAAGAGCGGTGTGTCGGCCTTCATCGCCGATCAGGTGCGGAGCTGGGACGTCGTCCAGCTCACCCGGCTGATCGAGCTCAATATCGGCCGCGACCTGCAATATATCCGCTTCAACGGCATGATCGTCGGCGGGCTCGCCGGCCTCGGGCTCCATATCGGCGAGCGGCTGATCTTCGGCGGCTGAGATCCGCTATTCGGCGTCCGGCTGGCGCGCCGGGGCGGCCGAGCGGAAGGCGTCGATCTCCATGCAGGCATCGCGGATCCGGTTGATGACCGGATAGCGCGTCATGTCGACATTGAAGCGTTCGTTGTTGGCGACCTGGGCGACGAGGCAGATATCGGCCATGCCGGGTTCTTCGCCGTGGCAGAACGTGCCGGTATCCCCGCTTCCGGCCAGAAGCCGCTCCAGCGGCCCGAAGGTCTCGTCGACCCAGTGACGGAACCATGTGCCGATCTCGACGTCGTCGGCGCGGTAGCGGCTGCGCAGCCGGTTGAGGACGCGCAGATTGTTGAGCGGGTGGATGTCGCAGGCGATCATCTGCGAGAGCATGCGCACGCGGGCCCGGCCCGGCGCGTCCGGGGGCAGGAGCCGTGGCTGCGGAACCACCTCGTCGAGGAATTCCATGATCGCCAGCGATTGGGCGATCATCGTCCCGTCCGACCACACCAGCGCCGGGACCAGCCCCTGCGGGTTGACGGAGAGATAGGCTTGCGAGCGGTTGCCGCCATGGCGCAGATGATGCGCGACATAGCGATAGTCGACGCCCTTCATCGCCAGCGCGATGCGCACCCGATAGGAGGTCGAGGAGCGGAAATAGTTGTGCAGGACGATCTCGCCGGCGGGCGGCGGCCTGTCCGCTCCTGCCTCGGTCACGACGCTGAGGGCCATCTGCTTCGCCTCCTCGGATCCAAAATCACCATATCCCAGGCAGGCAATGAATGCGACAATGGCGGGAACGCGACTATGCGGGACAGAAAGGTGAAGGACATTGCCGGACATGCAGGTCCGTCAAGAGGCATCATGAATTCAGGATCATCACGCGCCGGTGCCGAAGAGCGCATCCGCACCAAGCGCATCTACCGGGCGGTGCGCAATTCCGACGGCAAGCGCGTCCTGGTCGACCGGCTTTGGCCGCGAGGCATGTCGAAGGAGCGTGCCAGGCTCCATTCATGGATGAAGGAGATCGCGCCGAGCGACGATCTGCGGAAATGGTTCCATGCCCATGACGACCAGTGGGACGAGTTCAAGCGGCGCTATCTCGCCGAGATCGGGAAGAAGGACGACGAGCTGGAGGCCCTCGTCGACCTCGCGCGCGAGGAGGTCGTCACGCTGCTCTATTCCAGCAAGGACGAGGACCGGAACAACGCCGTCGTGCTGCGTGAATACCTGCTGGACCGGCTGAAGTGAGCCGGTGACGGACGGTCTGTTGACCGGCCGGCGCGATTTGCGGGAACCTTTCGCTGGAAGCGTCATCCAATGGTTCGCGTCGCTGCCTTGCGATGCCCAACCGAAGGAGATGCTCAGATGAAGGTGCTTTCCGCCGCTCTTGCCGTGCTGCTGGCCGGTTCCGTCGCGGCACTGGCGCACGACGTTCCCGCCGATATCGCGAAGTCGCCGCCCGCCGGTGAGTTCGCGGCCGTGAGCAGCCTGGTGAAACTGCCCGACTTCCTGCCGGGGCTGGGGCAGCTCTTCGTCGACCCGGCGACGCTGCCGGCGGGGCCGTTCCTCGCCTATGACCGCGATGGCGCCCTCGTCAGCACGATCTACATGCTGCCGATCGACGATCTGACCGATCCCGAGAAGCGCTTCGAGGACCTTTCGGCTCCCGGCGGGAATGTCGACCATGTCGACGTCTACTTCAATGCCGGCCACCCCGGCGTGGAGGAGCCGCATGCCCATGTCGTGCTGTGGCATGTCGGCGCCGACGAGGAGGCGAGGGTCGCGGAATGATCGTGACCCGCAGGCGCGTGATGCAGGCCGGCGGGGGTTTCCTCGCCGCTCTCGTCGCCACGTCCCGGTCCGCAGGGGCCGCCGATCCGGTCGAGATCGTCATGGACGGCAGGAAGGACGGCTCCCATGTCTGGTTCGACCCGGTCGGCATCCATATCCGGCCCGGCCAGACGGTTCGCTGGACCAATCGCGATCCGGGCAATTCCCATACCGCGACCGCCTACCATCCCGA
>CAYYZC010000059.1:0-13782 GCA_964475605.1 uncultured Chelativorans sp.
GGTTTGAGGTTGTTGCAAAGGCAGAATTCACTCCGCGGCGGCCGCCTCGGTGAAGTCTTCCTCGGCGGGCGGCGCGGCCAGCGGCGCGGTCGCCGCGGCGGGCTGCTTGGTCAAGAGACGGCACAGGCGCGACAGCGTGGAGCGCAGTTCGTGGCGATGCACGACCATGTCGACCATGCCGTGCGCCTGCAGATATTCGGAGCGCTGGAAGCCTTCCGGCAGCTTCTCGCGGATCGTCTGCTCGATGACGCGCGGGCCGGCGAAGCCGATCAGCGCGCCCGGCTCCGCGATATGGACATCGCCGAGCATGGCGTAGGAGGCGGTGACGCCGCCGGTGGTCGGGTTGGTGAGCACGACGATATAGGGAAGCCCCGCTTCCTTCAGCCGGTCGACGGCGACCGTCGTCCGGGCGAGCTGCATCAGCGACAATATGCCTTCCTGCATGCGCGCCCCGCCCGAGGCCGCGAACAGCACCATCGGCCGCCCGCGCTCGCGTGCCGTCTCGAAGCCCTTGACGATCGCCTCGCCCGCGGCCATGCCGAGCGAGCCGCCCATGAAGGCGAAGTCCTGCACGGTGGCGACGATCGGAACCCCCTCGACCTCGCCGAGCGCGTCGACGATCGCATCCTCCATGCCGGTCTTGGTGCGGGCGTCCTTGAGCCGGTCGACATAGCGCTTCTCGTCGCGGAACTTCAGCGGGTCCGTCGCGACCTTGGGCAGCTCGAGCTGCTCGAAGCGGCCGTCGTCGAAGAAGAATCTCAGCCGGTCGCGGGCCGTGATGCGCATATGGTGGCCCGAGGAGGGGGCGACCCATTGGTTCTCCTCGAGATCCTTGTGGAACACCATCTCCCCGGTCTCGGGGTCCTTGATCCACAGATTCTCCGGCATCTCGCGACGCCCGAGCATCGAATTGATCTTCGGACGGACGAAATTGGTGATCCAGTTCATACGGTGCCTCTCTTTCTCGTCGAGAGAGTGGGGGTTCTATATGGCGGCTGCAAGGCGGGCGCGGCGCACGCCGCGGGCCAGCCCGTCGACCAGGGTCGCCACCGCCTCGGCAGGGTCGGCCGTCAGCCGGCCGTCGCCGTCGATCACATTGGCGACCGCATTGACGATCGCGGTCCCGACGACGACCCCGTCGGCGGAGGCGCCGATGGCACGCGCCTGCTCCGCCGTCTTGACGCCGAAGCCGACGCAGACCGGCAGGCCGGTATGCGCCTTGATGCGCGCCACGGCGGACGCGACCTTGCCCGTATCGGGCAGGGCCGAGCCGGTGATGCCGGTCATCGAGACGTAGTAGACGAAGCCCGACGTGTTCTCCAGCACCTTGGGCAGGCGCCTGTCGTCGGTGGTCGGGGTCGCCAGGCGGATGAAGTTGACGCCCGCGCGAAGCGCCGGCAGGCAGAGCTCCTCGTCCATCTCCGGCGGCAGGTCGACGACGATCAGCCCGTCGATTCCGGCGGCCATGGCGTCGGCCAGGAAGCGCTCGACGCCATAGACGTAGATCGGGTTGTAATAGCCCATCAGGACGATCGGCGTGTCGTCGTCGCTCTCGCGGAAGGCGGCCGCCATGGCGAGCGTCTTCCTCAGCGTCTGGCCGCCCCGCAGCGCCCGCAGGCCGGCGGCCTGGATGGCCGGCCCGTCGGCCATCGGATCAGAGAAGGGCATGCCGAGCTCGATCACGTCCGCGCCGGCCGCAGGCAGCGCCTTCATGATGCCGAGCGAGGTCTCGTAGTCGGGATCGCCGCCCATGAAATAGGTGACGAGCGCAGGCCGGCCCTCACGCTGCAATGCGGCCATGCGGCGGTCGATGCGGGTCTGCGAC
Source organism: uncultured Chelativorans sp. (assembly GCA_964475605.1). Taxonomy (GTDB): domain Bacteria; phylum Pseudomonadota; class Alphaproteobacteria; order Rhizobiales; family Rhizobiaceae; genus CAYYZC01. The sequence goes on from CAYYZC010000059.1 coordinate 1,826, forward strand.
AATTCCCGTCTCCTGCTGAACTGCGTCGGCGACGCTCATAGAACAAACGGAGCGCCGCGTGAAGCGCAGTCGAGCCTACGCCTGGCCGCGGAACAGATAGGTCTCTCGCGACTCCGGCCTGATCTCGATCGAGAAGCCGGGGGCAGTCGGCGGCATGTAGGCGGCATTGCGGATCACGCAGGGATGGACGAAATGCTCGTGCAGATGGTCGACATATTCGACCACGCGGCCCTCGCGCGTGCCGGCGATGCAGACATAGTCGATCATCGACAGGTGCTGGACATATTCGCACAGGCCGACGCCGCCTGCATGCGGGCAGACCGGCAGGCCGTATTTCTCCGCCATCAGCATGACGGCCAGCACCTCGTTGACGCCGCCGAGCCGGCAGGCGTCGATCTGCACCACGTCGACGGCGCCGCGCATGATGAGCTGCTTGAAGACGATGCGGTTCTGGCACATCTCGCCGGTCGCCACCTTCACCGGCGCGACGCCCTCGCGGATCTTCCGGTGGCCCTCGATATCGTCGGGACTGGTCGGCTCCTCGATGAACCACGGCCCTGCGAAGGCGAGATCGCGCACCCAGTCGATGGCCTCGTCGACCTCCCAGACCTGGTTGGCGTCGATCATCAGCCTGCAATCGGGCCCGACCGTCTCGCGCGCGATGCGCAGACGGCGGATGTCGTCGGCACGGTCGCGGCCGACCTTCATCTTGATATGGTTGAAGCCGGCATCGACGGCCTCGCGGCAGAGCCGCCGCAGCTTCTCGTCGCCATAGCCGAGCCAGCCGGCGGACGTCGTGTAGCAGGGGTAGCCCTCCGCCTCGAGCGTCGCGATGCGCTCCGCCTTGCCTGCCTCCCTGGCACGCAGCAGGGCGAGCGCCTCGTCGGGCGTGATGCAGTCGGTGATGTAGCGGAAATCGATCAGGCGGACGATCTCTTCGGGAGACATCCCGGCGACCAGCCGCCAGACCGGCTTCTCCTCGATCCTGGCCCACAGGTCCCAGACCGCATTGACGACGGCCCCTGTCGCGAGATGGATGGCACCCTTGTCGGGTCCGATCCAGCGGAGCTGGCTGTCGGAGGTCATGTGACGCCAGAAGGCGCCCATGTCGGCTGCGACCTCCGCCATGTCGAGGCCGACGACGAGATGGCGCATCGCCCGGATGGCGGCACAGCAGATCTCGTTGCCGCGGCCGATGGTGAAGGTCAGGCCGTGCCCCTCATGTCCGCCATCCGTCTCGAGGACGACATAGGCCGCCGAGTAGTCCGGATCCGGATTCATGGCGTCCGAGCCGTCGAGATGCTGCGAGGTCGGAAAACGCAGGTCGAGGACGCGCAGGTCGGTGATGGTGGTCATGACGCAACCGTCCCGGATTGGCGGAGCCGCCCGGGAGCTTCGTCCCCGGCGGCTCGCGATGATCAGTCGTACAGCACGGCGGCTATCTCGGGATCGTCCATGTTGGACGCATCGTAATAGTAGAAGCCGGTGTCGATGTTCGCCTCGACCGCTTCGCCGTTGATCGCCTTCACGGCCGTGGCCACGGTCTGGTAGCCGATGCCGATCGGGTTCTGGGTGATCGCGCCTTCGATCAGGCCCTCCTCTATCATCTGCTTCTGCTGGGCGCCCGAATCGTAGCCGATCACGATGATGCCGTCCTCGCGGCCGAGCTCGCGCACGCCGTTGGCGACGCCGATCGCCGAACCTTCATTGGCGCCGAAGATGCCCTTGAGATCGGGATGGGCGAGCAGGATCGACTTGGTGATCTCGGTGGATTTCAGATGGTCGCCGCCGCCATACTGGACATCGACGATCTCGATGTCGGGATAGGCCTCCCCGACGCGGTTGACGAAACCGTCGCGGCGGTCGATGCCGGTGCGGCTGGTCTGGTCGTGGACGACGAGCGCGACCTTGCCTTCGCCGCCGATCAGCTCGGCCATCTTGTCGGCGGCAAGCGCGGCCGCGGCGACGTTGTCGGTCGCGGCGGTGGCGACGGGAATGTCGCTGTCGACGCCGGAGTCGAAAGCGACGATCGGGATGCCGGCCTCCTGCGCCTGCTGCAGGAGCGGGATCGCCGCCTGGCTGTCGAGCGCGGCGAAGCCGATCGCATCCGGGTTCCTGGCAAGGGCGGCGGCGAGCATGTCGATCTGGACGTCGACCTGGGATTCCGAATCGGGACCTTCGAAGGTGATCTCGACGCCGAGCTCCCCGGCCGCCTGCTCGGCGCCCGCCTTGACGGCCTGCCAGAACTGGTGCTGGAAGCCTTTCGAGATCAGCGCGATCGAGATGTCGTCCTGCGCAGCCGCAGGCGCAGCGCCGAGGCCCAGCATCGCGAGGGCGCTGGTGGCGGCGAGAATGGTACGTCTTGTCAGCATCGTTTCCTCCATGGGGACTTCATTGTCCGGTTCGGGGCCCGAGGTCGTGACCTGCTCCCTCTTCTTCTTGGCGGGCCTAGAGACGGCGGCGCCGCAGAATATCGACATAGACGGCCAGGATGATGATCGATCCCGTCACCACCGTCTGCCATTCCTGCGCCACCGACATGATGCGCAGGCCATTGGCGAGCACGCTCATGATCAGCGCGCCGATCAGCGTGCCGAGGATGGTGCCGCGGCCACCGCTGAGCGAGGTGCCGCCGATGACGACGGCGGCGATGGCGTCGAGCTCGTAGCCCTGGCCCAGCGCCGGCTGCGCCGAGTTCAGACGCGAGGCGATCAGCAGCCCGGCAACGCCGCAGATGGCGCCGGCGAGCGCATAGATCGCGATCTTCCAGCGGTCGGTGTTGACGCCCGAAAGGCGCACCGCCTCCTCGTTGCTGCCGAGCGCGAACGTGTAGCGGCCGAGGATCGTCTTGCCCAGTATCAGGCCGGTCAGCGCGGCGACGACGAAGAGGATCAGCACGCCGTTCGGAATCGGAACCGCGGGCACGAAGCCGCCGATGATCGAGCCGCGCGAGATCTCGGTGAAGCCCGGCGTCTCGTTGAAATAGATCGGCCGCGTGCCGGAGATCACCAGCGCGAGCCCCTTGAGGATGAGCATCATGCCGAGCGTCGCGATGAAGGGCGGCACTTTGAGCTTGGCGACGAAGATGCCCGAAGCGAGCCCGCTGGCGGCACCGGCGGCGATGGCGGCGAGCACGCCGAGCGGCAGCGGCAGGCCCCAATAGGTCAGCACCACGCCGGCGATGACGGCACAGAACGTCATCAGCGTGCCGACCGACAGGTCGATGCCGCCGGTGATGATGACCAGCGTCGCGGCGATCGCCAGCACGCCGTTGACCGACGTCGCCTGCAGGATCGCGATGACGTTGCTCGTCTGCATGAAGTTGGGCGAGGCGAGGCTGAAGCCGACGATCAGGATGATCAGGCTGGCGAAAGCGAGAAGCCGGTGCTGGGCGCCGGAGAAGAGGTTGCCGGCGGCCGCACCCGCCGGAGCGGCGGCGGTCGCGGTCATCGCCGTGCCTCCGCGATGCGGAGCGGCGGCATCGGATGCGTCCTTGTCATGCGTGCTCCTCCCATCTTGCTGTGCTCACTGCACCGTCTGCGGCCCGCGCCGGGTGGCGAGGTGCATGATCTCCTCCTGCGTCGCCGTCCCGCCCGGCAGGATGCCGGTCAGCCGCCCTTCGCACATGACGGCGATGCGGTGGCTGAGGCGCAGGATCTCCGGCAGTTCCGAGGAGATCACGATCACCGCCCGCCCCTGCGCGGCCAGCGAGTTCAGCAGTCTGTAGATCTCCGACTTGGCGCCGACATCGATGCCGCGCGTCGGCTCGTCGAAGATCAGGATGTCGCAGTCGCGCAGCAGCCATTTGGCGATCACCACCTTCTGCTGGTTGCCGCCCGACAGGAGTCGCGCCTCCTGGCGGTCCGACGGCGTCTTGATCGCCAGCTTCTCGATATGCTCGAGCGCGACGCGGCGCATCTCGCCCTCGCGCAGGACGCCGCCGGCGCCGGTGAAGCGCTCCATGCTGGCGAGCGCGATATTGTCGCGCACATCCATGCCGACAGCGATGCCGAACTGCTTGCGGTCCTCCGAAAGATAGCCGATCCCGGCGCGCACCGCATCCTGCGGCGTGCGGATGTCGACGGGCCTGCCGTGGATGCGTATCTCGCCTGAATCGCGCGCATCGGCGCCGAAGATGGCGCGTGCGAGCTCGGTGCGGCCGGCTCCCATCAGCCCGGCAAAGCCGAGGAGCTCGCCCTTGCGGATGTCGAAGCTGACGTCGCGGACCTCCTTGCCGCGCGACAGGCCGCGCACTTCGAGCAGCACCTCCGCCTCTGCGAGATCGGGGACGCGCAGCGCCTCGCTCGTCACCTCGCGGCCGACCATCATGGTGATGATGCGCTCGACCGGCGTCTCGGCGGCCGGCACGGTGTCGACATAGCGGCCGTCGCGCATCACCGTCACCCGATCGGCGATCCGCTTCAACTCGTCCATCTTGTGCGAGATATAGACGATGCCGACGCCCTCGGCCTTGAGCCGGCGGATGATGGCGAAGAGATCGTTGATCTCGGCATCGTTCAGCGCCGCGGTCGGCTCGTCCATGATCAGCACGCGCGAACGGTACGACAGCGCCTTGGCGATCTCGACCATCTGCTGGCGGGCGATGGTCAGCCTGTCGACCGGGGCGGTCGGGTCGAGCTTGAGGTTCATCGCGGCGATGATCCCGGCCGCGTCGCGATTGAGCTTCGTCTCGTCGAGCAGGAGGCCGCCGAGCTTGCGCGGCTCGCGGCCGATGAAGATGTTCTGGGCGACATTGAGGTCGCGGATCAGGCTCAGTTCCTGATGGATGATGCCGATGCCCAGCGCCTGCGCCTCGCCGGGCGAGCCGATCTCGACCGGCTCGCCTTCGAGCAGGATCTCGCCGGCGTCGCGCGAATAGATGCCCGACAGGATCTTCATCAGCGTCGACTTGCCGGCACCGTTCTCGCCCATCAGCGCATGGACCTCGCCGGCCTTCAGCTCGAGCTGCGCATGGTCGAGCGCATGCACGCCGGGAAACGACTTGTCGATATCGCTCATCCTGACGAGGACGCTCATCCCGGCGCCTCGTCGAGGCCATAGAAGCGGGCGGCGGTGCCGGCCATGATCCCTGCCCGGTCCGCCTCCGGCAGGCCGGCGAGCAGAAGCCTGGTCGTCTCGACCCAGAAACCGTAGTCCGCGGCAAGCGTCAGCACCGGCCAGTCCGATCCCCATGCAAGGCGCTGCGGCCCGAACCAGCCGACGAGCCGCTCCAGGACCGGAGCGAGCGTCCCAGCCGCCTGCGCCGGCGTGGCGCGCAGCTCGGCCGGCGTCTCGCTCAGCAGGCCCGACAGCTTGCAGCAGAGATGCGGCAGCCCGGCGAGCGCCGCCATCCCGTCCTCCCACATGCGCCGCTCCTCGTCGTCCCGGCCGGAACCGACCGGCAGCTTTGCGGCATGGTCGATGATGATCGGCAGGTCCGGATTGGCGATCGCGAAGCGCAGCAGGCCGGCGAGCTGCGGCGGCTTGACCAGCGCGTCGAAGCGCAGCCCATGCGCCTTGAGCGCTTCGACCGCGTCGCCGCGCGGACGGGTCGCGATCCAGTCCGGATCGTCGAGGTCCTGCAGCATCGGGCGGACGCCCTTCAGGAGCGGATCGGCGGCGAGGGCGGCGATCTCCGCCGGCGCATCCCGCGCCGAGAGGTCGACCCAGCCGACCACGCCGGCGACCTTCGGATCCTTTCGCGCCTGCTCGAGCAGGAAGCGCGTCTCCGCCACCGTCGGCGCGGCCTGGACCAGGATGCGCCGCGACACGCCCGCCGCATCGGCGAGCGGCGCGAGGTCTGCCGGCCCGAAATCGCGATTGATCGGCGCCAGCGCCGGATCGTCCGGGTCCAGCCAGTCATAGTCGCCGCGGGCGACCTGCCAGTAGTGGAAATGGGCGTCGATGGTGCCGGCCATCCGTCGCCCCGCCGTCAGATGGTCACGCCGCCGTCGACCATCCAGGCCTGGCCGGTGACGAAGCGCGAATCGTCGGAAAGGAGATGGACGACGAGAGGAGCCACGTCGTCCACAGTGGCGAGGCGCCCCATCGGCTGGCGCGCGACGAAATCCTTCTCCGCCTGGACCGGATCGGCGGCAGAGGCGATGCGCCCACGCAGCGAGGGGGTGTCGACCGTGCCGGGGCAGATCGCATTGCAGCGCAGGCCCTGGCGCACGAAATCGGCGGCGATCGACTTGGTCAGGCCGATCACCGCGGCCTTGGTGGTCCCGTAGACGAAACGGTTGGGGAAGCCCCGCACCGACGAGGCGACCGATGCCATGTTGACGATCGCGGTGCTGCCGGTCTCCTTCGCCCGGTCGAGCATGCCCGGCAGGAAGGCGCGGCTCATGCGGTACATGCTGCGCACATTGAGGTCGAAGCTGAACTGCCAGTCGTCCTCGCCGCAATCCAGGATCGTGCCGTGATGGACATAGCCGGCGCAGTTGAAGAGGCCGTCGAGCCGACCGACGTCGCGCGCGATCGCCTCGATCGCGGCGGGATCGGTCACGTCGAGGCGGCGGGTCTCGATCCGCCCGTCCGCACCGGCGAGCCCGGCCAGTAGCACCTCGTCGACATCGGTGGCGACGACCTCGGCGCCCTCGGCCGCGCAGGCGAGCGCGCTCGCGTGCCCCATCCCCTGGGCGGCCGCAGTCACCAGGATCCGCTTTCCGGAAAGCCTCATTGCCGCGTCGCCTCCTCCCGGCGCATTGGTCTATATACAAACACATTATTCATAAATAAACTGAAGCGCAACCTTCAATCGACGCCGCGTCGTTCGACCGGCAGGGCGGGAGACGATCGTGACAAAGGCGCCGGCGCGTCCCCGAAGCAGCAACGAGCCGGCCGAGCGCTATCGTGCGCCGGCGCTCGACAAGGGGCTCGATATCCTCGAGCTGCTGTCGGAGCAGCCGAGCGGGATGACCCGCGCCGAGATCGTCAAGGCGATGGGACGGGGCCCGAGCGAGATCTACCGCATGCTGGAGCGGCTGGTGGCGCGCGACTATGTCAGCCGGTCCGCCGAAGGCGACCGCTATGCTCTGACGATGAAGCTGTTCCTGCTCGCCCATCGCCACCCGCCGGTGCGTCGCCTCGTCCAGCGCGCGCTGCCTCTGATGGACCGCTTCGCGCGCGAGGCGCGCCAGTCCTGCCATCTCGTCGTCCGCGACCGCAACGCCGCTTTCGTCGTCGCGCAGGCGAGCTGCCCGGAGAACTGGGAGTTCGGCGTGCGCATCGGCACGCCGATCGACCTCTTTGCCACCAGTTCCGGACAGATGCTGCTCGCCATGCAGGATCCCGACGGGCGCGCCGACACGCTTGCCTCCTGGCAAGGCACCGGGATGGAAGCGGCCTACGGGCGGATCGAGAACGAGCTCGCAAGCTACAGGGAGGCGGGCTACCGGATCGGCGAGAGCCAGCAGATCCGCGGCGTCGAGGACATCACCGTGCCGATCCGCGCCCGCGAGGGCGATGCGGTCGCGGTGCTCACCTGCCCCTATATCGAGCGCGTCGACCATGTCGCGCAGCCGAGCGTCAAGGAGGTGCTGGCCATGCTCATGCACACGGCGCAGGAACTCTCCGTCACCTGAGCGGCGGTTGCTGCTTGACAGGACAACCCGCCCTCACGGATTATCCGCGTGTCGCGGGCGTAGTTCAGTGGTAGAACGCAAGCTTCCCAAGCTTGATGTCGTGGGTTCGATCCCCATCACCCGCTCCAGCCTCTCCTTTCAACCTTCATCGGCATCAACCTTGACTGGCATTGCGATCGCCGGGAACCCATATGGGCGGCTACTCAGTTTCCGCAGGCGAACAAGGGGCCGTGCATGAATCCGTTGAGCCGCTTCCTGGGCGACAGCCCGTTCCGGGTGATCGTCAAGCTCGTCGTGCTGTCCTTCGTCGTCGGCATGGCGATGAGCGTCCTCGGCATCACGCCCTACGACCTCTTCTACCGGGTCGTGGACTTCTTCGAGGGCCTGTGGGCGATGGGCTTCGACGCGGTCTACCGCTTCGGGGGCTATCTCGTCGTCGGCGCGATGGTCGTGGTGCCGGTCTTCCTGCTGCTCAGGCTGCTCTCGTACCGGCGCTGAGCGCCCTTGGCGCTACTGGTAGGCGAAGCTGCCGGCGAAGGTCCTGCGGGACGGATCGGGGACATAGGCCTCGATGAGCTCGATCATATGGGCGTTGCGCTTGGCCGACGTCTCGCCGCCCATCACCACGGCGACATAGCGCCGCCCGCCGCGCAGGATCGAGGTCGCCAGGTTGAAGCCGGAGGCCCGGATATAGCCGGTCTTCAGCCCGTCCACGCCCGGAACCTTGCCGAGCAGGTCGTTGTGGCCCTTTATGAGCTTCCCGCCATAGACGAAGTTGCGGTTCGAGAAATAATGGTAATGGTGCGGAAAGTGCTGGCGTAGCGCGCCGGCGAGCGTTGCCATGTCGCGCGCCGTCGTGACCTGGCCGGAATCGGGCAGGCCCGAGGCGTTCCGGAACGTCGTCGAGCGCATGCCGAGCCGGCGCGCCTGCGCCGTCATCAGCCGCGCGAAATTCTCCTCCGTGCCGCCGAGATGCTCGGCGACCGCCGTCGCCACGTCGTTGGCCGACTTCACGCAAAGCGCGAGGATGGCCGAGCGCACGTCGATCGACTGGCCGGGCCTGAAGCCGATCCTGGTCGGCGGGCGCGAGGCGGCGGAGGCCGAGATGGGGATCGGCGTGTCGAGACGCAGGCGGCCTGAATCGAGCGCGGCGAACATCATGTAGACGGTCATCATCTTGGTCAGCGAGGCCGGGTAGCGCGGCTCGTTCGACGCATATTCGTAGAGCACGCGGCCGCTGTCTGCATCGACCACGATCGCGGCGTATTTCTCGTTCGGCAGCGGCGCGACGGCCGGCGTCAGCACATTGCTGGTGCTGCAGGCGCCAAGCAGGAGCGCCAGGACAAGGAACACATGGAAACGGAAAATGCGGGTGACTTCCGCGAACGCGCCGTGCAAGAAACAACCCCCGATGCCGCATGGTTCCTGGGCCGGTCGCCGTCGATCATGCCCGAGACGCCGCGTCACTTCAATGGCGATCCCTGGACCGCCCACAAGGTGCAAGGACCCGGAAGCATGGAACGGGCGCAACTCGCCGCCGCAGGCATCAGCCTCTCCGTCGACCTGTCGGTCGGCCATCTCTCCGATCTCGCCGTCGAGGACGGAAGCCGGCTCCTGCGCCCGCTGCACCGCGCGCCCTGGGCCGACGAGCCGCCGGAGAGCTTTGCCGAAGCAACGCCGCCCAATGTGGCGCGGCTCTCCGGCGATTTCTTCTGCGCCCCCTTCTCGCGCAACGATGTCGAGGAGGCGCCGCCGCATGGCTGGCCCGCCAACAGCGCCTGGGACCTCGTCGACGAGCGCCGCGTCGAGGGCGGGCATCAGGCCCGCTTCGTCCTGCGCCGGAAACCGTTCGGCGCGACGGTGGAGAAGCGGCTGACGCTGCGCGACGGCCACCCCTTCGTCTACCAGGAGCATGTGCTTTCCGGCGGACGCGGCGAGCTGCCGGTCGCCCATCACACCATGACGCGCATGGCAGACGGCGGTGTTCTCGCCTTCTCGCCGAAGCGCGCCGCCGTGACCCCGTCCTCGCCGCTCGAGCCCGACCCGGCGCGCGGCCGCTCCATCCTTGCTTATCCGGCAAGGAGCGACGGCCCGGCGCATTTTCCGCTGGCGGCCGGCGGCAGCGCCGACCTTCGCCGCTATCCGCCGGGCGAGCGGCACGAGGATTTCGTCACGCTGGTCGAGGCCGACCCTTCCGGCATCGGCTACACCACATGCTCGCGGCTTGCCGAGCGTGACGCGCTGCTGGTGCTGAAACCGGCCGCCATGCTGCCGGTGACCATGCTCTGGTTCTCCAATGGCGGGCGCGGCTACGCACCCTGGTCGGGCCGGCATGTCGGCGTGCTCGGCATCGAGGACGGCTGCTCGGCATCGGGCCATCGCCAGTCGCTCGGCGACAACCCGATCCGCCGCGAAGGCGTGCCGACGACGATCGCGCTCGACCCCGGCGGCGAGGTGCGGATCAGGCAGGTGATCGGCGCCGCAGCGCTTGCGGGCGACGCCAATGTCGCCGGCCTCAAGGTGGAGCCGCAGCTTCTGACGCTGTTGCTCGACGACGGCACGACGATCGCGCGCCCGTTCGACGGCGCATTCCTGCAGGACTATCGATAGGCCAAACGGGCGTTGCCGGCCGAAACGGTTCTGCCCTATAACAAAATCCGGAGATCAGGGAGGATTTCGATCATGACGAGGATCAGGACATTCGTTGCGGCCGCGGTCGTGCTCGGCGCGTTGACCGCATCGTCCGCGGCACAGGAATTCACGCTGCGCCTGCACCAGTTCCTGCCGCCGCAGGCGACCATTCCGGCCAATGCGCTGACGCCCTGGGCAGAGAAGGTCGAGGCGGAGTCGGACGGGCGCATCGACGTCGAGCTCTTCCACGCCATGTCGCTCGGCGGCACGCCGCCTCAGCTCATCGACCAGGTTTCCGACGGCGTCGTCGACCTGGTCTGGACCGTGCTCGGCTATACGCCCGGCCGCTTCCCGAGCACGGAGGTGTTCGAGCTGCCCTTCATCATGACCAATGGCGAGGCGACCTCGAAGGCCTTCCACGAATACTGCACCGAGCATTGCGTGGAGGAGTTCGAAGGCATCAAGGTCATCGCCTGGCACGCGCACGGGCCGGGCCTGTTCCACTCCAGCCGGCCGATCGAGAAGCTGGAGGACATGCAGGGCCTCAAGATCCGCGGCGGCTCCCGCGTCGTCAACTCCATGCTGGAGGCGCTCGGCTCCGAGCCGATCGGCATGCCGGTCCCGGCCGTCCCCGAGGCGCTGTCGAAGGGAGTGATCGATGCCACCACCGTGCCCTGGGAGGTGACCCCGTCGCTGAAGGTCGCCGAGCTGGTCAGGAACCACACCGGCTTCTCCGGCGGCAACGGCCTCTACACGCAGACGTTCGTGTTCGCCATGAACCAGGCCTCCTACGACAAGCTCCCCGACGATCTCAAGGCGGTCATCGACGCCAATTCCGGCATGGAGACGGCGGCGATGTTCGGCCGCGTCATGGACGAGGGCGACGAGGTCGGCCTCAGGATCGCGCAGGAAGCCGGCAACAATATCGTCACGCTCGACGAGGCCGAGACTCAGCGCTGGAAGGATGCCGCCACGCCGCTCATCGACAAATGGATCGAGGAGATGAGCGGCCAGGGCCTGGAGGCGGAAAAGCTGGTCGAGGACGCGCGGGCGCTGATCGGGACGCATTCGGCCGGCCTGTAGACGCCGGAGCCCGTTTCCCGCAGCCGACGGGGACGGTCCGCACAGGACCGTCGATCAGGTCCCGGTCGCGTTCAGCGCCTTCAGGCGATAGAGCGCCTCCAGGGCCTCGCGCGGCGACATGTCGTCGGGCTGCAGGGCCGAAAGCGCCTCACGGACGGCGTCGGGGCGATCGTCGCGTCGCGGCTCCTTCCTGACCGCGACGCTGAACAGCGGCAGGTCGTCGACCAGCCGCGAGGTCCGGCCGGCAAGCTCGCCCTCCTCGAGCTGGCGCAGCACGGCGCGCGCACGCTCCACCACCGCGTCGGGAAGGCCGGCCAGGCGCGCCACCTGCACGCCGTAGGAGCGGTCGGCCGCGCCCGCCGCGACCTCGTGCAGGAAGATGACCTCGCCCTCCCACTCCTTCACCCGCATCGTCACATTGGCGAGCCGCGGCAGCTTCTCCGCCAGGCTGGTCATCTCGTGGAAATGGGTCGCGAAGACTGCCCGGCAGCGGTTCTGCTCGTGCAGGTACTCCACCGCCGCCCAGGCGATCGACAGCCCGTCGAAGGTCGCGGTGCCGCGGCCGATCTCGTCGAGGATGACCAGCGAGCGCTCGCTCGCCTGGTTGAGGATCGCCGCCGTCTCGACCATCTCGACCATGAAGGTCGAGCGCCCCCG
>CAYYZC010000060.1:0-7903 GCA_964475605.1 uncultured Chelativorans sp.
ATCCGATTGGCACAGACGCATGTCTGTCCGGAATTGCGGAATTTCGACTGGATCGCACCGGTAACCGCTGCGTCCAGATCGGCATCGTCGAAGACGATGAAAGGAGAATTGCCGCCAAGTTCGAGGCTGACCTTCTTCACCGTGTCCGACGACTGCTTCATCAGCAGCTTTCCGACCCTCGTGGAACCGGTGAAGGACAATTTCCGCACTACCGGATTGGCGGTCATCTCGGCGCCGATGGCCTCCGGCTCGCCGGTAACGACATTGACCACCCCGCGCGGGAAACCCGCCTGCTCCGCAAGAACCGCCAACGCCAGCGCCGAAAACGGCGTCGCCTCGGAGGGCTTGATGACGACGGGGCACCCGGCGGCGAGTGCGGGCGCGCATTTGCGCGTGATCATCGCCACGGGGAAGTTCCAGGGAGTGATCGACGCAACAACGCCGATCGGCTGCTTCAAGACCACGATGCGAAGGCCGGCGCGGTGCTCGGGAATCGTGTCGCCGTAGACGCGCTTTCCTTCCTCCGCAAACCATTCCACGAACGAGGCGCCATACGCCACCTCGCCGCGAGCCTCGGCAAGCGGCTTCCCCTGCTCGCTGGTCAGAAGAAGCGCGAGGTCATCCTGGTTTGCAAGGATCAGATCGAACCAACGACGGAGGATGGCGCCACGCTCCTTGGCGGTCTTCCGGCGCCACGCCGGCCAGGCCTGCTCGGCGGCCGCGATCGCGCGACGCGTCTCGACGGCCCCCATGTTCGGAACGGTGCCGATCAGATCGGACGTGGCCGGATCGTAGACCGGGAGGGTCGAACCGTCGTCGGCGGAGATCCAGTCGCCTCCCACGAGACATCGATCGCGAAAAAGACTGCGGTCCTTCAGGTCGAGAGATGCGGTCTGCGTTCTACCCAGCAAGATAGCCTCCAATGGAAAGCATGGTTATCGATGGTTCGTAGCGAGGATCATGGCTTGACGTAGTTTCGCTCCGCCCGACGCTGCGCGATGGCCGCGCAGACGAAGAGCTGGAACTGGTGATAGAGCATCAGCGGCAGGATGATCAGCCCGGTGGCTTGGCCGGCGAACAGTATGTTGGCCATCGGCACGCCGCTGGCGAGGCTCTTCTGCGAACCGCAGAAGACGAAGCTTATCTCGTCTCCGCTCGAAAAGCCGATCAGCCGCGAGACGCGCCTCGTCGTGACGATCACGACGAACAGGAGCACCACGACGAGTCCGATCAGGACGGACAACGTGGTGCCGTCCAGCCGTCCCCAGATTCCCGCGACGACGCCGGCGCTGAAAGCCGAGTAGATGATCAGCAGGATCGATCCGCGATCCACGATCATCGTCAGCAGCCTGTTCCTTTCGATCCATTCGCCTATGAGAGGGCGCAAGACCTGCCCCGCGAAGAACGGCAACAGCAACTGCAGGCAAACCCGGATCACCGAGTTCCCGTCGAGCTTCAGATCGCTCGTCGACAGAAGCAGCGCCGCAAAGACCGGGGTCAGCACGACGCCCAGCATGTTCGAGACCGACGCCGCGCAGATCGCTGCGGGAACGTTTCCGTTGGCCATCGCCGTCAGCGCAATCGACGATTGCACCGTGGACGGCAGGAGACACAGGAACAGGAGGCCGACAACGAGTTCCTTCGGCAGCCAGGAATGCGCAAAGAGCGTCAGGCCCAGACCGAGCAACGGAAAAAGCGCGAACGTGGTCGCGATGACGAGCAGCTGCAGTTTCCAGTTGGCGATGCCGGCGACGATCGCCTCCGCCTTGAGTCTGGCGCCGTAGAGGAAGAACAGGAGCGCCACCGCCCCGGTGCTGAGATGCGATACGACCTTTGCGGCTGCGCCGGACACCGGCAGAACCGCGGCAATGAGGACCGTTGCGATCAGCAACAGCGTGTAGGTATCGATCGGCACCTTCTTCAGGATGCTGCGCATGCTCGTCCCAGTTGAGGGGCCTGTCCCCTTCCGGAGCGATCGTAGACACCATCGCGATTATTTAATAGCATGATGAGCCGGATATCAGTCATCGTGGATCTGAATAACCATGACCGCCCATTCCCTTCTCGATCTGAATCCCTCCATTCTTCGCAGCTTCCTCGCGGTCGCCGACAGCCTGAGCTTCACGGCGGCCGGGGCCCAACTGGACATGCGGCAGTCCACGGTCAGCCAGCACGTCAGGAAACTCGAGGATTCCGTCGGCCAGCGCCTGTTGTTGCGGGATACGCATTCCGTTGCGCTGACGCAGGAAGGCGATGCGATGGTCGAGATGGCGCGCGACGTCCTCGCCGCGAATGAGCGGCTCGCACATTTCTTTCTCGATAGAGGGAAGCGGGAAAGACTGCGTCTCGGCATATCCGAGGATTTTGCGATGTCGCGCCTCGCAAACGTGCTGATTGCGTTCCGCCGCCACGCCCCGCAAGTCGATATCGAGCTGACCGTGGGTCTCAGCGGCTACCTGTATCGTCGCTTCGACGCGGGCGCCCTGGACGTCATCTTCGTCAAGCGCAAACCCGGAGACAAGCGCGGCAAGACGGCATGGCACGAGCAGCTCGTCTGGATCGCAAGGCCGGCCCTGCGGGTATCCCCCGATCTTCCGGTGCCTCTCGTCGCCTTCTCCCCGCCCAGCATAACCCGGTCCCTGGCGGTGGAGACCCTTCACAAGGCGGGACGGTCCTGGCAGATCACCTGCAGCAGCGGCAGCATCAGCGGCTTGCGCGCGGCCCTTGTCGCCGGGCTCGGCGTGGCCGCCCATTCCAGCCGCCTCGTGCCTTCAGGGCTTGTCCGCCTGCCCGACGACCCGAACCTGCCGCAACTGCCGGAGATCGAGTTCGTGGCCATCGGCCCGGGACGCACCCAGCCGCTGGCGATGCGCATGGTCGATACGCTGATCGAGAATTCGGAAAGTCTTCAGCAGGTGAGAGATCGTTCGCCGGCTCAGTGATCGCCAGGGGCTTCGGGCCGGCGGTCCGCACCGGAGGATGAGGGCGGATTGCGCCGCTCCACTTCGAGCACCAGGCCGCTATGATCGACGTCTCCCGACGCCTCGATGAGGGCGGCGAACATCCCTGTAACGCATCTGGTAAGCGGCAGGTCCGATATCCCGGACGACTCGGCCGTCTCCAATGCGTTCCGCAAATCCTTGAGTTGGGTCACGGAGCGGCTCCGCGTCCGGAAGTCCCGCGTCACGATGCGCTCGCCGTGAAGCTCCAGAATGCGGCTTTCCGCGAAACCGCCCCGCAGCGCATCCCGAACCTTCCCGATATCGCAACCGCCTCTGGCAGCCAGAGTGAGCGCTTCCGAGATCGCGCCGATCGAGATCCCGACGATGATCTGATTTGCCAGCTTGGCCAGTTGTCCGGCACCACAGGGACCGACATGGACCGGCCGGCCCATCAGGTTGAGCAGGGGCTCGACGCGCTCGAAATCCGCTTCCGATCCTCCCGCCATGATTGCCAGCAGGCCGGCCTCCGCGCCGGAAGGTCCACCCGAAACGGGCGCGTCGACATAGCCCACGCCGCGGCCGGCGAGGTCGCTGCCGATGCAGACCGCTTCGGCCGGCTTCACGGAGCTGCAGTCGACCAGGATGCTCCCCGTCTTCATGGCGTCCGCGACGCCCTGGCGGAAGACCACGTCTTCGACGATCGGGCCGTTTTCCAGCATCGTGAAAACATAGTCGGCATCGATGACCGCCGCCGCAGGTGTCCGGGCGACCGCCGCGCCGTAGCCGGCGAGCGGGGCGGCTTTCTCCGCCGACCGGTTCCAGACGGACCCTCGGCAGCCTGCCTGAAAGAGACGTGCGGCCTGACGCGACCCCATCAGGCCGAGGCCGAGAAAGGCGATCCTGCCGTTCGGTGCGTTCACGGCATGACCGCGTGAAGCATCTGCGCATAGTCGTCGGCGGATGCCGGTCTCGGATTCGTCGGATGACTATGGTCGGCGAGCGCGCGCTCGACGATATAGGGAACGACGTCCTTCGGCACGCCGAGCTCCGTCAGGGTCGAGGGGATTCCCGATTGCCTGGCCGCATCCTCGAACAGCGTGGCGAGATCGGCAGCGGCATCGAGCTTCAGCGTCTCGCGCAATCTTGCGAACTTTTCCGGTATCGCCTCGGCGTTGAACCGGAGCACCGGGGGGAGGAGGATCGCGTTGAGCGTTCCGTGGTGAAGCCTGGGTTCCTTCAGTCCGCCAAGCGCATGGGAGAGGGCATGGACCGCCCCCAGCCCCTTCTGGAACGTCAGCCCGCCCTGAAGGGCTCCCATCATGACCTCTGCGCGCGCCTCGGCGTCCTTGCCGTTCTGAAGCACGCGGGGGAGACTGGTCCAGATGCGGGCGAGCCCGTCGAGCGCGATCGCCTCGGCGGGCGGATTGTTGCGAGGCGAGCAATATGTCTCGATGCAATGCGACAGCGCATCGAACGCGGAAGCTGCCGTCAGCCTCGGCGGCATGTCCAATGTCAGATCAGGGTCGCAGACGGCGCGCGTCGGGATCAGATAGGGGCTGACGAAGCCGAGCTTCTTCCCGTCGCGAAGGGTCAGCAGCGCCGCGCGCCCGACTTCCGACCCCGTTCCGGCAGTTGTGGGAACGGCGATCAGCGGCACGCCGTGATTGCGGATCTTCGGAACGCCTCCGTTGATCGCGGCATAGTCGGCCAGGGGCAGGTCATGGGTTGCCGCAAGGGCGACGCCCTTGCCGAGGTCGATGGGCGAGCCTCCGCCCACCATGATGATGGCATCGCATGCTTCCGCCTTGTACATCTCGACGGCGAGATCGACGGCTTCCTCGGTCGGATTGGAGGGCGTGTCCAGGAAGAGCGCCGCTTCCGCGTCGATCGTACGCCGGACGCGATCCAGCAGGCCCGCCTGCTCCACGCCGCGGTCGCTCACGATCAGCGGGCGCCTGGCGCCGAGCGCCTGCATCTCCGGTCGGATCTGTTTGATCGCTCCGGACCCGAAATGGATCGTGGTGAGGTAGGTGATGGTGGTGACCATGGTCGTTCAACCCTCCCTGCGCGCTGGTCGAGGCGCCGGCATCGGAACGGGATGCGCCGGCTGCCTGCCGGCAAAGAAGTCGTCGAGGTTTTCGACCACCATCCGCGCCATGGCCCTGAAGGTCTCCGTGGTGGCGCTGCCTCGATGCGGCATGAGCGTGACGTTGGCCATGGTCCGCAACGGGCTTTCTCCCAGGGGTTCTGCCTCGAACACGTCGAGCCCGGCACCGGCGATCTCCCCGCCCTGAAGTGCTTTCACGAGCGCGGCCTCGTCGACGACGCTCCCCCGCGAGACGTTGATCAGTATCCCGTCCTTCCCGAGCGCATGGATGACCTTCTCGTCCACGAGATGGCGGCTTTCCGGTCCGCCCGATGCCGATACGACCAGGAAATCGCAATTCCCGGCGAGTTCCACCGCAGTTTCGAAGTAGCGATAGGGGCTGCCGGGCACCGGTCGCCGGTTATGATAGGAAATGGCCATGTCGAAGCCGGCGGCACGGCGCGCGATGGCAGAGCCGATCCTTCCCATTCCCAGTATCCCGATCCGGCGGCCGTTGACGCTACGGGTGAGCGGGAACATGCCCTTCCGCTGCCAGTCGCCCGACCTCACATAGGCATCCCCGTCCAGAAGCCTGCGCGCCACCGCGAGCATCAAGGTGAAAGCCATGTCGGCAACAGAGCCGTCCGTGGCGCCGGGCGTGTTCGTGACGGCGATCCTCCGGTCGGAAGCCGCCTGCAGATCGATCTTGTCGTAGCCGGCGCCGAAACTGGAAATGAACTTCAGCTTCGGAAAAAGCCCGAGATCGTGAGGGCGCTGGGCGGCATAGCTGATCACCGCCTCCACCTCCGCCGCGATCTCGCGATCGGCGCTGCCGGGCCGGCTCGTGTCCTCGATCACGTGCACATCGTAGTGCGTCTCGTACACGTCCCGGCAGACGTCGAAGGCGGGACCCATATGGACAACTCTGCGCTTCATCGGCTCCCTCCATACGTTCCGGCTTTTCGCTAATTGCAGCGAACGCTGCTGATTGACAAATTCAAATATCAAACTCATTAATCGAAATGGATGATCAATTATACGTTCTCCCAGATAGCCGCGTTTCTGGCGGTCGTGGATACGCGCAGCTTCCGCCTCGCGTCGGAGCGATTGCATCTCACGCAATCGGCGGTCAGCACGCGGGTCATCGAGCTCGAGAAGCAGCTTGGCGTGAAGCTTTTCCACCGGACTACCCGGTCCGTGACGCCGACGAAATATGGCGAGCAGTTCGCCGACATCGCCGGCCGGGCGCTGGGCCAGCTCCAGGAAGGTGCGGAATCGCTCCATAGGGAGGCGAAACTGGAGCAAGGCAGGCTGGTGATCTCCAGCATGCTCTCGGTCGCCGAGACATTTCTTCCGTCCCTGATGCGGGAGTTCAAGAACCGATATCCGGCGGTACAGATCGAACTGCGCGACGTCATCGGCGACACGATCGTCGAACTGATCCTGGCCGGGCGTGCCGACTTCGCGATCTTCACCGAAGTGACGGATCAGGACGACCTTCTCTTCGAGCCGCTCTTCCAGGACGACCTCTATCTTATCGTGAATGCCGATCATCCGCTGGCGAACAGGAAACAGGTTCGTCTGTCCGAAGCGGCCGAGTTCGATTTCGTCGGGCCGGTGCGCGGCATGGGATTGCGCAGGATAATCGACAACGGCTTCGCCGAGGCGGGACTGGCATTCGCGCCGAAACAGGAGGTGGCCAGCGTCTCGACCATGCTGCGGCTCGTCGAAGCCGGTTTCGGCAGCGCATTGATACCCGAGATTTTCCTTCCGCGCGTGGATCTCGCGCGATGCCGGAAGCTTCGGTTGCGGGGCAGGGAAATCAGCCGGACGCTGGGGATCATAACGAGCAAGGGGAAGGCCCTGTCCCCCTCCGCTCACGCCTTCGCCGACCTGCTTCGGCGCCGGGCGCGGCACGACCTGTCGATTAATTGATCCATCAGATCAATCCGAAAAATATTCGAATTTGTATGATACTGAATTGACCGGTAGCGTCCTCGACATGTTGCATGTCGGATGAAGCCGTGACCTCCAAAACGAACAAAAAGACAGATCTTTCCAAGCTCCGCGTGCTCGAACTCGACCCTGGAGTGGCAGGTGCGTTCGCGACCGCCATGCTCGCGGATCACGGCGCCGACGCGATCATATGCGAGGGCCCCTCGTCGGGATCTCCACTCAGGTCCATCGGACCGGAGAGCGTCCGGGACATATGGTGGGGTACCCTTGCCCGCAACAAGCGGTCGATCGCCATCGATCTTCGCCATCCAGATGCCGTAGGCATTCGCGACAGGCTGAACGCAAGCGCCGACCTCGTGGTGGACGGCGCCGCGGACGGCCGCTCCGAAGATCGCGGACCGATGGCGCTGCACATCCACCCGACCGGAGCCGACCGTCCCGACATCTGGGGATGGGGAACCGCACCGGAGCTCGCCGGGGCCGCCACCGGGATGATGGCGATCACGGGATGGGCCGACGGACCGCCGGTTCAGCCGGAGTTCCCGCTTGCCGACAACACGACCGGCATCATGGCCGCCGCGTCGGCGCTTCTGGAGCTGAGGGCGAGCCACCTGGAGGGGCGCCGGCCCAACGACCTGTCGTTCGCGACCCATGAGACCATGCTGCGCATGAACGAGTGGCAACTCGCCATCGCATCCGCGATGGGCAAGCCGGAGATCCGGGTCGGCAATCGCCTGCCCATGAACACGAATGTGGGCAGCATCTTCGAGACCCGCGACGGCAAGCTGCTGACCGTTTCTGCCGCGACCCAGTCCGTGATCATGCGCCTGATCGCCATGGTCGGCGGTGAGGAAGCGGCCGGGGATCCACGCTTCCGGACGATCGTCGATCGCAAGGAAAACATGGATGCGCTGGAAGA
>CAYYZC010000060.1:8003-9709 GCA_964475605.1 uncultured Chelativorans sp.
CTCGGCTTCAGCACCGCGGAAGTCGAGGATTTGCGCCGTTCCGGTGCAATCTGGAAATAGGAGACGGGCGATGGAAAATGGTGCTGCATCCGCGGGCGACTGGCCGCTGCGCTCGCTTCTGTACGTGCCGGCACTGAAACGGGACTGGCTTCCGAAAGCGGCGAAGCATTTTCCCGACGGCATCATCCTGGATCTGGAAGATGCCGTGACGGCGGAATCGAAGGCCGCAGCAAGGCTCGGCGCGCGAGAGGGCGTCTCCACGCTCAACGAGCTGGGCATAAAGGCCTTCGTTCGCGTCAACCCGCTGTCCGAAGGCGGCCGGGACGACATCGAGGCGGTCGTCGTTTCCGGCCTGGCGGGGATCGTCCTCCCAAAGACCCGGTTCCCCGACGATGTGCGCGAGCTCGATCTCGCACTGACATATGCCGAGGGACGCGCGGGTCTTCAGGCGGGAAGCATCGACGTCCTGCCGACCGGCGAGACGATCGAAGGCATGGTGAACATGCAGGCCATAGCCGGCTCCAGCCGCAGGGTTCGCGGTCTGATCGGTCTGGTCGGCGGCGCGATCTCGGGAGATTTTTCCCGGGCCGCCGGTTTCAAGCCCACCGACGACGGCCTCGAACAGCTTTACCTCGCTTCCCGTACCGTTCTGGAGAGCCGGGCTGCAGGCGCCGACTACTCGATGGCGACGATCATCGGTACGGACCTGAAGGACCTCGCAGCCGTCGAGAAGCTGATGCGGCGCGCGAAGGCCATAGGCTTCGCGGGTGCCGTGGTCATCTATCCGCCGCACGCGGCCCTTGCCAACGAGGTCTTTGCCCCCTCCGAAAACGAAATCGAGCATGCCCGCGGCGTCATCGACGCGCTACAGGCTGCGAATGCAGCCGGTGAGGGAGCGACCACATACAAGGGCCGCATGATCGATGCGGCGATGCTTCCCGAAGCGCTTGCCATCGTCCGTGAAGCAGACCGAATGAATGCGCGAAAGGCCGCTTCATGAACAAGCCTCTCCCCCTGAAGGGTGTCCGGGTCGTCGAATTCGGCGTCGCCATTGCAGGGCCGTTTGCCGCCAGCTTGCTGTCCGACCTGGGAGCGGAGGTCATTAAGGTCGAGCGTCCGGGCGAAGGCGACACGACCCGCGAATTCGGGCATCGGGCGAACGGCGTCACCGTCTGGTGGGGCGTTTCGGCCCGCAACAAGAAATGCATCACGCTCGATCTCAAGGCCCCTGCCGATCAGGCCTATTTCCGCGACCTGTTGTCGTCGGCCGACGTCTTCATCGAGAATTTCCGTCCCGGAGTGGTTGCCCGGCTGGGCTTCGGCTGGCCTGAGCTGTCGAAGCTCAATCCGGGATTGATCATGCTCAGCGTGTCCGGCTTCGGGCAGACCGGCCCGGAATCCGGACGGCCGGGCTTCGGCAAGATCGCGGAAGCGATGAGCGGAATGGTGGCCCTGACCGGGCGGCCGGACGAGCATCCCCTGCATGTCGGTTTCAGCCTCGCCGATGCCGCGACCGGCCTGATGGGGTTCTATGCCGTCTCGTTGGCGCTCTACCTTCGCGATGTCGAGGGAGGCCGCGGGAGCTATATCGACCTTGCGCTCTACGAATCCCTTTTCCGCATGAACGAGTGCCAGCTCGGCCTGCTCGAGAAGCTGGGCCGCTGTCCGATGCGCACGGGTTCCAACGATCCTTATGGGTGGGGCGC
>CAYYZC010000060.1:9809-13583 GCA_964475605.1 uncultured Chelativorans sp.
AACCGGCCGAAAATGACGCACTTGCCACTCGACCTGCGCCTAGCTTGGATACGCCTTCTTTAGTCGAGAGCCGCGAACGCGGTACTGGAAGGAAAGAATGGACATTGCGCAACTGAAGACGCTTATGTCTGTCGCGGAACTGGGCAGCCTGAACAAGGCTGCGGACAAGCTTCACATTGCGCAACCGGCTCTGAGCCGCCAGATCCGGCTCATGGAGGAGGAGCTCCAGGCACAGCTCTTCATCCGGCATGGCCGGGGGATGGTCCTCACTCCGATCGGTCACAGGGTATTGCGACGCGCCCGCACGATCGTCGCCGAAATGGACCTCATCTATTCCGACGTCAGCTCGTTCCGTCACCACCTGGAGGGAAAGGTCGTGCTCGGAATGCCGCCGACGATAGGCGAGATGATCACCGTTCCGCTGACACGCCTCCTGCAGGACATTCAGCCGCTGATGTCGTTCCGCTACACCGCCGGATTTTGCGGGCATCTGCTGGACTGGCTGCAGCGGGGTGATCTCGATATGGCGATCCTCTACGACCCGAGGCCGCTGAAGAGCGTCACGCGCCGACCTTTCGTCGACGAGCAGCTCTTCGCTGTCGGCAATGCGGACAAGAAATATCGTCTGGATCGTCCGCTCCGGCTGGAGGATTTGCGCGGCGAGCCGCTCGTCCTGCCCAGCAGCCGGCACAGCCTGCGCGCACTGATCGACATGTCCGGGGTCGACCTCGAAGTGAAGTTCGAGGTCGAGGCGCTGGTGACGATCAAGGATGTGGTGATGAGCGGCCTGGGCACGACCTTCCTCCCCATGTCCTACATCAAGAACGACCTCGCAGCCGGCCGGCTGACGGCCGCGCCGGTCGTGGAGCCGCGGTTGATCCGCACTCTCTACATCGCCTTCTCGACGGACAGGATCGCAAGCTCCGAGGCGCAGATCTGCGAACGCGCCCTGCTGCAATTGGTGGAGAGGATGATCGCAGGTGACGAGTGGCCCTACGCAAAACTTGTGACGCCGCCGGCAGGACAGGCAAGCACAAGTTGTAGCGCAGAACATATAGCAAAATTCTATCGCGCCTTTTGAGCTTCGATATTTCAGCTCTCACAAGGTGCTTCGTATGGTTCTTGGAACATAAAAGCAAAGGGGATGTAACATGAAAAACTACTGGTCAGGAATCGCGCGCCGCACTTTCCTCGGGGCCGCTTTTGCAGTCGCATCGACATTCTTCGCCGTGGGTGCCGTCGGCGCCCAGTCCATCGACAGCCTGGTGTCGTCGGGGACGGTCAAGGTTGGCGTGCTTGTCGATTTTCCGCCGTTCGGCCTTACCAACAGCGCCCAGCAACCCGACGGCTTCGATATCGAGCTGGCAAACATGATGGCCGGCGCGCTCGGCGTGCAGGCCGAGATCGTTCCCGTGTCGAATGCCAACCGGATTCCCTATCTGCAGTCGGGCCGGATCGACGTGCTGGTCGCGAGCCTGGGCATCACGCCCGAACGGGCGAAACAGGTGATGTTCACGACGCCCTATGCGGCCACCGCGGTGATTGTCGCCGGGCCGAAATCGGTCCAGGTGTCGAGCCTCGACGAGCTCGCCGGCAAGCGCATCGCAATCGGACGCGGCAGCGCATCCGACACCTACTTCACCAATTTCGTTCCCGAGGGGTCGACCATCTTGAAGTTCGACGGCGAGGCGGCCGCTTTTCAGGCGGCGCTGAGCGGCCAGGCCGACGTCTTCTCGACCAGCAACATCACCGTCGCCAGCCTGCTGCAGGCCAATCCCGACGCCGACGTGGAGCAGAAGATCGTCCTCAGCACCCAGGCCAACGGCATGGCGGTCCGGCTCGATGCGTTCGAGCTTCACCATTGGCTCGACACCTTCATCTATTCCGTCAAGCTGAACGGTCAACTGGAAGCCCTGTACGAGAAGTGGATCAAGGCGCCCCTGCCTTCCTTGCCGCAACTGTGATCCGGAACGTCCGACGGCAGCTCGCCCAGCGGCCGCCGTCGGACTCGATCGATCTGCAAGCCCGGATTGGTGGGGTAGAATTTGTACAGTCTGCAGTTTGCCGAAGTCTGGCGTGATCTCAGCCTGCTGCTTTGGGGTGCCGGTGCGACCCTGCTGCTCTCCGTGTCGGCGGGCCTCGTCGGACTGATCACCGCCATCCTCATATGCTGGGTGCGGACGTTCTCTTTCAGGCTCCTCAACGCGATCCTGTCGGTCTATGTCGAGGTCGTCCGCAACACGCCGTTTCTCGTCCAGGCATTCTTCGTTTTCTTCGGCCTGCCGGCGCTTGGCCTCCGGCTGACGCCGAACGAAGCCGGCATGCTGGTGATGTCCATCAATGTCAGCGCCTATTTCGCCGAGATCGTGCGGGGCGGCATCGATACGATGCCGAAGGGCTATGTCGAGGCGGCGCGTGCGCTGGGTCTCAGCCGCACGAGGACGTTCTTCTCCGTCGTCCTGCCGCCGTCGGTACAGGCCGTGTACCCGTCCCTCGTAAGCCAGTTCGTGCTGCTGCTGCTGGGATCGAGCGTGCTGTCGGCGATCTCCACCACGGAGCTCACCTCGGTCGCCAACGATCTTCAGAATGCGAATTTCCGGACGACCGAGACCTATCTGGTCGCGGCAGCTCTCTACCTGCTGATTTCGAGCATGCTCACCGTGCTGCTGCGCGCGGCGGAACGGCGCATCTTTCCTTTCGTCGATGCGGCCAGGGCACGCTGATGCGACCTTTTGACGAGAACGATCTCTATTTTCTCCTGGTATCCACCCGATGGACGCTGTGGTTGACGCTCATCGGCTTCGCCGGCGCCTCGGCCATGGGGATGCTGGTAGCCGTCGCCAGCCTGACCAAGAATCGTCTGCTCCGGCTCCTCATGTCGAGCTATGTGATCGTCTTCCAGGGCACGCCGCTGCTCCTGCAGCTCTTCATCATCTTCTTCGTGCCCAGCACGATCGGCATCACGATCTCCCCGCTGACGGCCGCCGCGATCGGACTGACGCTGAACGGCGGCGCGTTCCTCGGCGAGATCTGGCGCGGCGGCCTGATCAGCGTGCCGAAAGGCCAGTGGGAGGCAAGCAGGTCGCTTGGCCTGAGCTGGCTCGACCAGCTCGTCTTCGTCGTCGTCCCGCAGGCCGCGCGTATCACCGCGCCCGCTACGGTGGGCTTCCTCGTCCAGTTTCTCAAGGCGACGTCGCTGGCTTCGATAATCGGCTTCACGGAACTGACCAGGGCCGGCCAGATCGTGGTCAATGCGACGTTCCAGCCGTTCGAAGTCTATGCATTCGTGGGAGCGGTGTATTTTGCGCTATGCTTTCCGCTGTCCTTCCTCAGCAAGCGGCTTGAACGTAAGATTTCCCCTCAGGTCTAGGAGCTGTTGGGGCCTGGACCGGCTGCGCAGCAGCCGCTGCGTGGCGAAACCTTGTTGACTGATTGGGGCTGAGAGCATGCAAGATCGAAGCGAACGCACACCGAAACTGCGTTCCCGGCAATGGTTCGACAACCCGGCTGATCCGGGCATGACGGCCCTCTATCTCGAGCGCTATCTCAATTACGGCCTGACCCGCGACGAATTGCAGTCCGGCCGGCCGATCATCGCCATCGCGCAGACCGGCTCCGACCTCGCTCCCTGCAACCGCCACCATATCGAGCTTGCCAAGCGGGTGCGCGAGGGCATCACCTCGGCCGGCGGCCTGGCGATGGAATTCCCCTGCCATCCGATCCAGGAGACGGGCAAGCGCCCCACCGCCGCGCTCGACCGCAACCTCGCCTATC
>CAYYZC010000061.1:0-4576 GCA_964475605.1 uncultured Chelativorans sp.
CTAATCTCCCCCCTTGTGGGGGAGATGTCCGGCAGGACAGAGGGGGGCAACGTAGGGCGCGGACTTGCCGAGATAGACTACCGCTTTGCGTTCTCGCACGGCCAATAGTATCCTGCCGCCGGAGCAGGAGCCATGTCGAGTACTAGAGAGATCAACGCTGCCCTGTCTAGCAATTTCGCGAAGCAGTCCGCGGAGGTCGAAAGGCTTCGTACAGCCTGGAACGAAGGCCTCGCCAGCGGCGCTCCGCAACCGCTGGACATGAACAAGACCAAGGCCAAAGCACGAGCGCAGATGGCGTCGAACGGGAAGGCAGACGATGCCTCTGCGCTCTTCTGAGCTTACGGCGCCGGGCGCAGCCAGACGCGGTTGTCGTGGAAGGCCGCGCCGCCATAGGGCGGGGCGGCATCGGAGCCGGTCAGCACGTTGATCCCTTCCCCTCGCTCATGGGCGGAGTTGGGCCAGACGCCTTCCGCGACCACGACGCCGTGCTGCACCCCCTCGAAGATACGGGCCGGCAGCACCACTTCGCCGCGGTCGTTGCCGATCTCGATCCGGTCGCCGTCGGCAAGGCCGAGCGCGGCGAGATCGTCCGGATGGATCAGCAATTGCGGCCGCATCTCGCGTGCCAGCGAGCCCGGCGTCTCGGAGAAGGTCGAGTTCAGGAAAGTGCGGGCCGGCGATGTCGCAAGACGGAAAGGATGGCGCTCGTCGGCCTCCTCGATCAGCTCGACATGGTCGGGGAATTCGGGAAGCCGCTCATGGGGGCCGAGGATGCCGAGCGATTTCGGCGGCTTGTCGGGCGCGACGCCGCCCTGCCATTGCGGCCGGAAGCGGTACTTGCCGTCCGGATGGCCGAAGCCGTCGAGATAGTGGGCCCTCTCGAAATCGGGCTGGAGGTCGAGCCAGCGCTGCTCCTTGAGGCTGTCATAGGTGCCGTAGCCGTGGCGGGCGAGCATGTGGTCGATATGCTCGCGCTCGCTCATGCGGAAGCCCGGCATGTGGTCCACGCCGAGGCGGCGGGCCAGTTCCTCGATAACGTGGAGATTGGGGCGCGGTCCATCCGGCGGCTCGATCAGCTTGGGGCCGAGGACGAGATATTGGTGGCCGCCGCCCTTGTAGATGTCATCATGCTCCATGAACATCGTCGCCGGCAGCACGACATCGGCGAGCTTGGCCGTGTCGGTCATGAAATGCTCATGCACGCAGGTGAAGAGATCGTCGCGCAGGAAGCCGCGCTTCACCAGCCGCTGCTCGGGACAGACATTGGCGGGATTGGTGTTCTGGATCAGCATCGCGGTGACCGGCGGGCCGCCGCGCAGGGCCTCCGCGTCGCCGGTGAGCACCGGCCCGAGCCGCGACTGGTCGAGATGGCGGATGCGGGGATCGACCAGCCGGCGCCCTTCCAGCAGGCCCTTGTCGAGCCGGTAGATGGCGCCGTTGTTCTGGAAGGCGCCGCCGCCCTCATATTGCCAGCAGCCGGTGACGGCGGCGATCGATGTGGCGGCATGCATGTTGACCGAACCGTTGCGCTGCCGCGAAAAGCCGTAGCCGAGGCGGAAGAAGGTGCGTTTCGTCCTGCCGACGAGATGGGCGAACCCCTCGATCTCCTCGACCGAGAGCCCTGTGATCGCCGCCGCCCATTGCGGTGTCCGGGTCCGCAGATGCGCCTTGAGCCCATGCGGGTCGTCGGTATATTTCTCCAGATAGTCCCAGTCGGCGAGGCCGTCGCGGAACAGCACGTGCATGACCGCGCAGGCGAGCGCGCCGTCGGTGCCCGGCCGCAGGATCAGGCCGATATCGGCCTGCTTCATCGTCGCGTTCTCGTAGACGTCGATGGCGACGATCTTCGCCCCGCGCTCCTTGCGGGCGCGCACCGCATGGGTCATCACATTGACCTGGGTGACGGCGGCATTGGTGCCCCAGATGACGACGCAGTCGGATTTCGCCATCTCGCGCGGATCGGGACCGGTCAGGCGGCCGGTGCCCATGACATAGCCGGTCCAGGCGAGATTGGTGCAGATGGTGCCGAAGAAGCCGGAATACTTCTTGGCGTGGCGCAGCCGCTCGATCGAATCGCGCTGCACGAGCCCCATCGTGCCTGCGTAGAAATAGGGCCAGACGGCTTCCGAGCCGTGCTTCTCCTCCGCCGCGACGAATTTTTCCGCCACGAGGTCGAGCGCGGCCTCCCAGCTCGCCTCCTTCCACTTGCCCTCGCCCTTGGCGCCGCTGCGGACCAGCGGCTTCATGAGCCGGTCGGGATGGTGGATGCGCTCCGCATAGCGCGCGACCTTGGCGCAGACGACCCCGGCCGTGTAGGCATTGTCCCTGGCGCCGCGGACGCGGCCGATGCGGCGCCCGTCGATGATCTCGACGTCGAGCGCGCAGGTCGAAGGGCAGTCATGCGGGCAGGCGGAATGGCCGATGCGGATATTGGCGTGCTGGTTCATGTGGTTCATGGGGCGGCAACCTAGCCGAAAGCAGCGGCGCGGAGTAGGTCTGGACCTCATGAATATCGTCTGCGCCAGCCCGGCCACCGTCAACGTCCGGCCATGAACTACCGCCACGCTTATCATGCCGGGAATTTCGCCGACGTGCTCAAGCACATCGTGCTGAGCCGCATCATCGTCTACCTCAAGAGGAAGCCGGCAGCCTTCCGCGTCATCGACACCCATGCCGGCATCGGGCTCTACGACGTTTCGTCGGAAGAGGCGCAGAAGACCGGCGAGTGGCGCAACGGGATCGGACGTCTGCTCGGGCACGGCTTCAGGCCCGCGGAGACCGAGCTTCTCGCGCCCTATCTGGAAGCAGTCGCAGGCTACAACCGGGACGGAGATTTCCGTTTCTATCCGGGCTCGCCGCTGATCGCGCGCTCGCTGCTGCGCGGCAGCGACCGGCTGACGGCGATCGAGCTCCACCCGGCCGACCATGCCCTACTCAGGGCGCGCTTTTCCGGCGACTGGCAGGTGCGCGTGATCGAGCTCGACGGCTGGCTGGCGCTGGGCGCCCATGTGCCGCCGAAGGAGAAGCGCGGCCTCGTCATCGTCGACCCGCCCTTCGAGCAGGAGGGCGACTTCCGCCGCCTGGCGGAAGGACTCGTCAAGGCGCATCGGCGCTGGCCCGGCGGCACCTATGCGCTCTGGTATCCGATCAAGGACCGCGATGCGGTGGCGCGGTTCCGTAACGAGCTGTCGGCGACGGGAATCGCCAAGGTGCTCGACATCGTGCTCCAGGTCCGGCCGGGATCAGCCGAGCCGCGCCTCGACGGCTGCGGCATGGTCGTCGTCAATCCGCCCTATGTGCTGGAGGAGGAGATGGCGGTCCTGTTGCCTGCGCTGCGCGACAGGCTGGGCGAAACGCCGGGAACGGCGGCCGAGACAACATGGCTGAGCATGGCGGCCTCGGCTTGACCGGCGCCGCGGCCTTCGCCAGAATTGCAGCGAATCCGCGAAGCGCATCGTCCGTTCGGGCGTCGGGCGCGGCCGCCAACCGGGAGACACCCAGAACATGCGCATGATCGGCCTTCTGTCAGCCGCGCTGGTGGCGCTTGTCGGGTCATTCGCCGCACCGCCTGCGGCCATGTCCGCCGACCTCGTCGCGGTCGCGATCACCGAACCCGGCATCTGCGGCCATTCGGGCGTGCTGTCGCGCATCTCCTCGCGCTTCCGCTACCAGGTCGCCCATGTGCCCAACCTGCCGGATGTCGCGATCGTGGATTTCCAACAGATC
The DNA here is from genome assembly GCA_964475605.1 of uncultured Chelativorans sp. GTDB lineage: Bacteria > Pseudomonadota > Alphaproteobacteria > Rhizobiales > Rhizobiaceae > CAYYZC01. Next base: position 3,727 of record CAYYZC010000061.1, read on the forward strand.
CGCGAGAACGGCTATTCGCCGCGCGGCGAGAGATGGCCGGTCGAGCGCCGATACTGCCAGGCCGTCGCGACGCTGTCCGACGGCTATCGGCGCGACGTCTGGTACCTGATCGAGCGGCCGATGGGCTTCGTCGGCTTCGGCAGCAATGTCGAGTTCTGCGTCAACGGCTTCGACCGCTGGAACGTCTATGGCGGGCGCTGCCGCGTCCTGCGCTGAACGGTTGAAGGGGCTGCGCCTGGCGGGCCTGTGCGGCATCGCCTCGATCCTGATGCTGTCGGCCTGCAACGCGGCCGATGACGGGCTGCCCTTCGATTTCTACGTGCTGTCGCTCTCCTGGTCGCCGAGCTATTGCGCGGCGGAAGGTGACGATGCCGATCCCATGCAATGCGACGCCCGTCCCGCCCACGGCTTCATCGTCCACGGATTGTGGCCGCAATTCGAAGAGGGTTGGCCGGAATATTGCGACGAAGGGGCCGCGTCGGCGCTTTCGCCCGGCCTGATCGGCTCGATGCTCGACATCATGCCGTCGCGCGGGCTGGTCGCCCATCAATGGGAAAAGCACGGAACCTGCACAGGTCTCGCCCCGGCGGACTATTTCGCCGTGACCCGCGAGGCGATCGGAAGCATCGAACTGCCGGAGGCGGCGGCCGGCGGGCGCGTCGACCCGGACGAGGTCGAGAATGCTTTTCTCGACCGCAATCCGGAGATGCCGGCCGAAGGCATCGCCGTCACCTGCGACGGAAAGCGCCTGCGCGAGGTGCGCATCTGCCTCGACCCCGATCTCGGTTTCCGCGCCTGCCCGGAGATCGACGAGCGAGCCTGCCGGCGATCCAGCGTGGCGATGCCCTCC
>CAYYZC010000061.1:4676-13440 GCA_964475605.1 uncultured Chelativorans sp.
CGCCATCGACGGCAGGCGATCATCAGGCAGGGACGTCATGACCATCCTCTATTTTTCGCAGTCTTCACCCTACAGCGCCAAGGTGCGCATGGCGGTCTCCTATGCGGGCCTGCCGGTGACGGAGCGCAGCGTGGACACCTCGAACGATCCGGCCGAGTTGCTGGCCGCCAATCCGCTCGGCAAGATCCCCGCCCTGGTCACGGACGACGGCGAGGCGATCTATGACAGCCGCGTCATCATCCAGCATCTCAATCGGATCTCCGGCATGCTTCTGCCGCGCAATGCGCAACGCCGCCTCGTCGTCGAGCGCAACGAAGCGCTGGCCGACGGCATCTGCGATTGCCTGCTGTCGATCGTCTATGAAGGCCGCTACCGGCCGCCGGAGATGGTCTACCAGCCATGGCTGGACCGGCAATGGAGCAAGGCAGAGCGGGCGCTCGACCAGCTCGCCGCCAATCTGCCGCGGGCGAGCAGGAAGGCGGATGCGGGTCAGTTCGCGATCCGGGCGATGCTGTCCTATCTCGACCTGCGCTTCGAGGGAAAATATCGCCGCGGCCGCGCGAAGCTGGCGCGCTGGGCGGACCGCTTCGACGGCAATTTCCCGGCGCTGGCGCCGCTGCTTCCGAACGCGAAGCCCAAATGAAAAGGGCCCGGCGATGGCCGGGCCCTTGTTTCGTAGCGGTTCGGCTCAGAACTTGAGGCCGACACCCATCGTCACGCGATGGTTGTTGCTGTCGAAATCGGCGCTGCCTCCGCCGAGCTCGAAGTCCTGGCTGCCGTAGTCGGTGTAGCGGTATTCGACGCGGCCGAAGACGTTGTCCGTCAGGAGCGCGTCGACGCCGGCGCCGACCGTGTAGCCGAGCATGGCCTGGGTATCGCGATCGCCGGCCACGGAAATGCGCTGCCGCTCGGCGGCGGCACCGGCCGTGCCGTAGATCAGGACGTTGTCGGTGACCGCGGCGCCGAGACGCCCACGGAGCGAGCCGTCCATCCGGCTGCGCGAGGACACGCCGCCGTCTTCGCCGTTGACGTCGCTGATGTTGAAGTCAGCTTCGGCACCGTAGACGAGCATGCCGTTCTGGAAGTTGTAGCCGCCGAAAACGCCGCCGAGCCAGCCATCGGTGTCGATGTCCGTGCCGGGACCCTCGGTGCTGCCGGAGAAGCCGTATCCGAAGCTGAGACCGGCATAGGGACCCGCCCATGTCGCGACGGGGGCGACCTCGAGCGGGGCCGCAGGTGCCGGGGGCTCCTGATAGACAACGTCGGCCGCCATCGCCGGGACGGCGAACGCCGCCAGGGCGACTGCTGCGACCGTCGAACGGGCGAGAATCTTGTTGGCCTTCATTCTTATTACTCCTTAGTCACGGGAAACAGGAACGCCGCTTCCTTTTTCTTCACGTCACCCGGGGTCGGGCTGGGAGAACAACAACCCCGCAAGTTGACAGTTCCATCTCTCGTCCGGAATTGCGGCTGAACGGCATTTGAAATTGGGTCATTCGCTGGCGCGAATGAGGCGGAACGGAGACGTTGCGCTCGCGCAACAGTGGCGCCGGCGCCCGGAAAAGCCCGCACTTCCGCGGTTCCGGCGAGGCTCCTATATTGTCAGGAGAATGGGGTGTATCCCGCCCGCAACAGCTTTCGGACATCTACGCGCCGATATTCCTGATATAGGCTCGACACATGGAAAAAGGAGCAACCGCCCTGGTCACGGGCGGCTCGAAACGGATCGGCAAGGCGATCGTCGAGGATCTGGCGCGCAACGGCTTCGCCGTAGCGATCCATTGCAACCATTCGCGTGCCGAGGCCGAAGAGCTGGCGGCGGCGATCGTACAAGCAGGCGCAAAGGCGGCGGTGGTCGAGGCCGACCTGACCGACCGCGGCAGCATGGAGGCGCTCGTCGGGAAAGCCGCCGCGGCGCTCGGGCCCGTGCGGCTGCTCGTCAACAATGCGTCGCTGTTCGAGGACGACGAGGCGGAACGGTTCGACTGGGACGTCTGGGACCGGCATTTCGCCGTCCATCTCGAAGCGCCGGTGATGCTGGCGCGGCAGATGGCGGCGGAGCTGCCGAAGGACATGGGCGGGCTCGTCGTCAACATCGTCGACCAGCGCGTGCTCCGCCTCAATCCGCGCTTCTTCAGCTATACGCTGTCGAAATCGGCCTTGTGGACGGCGACGCGGACATTGGCGCAGGCGCTGGCGCCTCGCATCCGCGTCAACGCGATCGGGCCGGGGCCGACGCTTGCCAATGATCGCCAGGACGAGCGCGACTTCCGCCGCCAGGTCGATGCATTGCTGCTGAGGAGGCAGGCGGACCTGACCGAATTCGGCGCCGCCATATGTTTCCTGTGGGAAAGCCCCTCGATGACCGGGCAGATGCTGGCGCTCGACGGCGGACAGCATCTCGGCTGGGAGACGCCGGACGTGGCAGGTATCAGGGAATGAACGAGCCGGACAAGAAGGATTTCGCCACCCAGGCCCATCGCGATGCGGTCGCCGCCGGCGATGTCGCCGGCTACGTGCCGGCGGAAGGCCCCGAGGAGGACGAGGCGCCGGAGCAGCCGGACGAGCCGGCGGCCATCCCGCCCGCAGAGTCCGACCTCGCCTGGGACAGCGATCGCCAGTCGAGCGACAAGGCCGGCATCGAGCTGATCCAGGCACTGGTGAAACGCCTGCCCAACGCGCCCGGCGTCTACCGGATGAGCGATGCCGACGGCAAGGTGCTCTATGTCGGCAAGGCGCGCAGCCTCAGGAAGCGCGTCACCAGCTATGCGCAGGGGCGCGGCCATACCAGCCGCATCGGCCGGATGATCCGCGACACGGCGGCGATGGAGTTCATCGTCACCCGCACGGAGACCGAGGCGCTGCTGCTGGAAGCCAACCTGATCAAGCGCCTGCGGCCCCGCTTCAACGTGCTGATGCGCGACGACAAGTCGTTCCCCTTCATCCTGATCACCGGCGACCACCCCTCCCCCGGCATCTTCAAGCATCGCGGAGCGCGCTCGCGCGCCGGCGACTATTTCGGCCCCTTCGCGTCGGCCGGCGCCGTCGACCGCACCATCAACGCGCTGCAGAAGGCGTTCCTGCTGCGCTCCTGCACCGACTCCGTCTTCGAGAGCCGCACCCGGCCCTGCCTGCTCTACCAGATCAAGCGCTGCTCGGCGCCCTGCACCGGCGAGATCTCGCCGGAGGGCTATAGCGAACTCGTGGCCGAAGCGCGCGCCTTCCTCTCCGGACGCTCCTCCAAGGTGAAGGCGGAGATCTCGGCGGCGATGCAGGAAGCGGCCGAGGACCTCGATTTCGAGCGCGCGGCGATCCATCGCGACCGGCTCGCGGCGCTCAGCCACGTCCAGAGCCATCAGGGCATCAACCCGCAGACGGTCGATGAGGCCGACGTCTTCGCCATCCATCAGGAGGGCGGGCAGAACTGCATAGAGGTCTTCTTCTTCCGCACCGGCCAGAACTGGGGCAACCGCGCCTATTTCCCCAAGGCCGACCCGTCGCTGGAGCCGGGCCAGGTGCTCGGTGCCTTCCTCTCCCAGTTCTACGACGACAAGCCCTGCCCGCGCATGATCCTGCTCTCGCATGCGGTCGAGGACCAGGCCTTGCTGGCCGAGGCCTTCTCGACCCGCAGCGGAAGGCGCATCACGCTTGGCGTGCCGCAGCGCGGCGAGAAGAAGGGGCTCGTCGGGCATGCGCTGCAGAATGCGCGCGAGACGCTCGGCCGCCGGCTGGCCGAGACCTCGTCGCAGGCGCGGCTCCTGCAGGGCATCGCGGAGACCTTCGCGCTGCCGCGTGCGCCGCGGCGCGTCGAGGTCTACGACAATTCGCACATCATGGGCACGAACGCGGTCGGCGCGATGATCGTGGCGGGACCGGAGGGCTTCGTGAAGAACCAGTACCGCAAGTTCAACATGCGCTCCAGGGAGGCGACGCCGGGCGACGACCTCGCGATGATGCGCGAGATGATCGAGCGGCGTTTCTCGCGGCTGGTGCGCGAGGAACAGGCGGAAGCCGGCCCGGAGGGCGGAGCGCCGGAGGCAGAGGACGGATTCCCGGCCTGGCCCGACCTGATCTTCATCGACGGCGGGCAGGGCCAGATGGGGGCCGTGCGCGCGGTCCTCGACGAGCTCGGCATCGCCGGCCGGGTGACGGCGATCGGCGTCGCCAAGGGCGTCGATCGCGATGCCGGGCGCGAGCGCTTCTTCGTCGCCGGCCGCGAGGCCTTCATGCTGCCGCTGCGCGATCCGGTCCTCTACTTCATCCAGCGGCTGCGCGACGAGGCGCACCGCTTCGCCATCGGCTCGCACCGGGCGCGGCGCAAGAAGGAAATGATCAAGAATCCGCTCGACGAGATCGCCGGCATTGGTCCAGGCCGCAAGCGCGCGCTGCTCCACCATTTCGGCACCGCCAAGGCGGTGAGCCGCGCTGCGGTCGAGGATCTCGTTGCGGTTGAAGGCATTTCCGAGGCGATGGCGCGGCAGATCCACGCTCATTTCCGCAATACCGGCTGACACTGCGCCATTTCGCTCAGGTCCGGCGGCCGTACGGGTGTTGACCCTGAGCGGCGGCATCTGGTTACTTGCCATCGCCGTTTGTGGAAACCGATGCGAAAACCTGCCTTCAACCTCCCAAATTTACTGACTTATCTGCGGATATTGGCTGTGCCGCTGGTCGTGCTCTGCTTCTTCCTGGAGGGCCGGCTGCAATCGAGCGAATTCGCACGCTGGAGCGCGCTGGCGATCTTCCTCATCGCCAGCATCACCGACTTTTTCGACGGCTATCTGGCACGGATCTGGAAGCAGACCTCCAATATCGGGCGCATGCTCGATCCGATCGCCGACAAGCTGCTCGTCGCCTCGGTGCTGCTGCTGCTCGCCGCCGACGGCACGATCGCCGGCTGGTCGCTGTGGGCGGCGATCATCATATTGTGCCGCGAGATCCTGGTCTCGGGACTGCGCGAATATCTCGCGGGGCTGAAAGTATCGGTACCGGTGACGCAGCTCGCCAAGTGGAAGACGACGATCCAGCTCGTCTCCATCGGCTTCCTCCTTGCCGGTCCGGCGGGCGACAAGGTGCTGCCCTATACGACGGAAACCGGCATCACGCTGCTGTGGATTTCCGCCATAGTCACCCTCTATACGGGTTACGACTATTTCCGTGCAGGACTGAAGCACGTGATCGAGGAATAGGCCATGAAGATCAGATATTTCGCCTGGGTGCGCGAGCGGATCGGCAGGACCGAGGAGGAGATCGAGCTGCCCCAGGAGGTGGCGACGGCAGCCGACCTCCTGACCTGGCTCAAGGGACGCGGCGAAGGCTATCAGGAAGCGCTGCGCCATCCGGAAGCGATCCGCGTCGCCATCGACCAGGAGCATGTCGGCCATGGCGAGAACGTTCGGCAGGCAAGGGAGATCGCCCTCTTCCCGCCGATGACCGGAGGCTGACGGGCCGGTGGCCGCCAAGCTGCGCATAGAGGTCCGGACGCAGGATTTCGATCCGGCCGCCGAGATCGCCGCGATCAACGCATCCGGCGGCGACATCGGCGCGATCGTCACCTTCTCCGGGCTCTGCCGCGACGAAGGCGGACGGCTCGCGGCACTCGAGCTTGAGCACTATCCCGGCATGGCGGAAGACGAGATCGCCCGCATCGCCGCCGAGGCCGCCCGCCGCTGGGAGCTTTCCGCGCTGACGGTGATCCACCGCTACGGCCGCATCGAGCCCGGACAGAACATCGTCTTCGTCGCCGCCGCCTCCACCCATCGCCATGCCGCCTTCGAGGCGGCATCCTTCGTCATGGACTACCTGAAGACCCGCGCTCCGTTCTGGAAGAAGGAGCACCTGGCCGACGGCAGCGCCGACAACTGGGTCGAGGCGCGCGAGGACGACGACGAGGCGGAGCGCCGCTGGAGCCGTTGACGCTCCGTCGTCATCTTGCTCTAGCCGACCACCTCGGTATCGGAGAACCAGTAGCGGATCTCCTCCGCAGCGGTCTCCGGCGCGTCGGAGCCGTGGACGGAATTCTCGCCGATCGAATTGGCGTAGAGCTTGCGCACGGTGCCCTCGGCGGCATCGGCCGGGTTTGTCGCCCCCATGATCTCGCGGTTCCTGGCGATGGCGTTCTCGCCTTCCAGCACCTGGACGACGGTCGGGCCGGAGGACATGAACTCGCAGAGCTCGCCGAAGAAAGGCCGGTCCTTGTGGACTGCATAGAAGCCCTCGGCCTGGCGGCGGCTCATCCAGACGCGCTTGGACGCCACGACCCTGAGGCCCGCATCCTCGAACATCTTGGTGATGGCGCCGGTGAGATTGCGCCTGGTCGCGTCCGGCTTGATCATCGAAAAGGTACGCTCGATCGCCATTGTCAGTCCTTCAGATCGTTGGGAAAGGGGAAGTGGGGCGGTCTATATCGTCCGCTCCCGACCCTGTGAAGGGGTGTCAGGCGGCAATCGCCTCGACGCGGCGGCCGAGGCCGTCATGCAGATCGAGGCAGCGCTCGAACCAGCCATGGACCGGATCGGTCTCGTCGAGGAAGCCGAAGGGCGAGACGACACGGACCCACTGGAAAGCGCCGGCAACGATGTAGTCGGCAAAAAGCGGGCTCTCGCCGCCGATGAAGGGCTGGTAGGTGAGCATCGAGCGCAGCGGCTCCAGCGAGGCGCGGAAGGCGCCGAGGCGTTCCTCGCGGCCTTCGGGCACGTCTTCGATCCTCTTGCCGAAACGCGCCTCGCGGGTGCGCCGGAAATGCTCCTTGTCGGCCGGCGCCAGGCGATCGTGCATATCCATCAGCACGGCGGCACCGAGATAGCCATGCACCACGGTCTGCGACCAGCGCTCGACGAAACGCGCCGCGGCCTTGCCGCCCTCGCCGCCGAAGAGCGTCGGCTGGCCGGGATAGGTCTCCTCCAGATAGAGCGCGATGTCGAAGCTGTCGCCGACGATGCGTTCGCCGTCGCGGATGACGGGCACCGTCTTGCAGGCGCCGCCCTCGACCGATGCGACGGCGGTGAACGGGGTCGGCACGCGCTCGTAGGGAAGCCCCTTGTGGGCGAGCGCGAAGACCGCCTTCCAGCAATGCGGGCTGAACGGCCGGTCCGGGTCGGACCCCACCAGCTCATAAAGCAATATCGTCATCGGCCTTCCTCCTCATGCGCTGGAGCGCGATGCGACGCCCGGCGGCGTCGCGCCCGATATGTCTGGCACAGCACGATCCGCCCGAAGGCAGTTCCCGGCTTTCGGGTTCATGCTCTATACCCGTCCGCCAGATAGAGGCATTTGACGGGCGAGGGAAGCGATGCGCCAGCATTTCAGGATGTTCGCGGCCTATAATCATTGGGCCAATGCGAGGCTCTACGAGGCCGCGGCCGCGCTCTCGCGGGAGGAGTTCCGGCGCGATGCGGGCGCCTTCTTCGGCTCGATGATGGGCACCCTCAACCACGTGCTCGTCGCCGACCGCATCTGGCTGCGCCGTTTCACCGGCGAGGGCGACGCGCCGAAGACGCTCGACACGATCCTGTTCGAGGAGCTCGGCCCGCTGACCGACGCGCGCCACGCCGAGGATGCACGCATCACCGCCTTCATCGACACGCTCGACAAGGAGAAGCTCGCAGGACGCTTCACCTATATCACCGCCACGGATGTGCGCACGGTGAGCCAGCGGCTGGCACCGGCGCTGGCGCATTTCTTCAACCACCAGACGCATCACCGCGGCCAGGCGCACACCATCCTGACCTCGCTGGGCAAGCCGTCTCTGGCGCTCGACTTGATCTATTTCCAGCGCATCGAAGAGGGCCGCGAATTCGCGTGAGCGATCAGACGACCTGCCCGGCGGGCACGACCTGCATCATTGCGGCTCCCCTGCCGGCGGCAGGCGCGGCCTCATCCGCCGCTGATCGCGGTGAGCACGAAGACCTGCGCGCCGGGGGTAAGCGGGTGGTCGATGGTGACTCGCTCGCCGTCGACGAAGACGTTCATGTGCTTGCGGATCGCCGGCCGCGTGTCGCAGATGCGGTCGCGCATGCCGGGCCACATCGCGTCGAGCGCATCGACCATCTCGCGCACCGACGACACATCAAGCTCGACGCGGCGGCGCGAGCCGGGGAAGAGATCGACCAGCACCGCCGGCAGCTTCACCACCACCGGCGCCCGCGTCGCCGCGGTCCGATCGGGCTCGAAGCGTTCCATCAGCGCTCGACCACCAGCGTCTCGACCGACAGGATCGGCGGCAGGTGCCGGGCGACTTCCGTCCAGCTTTCGCCCTCGTCGGCACTGGCGAAGAGCGCGCCGCCCGAGGTGCCGAAATAGACGCCGGCGGGGTCGAGCCGGTCGGTCGCCATCGCCTGGCGCAGCACGCCGATATAGGCGTTCTCCTGCGGCAGGCCGCGGCGCAGGTCCTGCCAGGTGCGGCCGCGGTCGCGCGAACGGTACACGGCCGCCCTGGCGTCGGGCACGAAGCGGCCGTGGATGTCGCCGTTGAGCGGGATCAGGAAGACGGTGTCGGGATCGCGCGGATGGGCGGCGACGGGAAAGCCGAAGCTCGAGGGCAGCCCCTCCTCCATGCTGGTCCAGCTCCTGCCGCCATCCTCGCTGCGATACATGCCGCAATGGTTCTGCTGGTAGAGCAGGTCGCCGCCATCGGGCGCCTTGACGATATTGTGCACGCATTGGCCGAATTCGGGGTAGTTCTGGCCTTCCGGCAGGAAGTCGGCACGGGTGCCCTTGTTGCGCGGCTCCCGGGTGCCGTAGTTCGTAAAGGAGTCCGGCTGGC
>CAYYZC010000062.1:0-13342 GCA_964475605.1 uncultured Chelativorans sp.
CCGGCCGGCTACGTGCTCTCCGGCAGCGACGGGATATTCGAGACCGCGCATCCGCTGGGCACGCAGGTCAGGGCCGGCGACGTGGCGGGGCTGGTCCACGATCTGCGCCAGCCGTGGCGCACGCCGGAGACGCTCCGCTACGGGCACGATGGCATCGTCTACGGCCGCAGGCAGCCGGGGCGTGTGCATCCGGGGAACTGCTGCGTCGTGGTCGCCGCTCCCTACGAAGGCGAATTGCCATGATCACGCTCGACGACATACGGGCCGCCGAAGCCAGGATCGCCGGCAGCGTCCGCCGCACGCCGGTGGTGGAAGTCGACAACCTCAAGGCCGGCCTGCCCGGCGACGGCCGTGTCGCGCTCAAGCTGGAACTGCTCCAGGTCACCGGCTCGTTCAAAGCGCGCGGCGCCACCAACAGGCTGCTGACGACCGCGCCCGAGACGCTCGCCAACGGCATCGTCGCCGCGTCGGGGGGCAATCACGGCCTCGCCACGGCGCGGGCGGGCCATGTCTTCGGCGTGCCGGTGACCATCTTCCTGCCGGACAATGCCAGCCCGGCGAAGATCGAGAAGCTGCGGCAGTGGGGTGCCGAGACGCATGTGGTCGGTTCGGTGTGGCACGAGGCGAACGCGGCCGCGCTCGATCACGTCGAACGGACGGGGGCGGCCTATTTCCATCCTTTCGCCGACCCGTTCGTGGTCGCGGGCCAGGGCACCGTGGCGATCGAGATCCTCGACCAGGTCCCCGACGTCGACGTCCTCCTGGTCGCCATGGGCGGCGGAGGGCTGGTCAGCGGGGTGGCGACGGCGGTCAAGGCGCTGCGGCCGCATGTGCGCGTCGTCGGCATCGAGGCCGCGGGCTGTCCCGTCCTGCTCAACGCTCTCCAGTCGGGCAGGAACGTCGGCCTCGACCGCGTCACGACCTCGGTGGCGACGATGGCCTGCGCCAGGACCGACGATGCGATCTTCGAGATCGTGCGGGACCATGTCGATTCGATCGTGCTGGTCAGCGACGACGAGATGCGCGAGGCCGCCCGCTGGCTGTGGTTCGAGATGGGGCTGGCCGCCGATCTCAGCGGCGCGGCGGCCGTCGCCGCGCTGCTCAACGGCAGGGTGGCGATCGCGTCCGGCGAGCGCGTATGCGCCATCGTCTGCGGCGCCGGCCCGGAAGGCGTCGCCGGCGACCAGGCCCTTTCAGCCTTTGCCTGAGGCGGTTCCGTTTCCGCGATGGCGACGCGGTCGCATCGGGACGTCAAACGCGTCAACTCTGCGGAGTGGGTCGATTCCGGTCGGAATGTCCCGCGACGCGCGCAAGCTGCGCCAGCGTGGCGGCGGAGGGCTCGCAGGTGAGGGTCGCTTCCAGCGTGTCCATGATGTTCTCCAGCGTGTACGGACCGCTCCAGAATTGATGCGGCCCGTCGCGGTGGAGTTCTTGTGCCGCCTCGCGAGCGGTGAGGACGGCATTGGCGTAGATGCCGAGAAAGGACAGCTTCTGCTCGAGCAGCGGCTGCGGCATCGGCGATAGCAGTTGCCGCAGCTTGTTGAGACACTCGACATAGCCGGTGTTCCACTGGCCTGCGAGAGCGCTGCGCAGCTTGTCGCGGTTCGATAGCTGCAGGTTGGAGATGAAGCGTATATAGCCGCGCCAGCGTTCGTGATCGCCGAGCTCGACCACGGGCAGGACGAGAATCTCCAATACTTCGCGGACGTTCCGCGGGCCGCCGGCCGCCTCCATCGACTGCAGCATCTCGTGCCGGCGGGAATCCAGTTGCCGCGCACCGTCCACGACCAGCTGGCGGACCAGTTCATCCTTGGACCCGAAATGGTAGTGCAGCGAGGCGTTGTTGCGCTGCCCGGCCGCCTCCACGATCTGCTGCACCGTTACGGCCTCGATACCATGCCGGCCGAACAGCGTTTGTGCAGCCAGCTTCAACTGCTCTTTTGTCGCGAGGCTTCCGCTGCGCGCGACATGGCGCTCCACGCTTGACATGCGGTGGTCCCTGAGTTCTAAGTTATTTGACTTAATCAAATCACTTAATGGTGTCACTTAAAATCGTCAGGAGGCGCTCTCATGCATGTCCTAATCGCAGGTGGCGGAATCGGAGGGCTGACCGCGGCCATCGCCCTTCGCCACCACCATATCGACGTGACTGTGCTGGAGCAAGCAATCGAGATGCGGGAGATCGGGGCCGGCATCCAGATCGCCAGCAATGCATCGCTGGTACTGCGCGAGCTCGGCATTGAAGAGGCGGTCAGGACTGCCGGCGTTACTCCGGAATCCTACGATTACCGCGATCTCCATACCGGCAGGATGCTCTATATGGCGCCGCTCGGCGAAGAGGCGGCCGCGCGCTACGGGGCCCCGCTCTACAACATCCATCGAGCCGACCTCGTCCAGATCCTGTCCGACATGCTGCCGCCCGGCACCATCCAGTTCGACGCCAGATGCGAAGCATTCTCGCAGACCGGTTCGGGGGTCGAGGTGCGCCTGAGCAACGGACAGGTCCTGCATGGCGATGCGCTGATCGGCTGCGACGGCATTCACTCGACGGTGCGGCAGCATCTTCGCGGGGACGAGCCGAAGCATTTCGCGAACATCCTGATGTGGCGTTCGCTGATCACAGCCGACAAGCTCGAAGACATCGGCCTTCCGGAGCGCGGCAATTACTGGTTCGGTCCCGGCAGGACACTGATAACGTACTGGGTACGCTCGAAAAACCTCTACAGCATCCTCGCCTCGGTGCCCGCCGACGAGGTGATGCGCGAGTCGTGGACCGAAAGCGGCGACATCGACGACCTCAGGCGCTCGTTCGAGGGGATCGAACCTCGCGCGCAGCGCATGATGGACCAGATCGAGACCGGCTTCATAACCGGGATGTACTATCGCGACCCGGTAGATAGCTGGACCTCGGGCCGGATCACCCTGCTTGGCGATGCGGCGCATCCGATGGTGCCGTTTCTGGCTGCCGGCGCCGGGCAGAGCATAGAGGATGCCTGGACCCTGGCGAGGGTCCTTCATCGCGGCGCGTCCGACGTCCCTGCGGCCCTTCTCGAATACGAAAAGCGCCGCATCCCGCGGACGACCCGCATCCAGGCAGGTGCGCGCGCCGTGGTCAGGCTGATGCACGAGTCGGAGCCATCGCGCGTTCGGGACCGCAATAACCGCTGGAAGGGCATGACGCGCATCGACCCGCTCGCCGAGACGAGCTGGGGGCTCGCGTGGAAGTACGACGTGCTGAAGGCGGTGGAAGGGCCGCCCGGAGAGGTCGTCGGCCTCACCGGGCTTCGCGAAGGCAAGCGCCTGAACCGGCCGGAAAGCCGGAAAGCATTCGAGATGTGGAAATATGCCTTCACACAGGAAGACGTGTCGCGTGGCCATGACGGCATGAGAGAGGCTTACGACCGTTTCCTGACGACCAACTTTCCGCTTGCGGAGGGAGTCAGGGTCGACGAGTGCGAGCTCGGCATGGCGAAAGCGTTGCGGGTCGCGGCCCCGGATCCGGCAGGCGGTCCCGTGATCCTGCATTTCCACGGTGGCGGCTATCTCATGGGCTCGGCCAGGGGCTCGCTCGAATACGCTCACCGGCTCGCCGATCGGCTCGGCGGAACGTGCTACACGGTCGAATATCGTCTTGCGCCGGAACATCCGTACCCGGCCGCTCTCGATGACGCGGTGGACGCCTACCGCGGATTGCTCGCCGAGGGCCACGATCCCGCCTCGATCGTGCTCAGCGGGGAATCTTCCGGCGGCGGGTTGGCCCTGGCGCTGGCTCTCGCGCTTAAAATGGCTGGCGATCCGCTGCCGGCCGGCATCGTGGCCGTCGCTCCATATGTCGACCTCACGCTTTCCGGAGCGAGCATCAAGGACCATGACGGCGACGACCCGGCCGCCAATCGCGATCTGCTCACGGTGATGGCTGCGTCGTATTTCCAGGGACATGAGCCCCGGGACCCGCTCGTATCGCCGCTGTTCGGGGACCTCGCAGGCCTGCCGCCGATTTTCATCACGGCGACGAAGGGCGAGATCCTGGTCAGCGACGCGGTTCGGCTCGCCGAGCGGGCGAAGGAGGCCGGGCTCGACGTGACGTTCCGCCTGGTCGAGGATTCGGTCCACGTCTTCCCGATATTCCCGTTCCTTCCCGAGACGGTGGCGACGCTGCAAGCCATCCGGGAATCTGTTTCGCGCTGGCTGGGGGCAGCGGTGCGGGCGTCGAACGCCGCTTAGGGCGGTAGGGCAGAGAAAAGCCAATGGAGGAAGCAATGAAGTTTTTTTCGAAGTATCTGCGCTCGACTGCGGCGGCGACCTTGATGGCAGTGTCGGTATCCGCGCCGGGCAACGCGCAAGGCGTTTCGGATGAAGTGGTCAAGATCGGCGTACTCACCGATATGGCAGGCGTCTTCTCGGATCTGAGCGGCAAGGGCTCCATTGTCGCCGCGCAGATGGCGATCGCTGATTTCATCGGCGCCGAAGATCCCGATTTCGAGATCGAACTCGTCTCGGCCGACCATCAGAACAAGGCAGACATCGCGTCCGCCACGGCGCGGCGGTGGTACGATGCCGAAGGCGTGGACCTGATCACCGACGTCATCAATTCAGGGGTCGCGCTCGCCGTCTCCGAAATCGCCGAGTTCACGGATCGGATGCTGATCGTCACCGGTGCCGGCACCACGCAACTGACGAACGAGCAGTGCTCGCCGAACACCATCAGCTATGGCTGGGACACATATTCCTTTTCCAATGCGCAGGCGCGCCTCGTCGAGTCACTCGGCCTCGACACATGGTCCTTCATCGCCGTCGACTACGCCCTCGGCAAGTCGCTGGTCGCCGAGTCTTCGCGGGCGGTCGAGGCGGCGGGCGGCACGATAGTCGATACCGTATATCATCCCATTGGAGCCACCGATTTCGCGTCCTTCATGCTGCAGGTCCAGGGCTCGGGCGCGAAAGCGGTCGGCATCGCCAACGCCGGTTCCGACCTGCACAACGCCATCAAGGCTGCCAACGAGTTCGGCCTCACCCAGTCCCAGACCCTCATTCCGCTCGTGGGGACGATCATCGACGTGCACGCGCTCGGCCAGGCGCTGACGCAGGGCATGATCCTGGTCGAGCCATTCTACTGGAATCTCGACGACCGCACGCGGGCATGGAGCGAGCGCTTCCGCGACGAGGCCGGTACGACGCCGGGCTTCGTGCACGCCGCCACCTATTCGGCCGTGTTCAACTACCTGAAGGCCGTGAAAGCGGCAGGATCGGATGACGTCGAGCCGGTCATGGCGGAACTGAAGTCGATGGAGGTCGACGACATGTTCGCCCGCAACGGAAAGATCCGCGACGATGGCCGGCTGGTGAAGGACATCTACCTCGTACAGGTCAAGGCCGAAGCCGATACCACGGAAGAATGGGACTATTTCGACGTCAAGGAGATCATTCCGGCCGACGAAGCCTTCCAGCCCATCGAAACCTCGCGCTGCGCGCTGCTCGGCGACTGAACGGCTCGCGCCGCGTCCGAACGATGAATGCCGGCTGGTCCTGGCGGGCTCTGCGCCCGCTCAGGACCAGCTCCATGCGGCGCGCAGCTCGTCGGCGGTGGCGGCTCGCATCCCGCTGGCCGCGATCGCTCCGGCCGTCGCCTCGACCAGCGCTGCGTTCGATGGCGCCAACCGGCCGTCCGGCAGATGGAGATTGTTTTCGAAGCCGACCCGGACATGCCCGCCGAGCAGCGCGCCGGCACTCGCGCAAGCCGTCTCGTGGCGCCCGAAGGCGCACACGCTCCAATGCGCGAAACGCGGCATGTCGGGCGCGAGGAACGGCAGCAGCTCGGCCGGCTGCGACGTCTGTCCGGCCGTGTAGCGGCCGAGCACGTAGAGCACCGGGATGTCGTCGAACGGGATCAGCCCGCGCCGCCGCATGGCGTCGAGCCGGGCCGCTTCCTGCGGTGAATAGAGGATGATCTGGGGCGCGATGCGCTCGCTTCGCATCCAGCCGAGGAAATGCGAAAACCCGGCTTCCGACGCTTCGTCGGGCGCAAGCTCGCGCAGCGCCAGCGACGCCGCCTCCGGCCGCGCTTCGCGCACCACCGCCATCTGGGCGGCCCGTTCGTAGATGCCGAGCGCCTCGGTGGTGATCTGCACGACCAGCCGGCTTTCCACCTCCGCACGGATAGCGGCGATCGCTTCCCCGTAGGCTGCGGCATCGAGCAGGTGCCGGCCCGCAGCGTCGCGCACATGCACATGGATCATCGCGGCGCCGGCCTCGGCGCATTCGGCGGCCGTTTGCGCCAGCTCGATCATCGTCAGCGGAATCGCCGGATGGTCGGTCTTGACGCGGCGGCCGCCGTTCGGCGCTACCGCGATGACGACGGCGTGCGGGAAAGCGGTGGACATGCGGGAACCTCCGATTGATCTGAATGAATCTTTCCATGGGTCATTGAAATGAATGTTGCAAGCCGGGACCTGCCGGCGCTAACATGCCTTCATGAACCATCCGCCGCTAGCCGAGGAGATCGTCGGCGTCTTCGACAGCCTGCCGGGCCAGCTTCAGGCGGCGGCGCGCTACGTGCTCGACCGGCCGCACGATGTGGCGCTGCTGTCGATGCGCGAGCAGGCCAGGCAGGCGGGCGTGCAGCCGGCGACGATGACGCGGCTCGCCAAGCGGCTCGGCCGCGACGGCTATGACGAGATCCGCGTGCTCTATGCCGAGGTCATGCGCGGCGAGGCTGCCGGCTTCGCGGGCAAGGCGGGCGCGCAGGTGGCGCGCCAGAAGCTGCGCGGCGACCGGGCGCTCGCCGCCGACATGCTGGCGACGCTCGGCGCCCAGACGGCGAAGCTCGCCGAGCCGGCATCGCTCGATGCGCTCGCCGAGGCGGCAAGGCAGATCGCGGCGGCCGGCCGCATCTATTGCCTCGGCCTGCGCTCCAGCCATGCGGTGGCATGGCATCTCCGCTACATCCTGTCGATGATCGGCGAGAAGGCGGTGCTGCTCGACGGCGTCGGCGGCACCGGCGGCGACGGCATCGGCCATGCCGGCGCCACGGACGTGCTGGTGGCGGCGAGCGTGCGGCCCTATACGCGCCAGACCGTCGAGCTGGCCCGCTACGCCGCCGGGCGCGGCGTGCCCGTCATCGCCATCACCGACAGCCCGGTAGCGCCGCTGGCGCAGGTCGCCGGGCTCACGGTCGTGGTGCCGACCGACAGTCCGTCCTTCTTCCACGCGATGGTGCCGGCCTTCATGGTCGCCGAGATCCTCGGCGCGCTGGTCGCCGGACGCGAGGGCGACGCCGCGCTGGACGCGCTGCAGCGTTTCGACGGCCAGCTCGCCGCCTTCGGCGTGCATCTGAAATCCCGCCCTCCCAGGTCCTGATGTCTCCGAAGGTCTCGGCAATGACCCGCATCCTCCACCGCTCCATCCATGCCAGTCTGCCGGTCGCGGTCGCCGGGCGCGGCATCGAGCTCTTCGACGCCGACGGCAAGGCCTATATCGACGCCTCCGGCGGCGCCGCCGTCTCCTGCCTCGGCCATGGCCATCCGGATGTGATCGCCGCGATGCGCGAGCAACTCGACAGGGTCGCCTACGCCCATACCGGCTTCTTCACCACCGAAGTGGCGGAGACGCTGGCGGAGCGCCTCGTCGAGGACGCTCCCGAAGGCCTCGATCACGTCTATCTCGTCAGCGGCGGCTCCGAAGCGATCGAGGCTGCGCTGAAGATGGCGCGGCAGTATTTCGTCGAGAAGGGCGAGCCCGGTCGCCGCCACATCGTGGCGCGCAGGCAGAGCTACCACGGCAACACGCTCGGGGCGCTCGCCGCCGGCGGCAACGAATGGCGCCGCGCACAGTTCGCGCCGCTCCTGGTCGAGACGCATCACATCGACCCGTGCTACGCCTACCGCTACCGGCAGCCGGGCGAATCCGACGAGGAATATGGCCTGCGCGCCGCCAACTCCCTGGAAGAAAAGCTTCTGGAGCTGGGGCCCGACGAGGTCATCGCCTTCGTCGCCGAGCCGGTGGTCGGGGCGACTGCCGGCGCGGTGCCGCCCGCGCCCGGCTATTTCCGCCGCATCCGCGAGATCTGCGACCGCTATGGCGTGCTGCTCATCCTCGACGAGGTGATGTGCGGCATGGGCCGCACCGGCACGCTCTATGCCTGCGAGCAGGACGGCATCGCGCCCGACCTCGTGGCCGTCGCCAAGGGGCTCGGCGGCGGCTACCAGCCGATCGGCGCGGTGCTTCTCGCGGCAAGGATATTCGAGGCCTTCGCCGGCGGCTCCGGCTTCTTCCAGCACGGGCACACCTATATGGGCCACCCGATGGCCGCCGCCGCGGCGCTCGCCGTGCAGGAGGTGATCCGCCGCGACAACCTGCTCGCCAATGTCCGCGCCATGGGCGACCGCCTGGACGAGCGGCTGCGCCAGCGTTTCGGCAACCACCACCATGTCGGCGACATACGCGGCCGCGGCCTGTTCCGCGGCGTGGAGCTGGTCGCCGACCGCGCTGGCAGGGAGCCTTTCGACCCGAAGCTGAAGCTCCATGCCCGCATCAAGCGCGAGGCGATGGCGCGTGGGCTGATGGTCTATCCGATGGGCGGCAGCGTCGACGGCGTGCGCGGCGACCATGTGCTGCTCGCGCCCCCCTTCATCGTCGAAGAGTCCGATATCGACGAGATCGTGTCGCGGCTGGGAGAAGCGGTGGATGCGGCGGTCGCCGCGGCCGCCGCATGAGACGCGTCCGGGACGGACAAGCTCGCTTGGACGGGTTTTCAGCACGGAAGGCCCGGCCTATCGTCAACCAACCCGAAAGGGACCGTGCAAAATGGGAGTATGCCCTATGAAACGGATCATTGGTCTCGGAATCGCTGCGGCCTTCGGCGCCGCGCTGTCGGCAGGCGTCGCCTCCGCGCAGCAGCAGTTCGTCACCATCGGCACCGGCGGCGTCACCGGCGTCTACTACGCCGCGGGCGGCGCCATCTGCCGGCTGTTGAACAAGGACCGCAAGGAACACGGCATCCGCTGCTCGGTCGAATCGACCGGCGGCTCGGCCTACAACGTCAACACGATCAAGGAAGGCGAGCTCGACTTCGGCATGGTGCAGTCCGACGTCCAGTACAACGCCTATAACGGCGCCGAGCAGTTCGAGGATGGCGGTGCCCATTCCGACCTGCGCGCGGTCTTCTCGGTCCATCCCGAGCCGTTCACCGTCCTCGCCCACCCGAACGCCGGCGTGACCGAGTTCGAGGACTTCAAGGGCAAGCGCTTCAACGTCGGCAATCCGGGCTCCGGCACGCGTGCCTCGATGGAGCGTCTGCTGTCGGCGATGGGCTGGACGCTGGCCGACTTCTCGCTTGCATCCGAGCTCAAGGCCGACGAGCACGGCCCGGCGCTGTGTGACGGCAAGATCGACGGCTTCTTCTACGGCGTCGGCCATCCCTCCGCCAACATCCAGGATCCGACCACGACCTGCGGCGCCAAGCTCGTCCCGCTGACCGGCGAGGTCATAGACGAGCTGGTCGCCGAGAACCCGTATTATGCGCAGGTGGTCATCCCGGGCGGCCTCTACAACGCCAATCCGGACGACACCGAGACCTTCGGGGTGCTGGCCACGCTGACGGCCTCGGCCAACGTGCCGGAGGAGAGCGTCTACCAGCTGGTCAAGGCGGTGTTCGAGAATTTCGACGAGTTCAAGTCGCTGCACCCGGCCTTCGCCAATCTCACGCCCGAGAACATGGTCTCCGACGGCAATTCGGCGCCCCTGCATCCGGGCGCGGAAAAGTACTACAAGGAGCAGGGCTGGCTGCAGTAGGCGACTTCAACCGACGATGCCCGGCGGGTTCGAGGGGAACCCGCCGGCGCATCCGCAAGACCTGAGGGGAGGATGCCGTGAGCGAAGCCAGGCAAGCCACATCAGCGATTGACCTCGAGCAGCTCGTCGCCGAAGCTGATACCGGCGGGCGGCGCGCCGGCGGCCTGACCGGGCAGATCCTGCTCTGGGTGGCCGTCGCCTGGTCGCTGTTCCAGCTTTGGTACGCCTCGCCCCTGCCGTTCATTTTCGGCTTCGGCGTCCTCAACGACACCGAGGCGCGGGCCATCCATCTCGGCTTCGGCATCTTCCTGGCTTTCATCGCCTACCCGGCCTTCAAGTCGTCGTCACGCCAACACGTGCCGGTCGTCGACTGGGTCTTCGCGCTGGCCGGCGCTTTCGCCGGCGCATATCTCTTCCTTTTCTACGTCGAACTGTCGACCCGGCCCGGCCAGCCGACGACGCTGGATCTGGTCAGCGGCACCATCGGCATCATCCTGCTGCTGGAGGCCACGCGGCGCGCTCTCGGCATTCCGATGGTCATCGTCGCGACGGTGTTCATCTTCTACACCTTTGCCGGCCAGCACATGCCCGAGGTGATCCAGCATCGCGGCGCCTCGCTCAACAAGTTCCTCAATCACCAGTGGCTGACCACCGAAGGCGTGTTCGGAATCGCGCTCGGCGTCTCCACCAGCTTCGTCTTCCTGTTCGTGCTGTTCGGCACGCTGCTGGAGAAGGCCGGCGCCGGCAACTGGCTCATGCAGATATCGATCGCTCTGCTGGGGCACATGCGCGGCGGGCCGGCCAAGGTGGCGGTCGTCTCGTCGGCGCTCAACGGCGTCGTCTCCGGCTCGTCGGTGTCGAACGTCGTCACCGGCGGCATCTTCACCATCCCGATGATGAAACGGACCGGACTGTCCGGCGTGAAGGCGGGCGCCATCGAGGCCTC
This sequence comes from uncultured Chelativorans sp., assembly GCA_964475605.1. Classification (GTDB taxonomy): domain Bacteria; phylum Pseudomonadota; class Alphaproteobacteria; order Rhizobiales; family Rhizobiaceae; genus CAYYZC01. The sequence goes on from CAYYZC010000062.1 coordinate 10,736, forward strand.
GGCATCGATCAACGGCCAGATCATGCCTCCGGTCATGGGCGCCGCTGCCTTCCTGATGGTCGAATATGTCGGCATACCCTATTCGGAGATCGTCAAGCACGCTCTCCTGCCGGCGCTGTTATCCTATATCGCGCTGCTCTACATCGTGCATCTTGAGGCGGTGAAGATCGGCGCCAGGGGAATTCCCGCCGAACCGCGCCCCGCACAGGAGCGGCTGATGCGCTGGGGCCTGGGCCTCTCCGGCAGCATCGTCGTCATCGGCGTGCTCTACTATGGGATCCTCGCCATACAGGCGGCGTTCGGCAGTGCGGCGCCGACGCTTCTCGCGATCCTCTGCGGCGGCCTCTATGTCGCCGCGGTCTGGTATTCCTCACGCTACCCCGACCTGGAGATCGACGATCCGAACGCGCCGATCCTGCATCTGCCGCGCGCCTGGGACGTGACGCGCACCGGCCTGGATTTCCTGCTTCCCATCGGGGTGCTGCTCTGGTGCCTGATGGTCGAGCAGCTCTCGCCGGGCCTCTCGGCCTACTGGGCGACGGTCTCGATCCTCGGCATCGTCGTGACCCGCCGCGTGCTGATGGCGCTTTTCCGCCGCCAGGACATGGCGGCCGCCCTGCACGCCACCTTCGACGATGTCGTCGACGGGCTGGCGCTCGGCGCCCGCAACATGATCGGCATCGCGGTCGCGACCGCGACCGCCGGCATCGTGGTCGGGACCATCACGCTCACCGGTCTCGGCCTGATGATGACGGAACTGGTCGAGTTCATCTCCGGCGGCAACGTCATCATCATGCTGTTGATGGTCGCCGCCATCAGCCTCGTGCTCGGCCTCGGCATTCCGACGACCGCCAACTACATTCTCGTCGCCTCGCTGATGGCGCCGGTCGTCGTGGAGCTGGCGGCGCAGAATGGCCTCGCCATTCCGTTGATCGCCGTCCATCTCTTCGTCTTCTATTTCGGCATCATGGCCGACATCACGCCGCCGGTGGGGCTTGCCGGCTTCGCGGCCGCCGCGATCTCGCGCGAGGACCCGATCGCCACGAGCTTCCAGGGGGCGCTCTACTCGCTGCGCACCGCGGTCCTGCCATTCGTCTTCATCTTCAACCCGACGATGCTGCTGATCGGCGTAGACGGCTGGGGAGACCTGATCTGGAACTCGCTGATCTCGCTCGCCGCCATCCTGCTCTTCTCCGCCGCGACCATGAACTGGTTCGTCACCAGAAGCCGGCTGTGGGAGAGCGCCGTCCTGCTGCTTATCTGCTTCACCCTGTTCCGGCCGGACTGGTGGGTGAACCAGGTCGCGCCGCCCTACGAGGAACGCCCGGCCTCCGAGTTCCTGACCACGATAGCGGAAGCGCGGGAGGGAACCCGCATCAACTTCGTCGTCGAGGGCCTCGACCTGATGGGCGACGACGTGCGCAAGACGGTCAATATCCCCATCAGGGAGCCGGGCGAGCCGCTGGAACGGCTGCGCGCCCTCGGACTGACGCTGATGCCGGTCGGCGAGGAACTGACTGTCACCAACGTTGCCTTCGGCTCCTACGCCAAGCGGATCGGGCTCGACGTCGGCTACAAGGTGGTCGGGGTGATGAAAAGGGCGGACCAGCCATCGACGCTGATCCCGATCATCGTCGCGCTGGCGCTGACGGCCGGCATTGCCGGGCTGCAATATACGCGCTTCAGGAACGCCGGCCGGCGCCATCCCGAAAAGGCGCTGGCATAGCCTGGGCGATGCGCCGGAAGGGATAGTCGGGGCGGCACATCCGGGCTCCTCTCCGCGTCAGGTCGATGCCCGAATGGATCTGATCTGCGCGGCAAGCTAGACCGCAGCTCGCTTCCATCCTGCCGCGAGCAGGCCTGCGCCGATCATCAAGGAACCGCCCGTGCGATTGACCGCCCTCTGAACGCCAGGCTTGCGGATCGTCTCGCGCGCCATCGAAGCCATGAGACCGTAGGCGGCGGCGTTGGCCGTTGCCAGCACGAGGAACGTCACCTCGAAAACGACCATCTGGAACGCGATAGGCTGAGCATGGTTCAGGAATTGCGGCAGGAACGCCACGAAGAAGACGATGCTTTTCGGGTTCAGGGCGGTGACGATATAGGTGTGCAGAAAAATGCGCAGCGGGCGCTCTTTTGCGACCGAACCGACTTCGCCGGGCGCTTCTTCGCCTGCCACCGGCGCGCGCCAGAGCTTGATGCCGAGATAGATCAGATAGGCGGCCCCGACCCACTTCAATACGGTGAACAGCGTCGCGGACGTAGCGAGAAGCGCGCCAAGGCCAAGCATCGAGGCCGTCATCGCGGTGAAGTCGCCCAATGCCACGCCGGCGACGGTCGCCGTGGCGGCGCGTTTCCCATGACCGAGCGCGTATGAAATCACCAGAAGAACGGTCGGGCCGGGAATTGCCAGCAAGATGGCCGACGCCGCGACGAAAGCCAGCCAGAGTTCAATGGACATGCTTCACCCTCCAAGTCGTCCGGATCGAGCAATCCATGAGAACAACCACAAGGCAAGGGGCGATGCTTCGGACGCGACCGGCCGGGATGAGGTCGAGAGCCCCATTGTTGCGCTGCACCAACCCATCGCGCTGGGCGGTGATATCA
>CAYYZC010000063.1:0-13190 GCA_964475605.1 uncultured Chelativorans sp.
TGCCGGCGGCATCCTGGGGGGCATCTCCACCGGCCAGCCGGTGGTGGCGCGCTTCGCCGTCAAGCCGACCTCCTCCATCCTCACCCCGCGCCGCTCCGTCGACCGCGACGGCAACGAGGTCGAGATCGTCACCAAGGGGCGCCACGATCCTTGCGTCGGCATCCGCGCCGTGCCGATCGGCGAGGCCATGGTCGCCTGCGCCATCGCCGATCACTATCTGCGGCATAGAGGGCAGGTCGGGCAGTCGGCAATCGGCAGGTCGGCAGTCGGAAAAGCGGGATAGGCGAAAATCGCCAGTTACCGACTGCCTATTGCCGATCCGCCGACTGCCTCATGATTGCCTAGTGCCGCATATCCCCCTATTGCCTACTGCCGACCTGCCGATTGCCTGTGAGCGAAGCGAATGCCCTACGATCAACCCAAAATCGTCGAAGCCCTGCGCGCGTTCGAGCGCGGCGAGATCGTCGTCGTCACCGACGATGACGGGCGCGAGAACGAAGGCGACCTGATCGTCGCGGCGGTCCATTGCACGTCCGACAAGATGGCCTTCATCGTGCGCCATACCTCCGGCATCGTCTGCGCGCCGATGACCCGCGACGACGCCAAGCGGCTCAACCTGAACCCCATGGTCGCCGACAATGACGCGCCGCATTCGACCGCCTTCACCGTCAGCGTCGATTTCAAGCACGGCACCACGACCGGCATCTCGGCCGACGACCGCACGCTGACGGTGCGCAATCTCGCCAACGGCAATGCCGGCTCGGCCGATTTCGTGCGTCCGGGCCATGTCTTCCCACTGGTGGCACGCGAGGGCGGGGTGTTGATGCGCTCCGGCCATACGGAGGCCGCGGTCGATCTCTGCCGGCTTGCCGGCCTGCCGCAGGTCGGCGTCATCTGCGAGCTCGTCAACGACGACGGCAGCGTGATGCGCGGGCCGCAGGTGGCGAGCTTCGCCGAGACCCACGGGCTGAAGCAGATCTCGGTCGCCGATCTGATCGCCTACCGGCAGCGGCAGGAGACGCTGGTGCAGCGGGTCGAGAGCTTCGACATCGACACGCCTGCCGGCAAGGCGCGGGCCCACACCTACACGCTGCCCTGGGAGGCCATGCAGCATCTGGCGATCGTCTTCGGCGACATCCGCGACGGCGACGGCATCCCGGTCCGCCTGCACAGCGAGGACGTCGTCACCGACGTGTTCGGCACCAGGCGCCGGCTCAACGACCTGATGGCGGCGATGGCGACGGAAGGGCGCGGCGTCATCGTCTATCTGCGCCAGGGCTCGGTCGGCGTCGCCCACCGCGTCCGCACGCGCCCCGGCCAGGAGGACGCCGAATCGCATGAGGAGGCGCTGCGCCGCGAGAGCGAATGGCGCGAGGTCGGGCTCGGCGCCCAGATCCTGCGGGACCTCGGGATCAGCTCGATCCGTCTGCTTGCCTCGCGCGAGCGCCACTATGTCGGGCTGGAAGGGTTCGGCATCCGCATCGCATCGACGGAGCTGTTCGAAACCTGACAAATGCCGCCGCCGGCCTTTGTCTTTCGGCATGGCTGTGGCAAGCTCGACCTGAGTCGAGAGCATGCCGAGGGGGCGGCAAGCGATGTGGGATTTCGATGTTTCCAGGACATTGGCGATCCTCGTCCGGACGTGGCCCTTCATCCTGCTCAGGCTCGCCGTCTATCTCGGCATCACGTTCACCTATCTGATCGCGACCGGCGCCGGCGCGGGGCTCGGCTACGGCATCGGGCAGATCTCGGACGATCCCGGCGCCTATGCCTTCTGGGGCGGGATCGCCGGCTTCGGCCTCGTCTCGCTCGCCGTCTACTGGATCCGCGAATACATCCTCTATATCGTCAAGGCGGGCCATATCGCCGTCATGGTGCATCTGATCGACGGGCGTCAGGTGCCGGAGGGCCGGAGCCAGATCGACCATGCGGTCGGCACCGTGAAGGCGCGCTTCGCGGAAGCCAACGTGCTCTTCGTGCTCGACCAACTCGTCAAGGGCGTGATCCGTGTCATCACCGGCCTGATCGGCGGGCTCTCGATGCTGCTGCCAGTTCCCGAGCTGCAGGGGATCGCGCGCTTCGTCAACACCGTCATCCGCCTGTCGCTGACCTATGTCGACGAGATCATCCTCGGCTACAATATCAGGAGCGACAGCAAGCGGCCCTTCGACACGGCGCGCGAGGGCATCGTGCTCTACGCGCAGAACGGCGGCGTCATGATCAGGAACGCGGTCTGGCTGGCGCTGATCATGTGGCTCCTCGCCTTCGTCCTCTTCCTGGTCATGCTGGCGCCGGCCGCGGCCATCCTCTACGCCATGCCGGGCGAGCTCGCCGGCTGGTCCTTCGCGTTCGCCATCGTGATCGCATGGGCGCTCAAGGCGGCGCTGATCGAACCCTTCGCCATCGCCGCGCTGATGCAGGTCTATTTCCGCACCATCGAAGGACAGGTGCCGGACCCCGAATGGAACCGGCGCCTGAGCGAAGCGTCCGACAAGTTCCGCGAGATGAAGGACCGCGCCGCCGCCTCCTTCGGCGCCGTCGGCATGCCCGCCAACTGAGCCGACAATGCTGTTGATGCGGGATGAGCGCGCAGGCCGGACCATGGCATTGTCGTGCCGCGGGGCCTATATCGGGGCATGACCACACGCCTCTACAGCCATCCGATCTATCTCGAGCACCTGACACCGCCCGGCCATCCCGAAAGGCCCGATCGGCTGCGGGCGATCGCGCAGGCGCTCGATGACGAGCGCTTCGCCCGGCTCGACCGCCGGCAATCGCCGCGGGGCGACGAGGCGGCGCTGCTCCTCGCGCACCCGCAGGCCCATGTCGAAGCGGTGCGCAAGGCGATCCCGGCCGAGGGGCTGGCGCGCGTCGATGCCGACACGTCGGCAAGCCCGAAGAGCTGGGAGGCGGCGCTGACGGCCGTCGGCGCGGCCAACGCGGCGGTCGACGACGTGTTCTCGGGCGAAGCCGACAATGTCTTCGTCGCCGCCCGCCCGCCCGGCCATCACGCCGAGAAGGCGACGGCGATGGGCTTCTGCTTCTTCAACAACGCCGCGATCGCGGCGCGCCACGCCCAGCGCCGCCACGGCATCGAGCGGGTGGCGATCGTCGACTGGGACGTCCATCACGGCAACGGCACCCAGGACATCCTCTGGGACGATCCGAGCGTGCTCTACTGCTCGACCCACCAGATGCCGCTCTATCCCGGCACCGGCGCCCGGGGCGAGACCGGGACCGGCGGCAATATCGTCAATCTGCCGCTCGATCCCGGCAGCGGCAGCGAGACCTTCCGCGACGCGTTCCTGTCGCGCCTCCTGCCGGAGATCGACCGTTTCGCGCCGGAGCTGATCATCATCTCGGCCGGGTTCGACGCTCATCATCTCGACCCGCTGGCCGAGATCAACCTCACCGAGGACGATTTCGACTGGGCTACAGGCCAACTGATGGACAAGGCCGACAAACATGCCGACGGACGCCTGGTAAGCCTGCTCGAGGGCGGCTACGACCTCCAGGGTCTCGCCGGCTCGGTCGCGGCCCATGTCGATCGGCTGATGAAAGGATAGAGGATGACCGGAGAGCCGGAACAGGGCGCCAATAGCGACATCGCCGCCATGAGCTTCGAGCAGGCGCTCGCCGCGCTCGAACGCATCGTGGAGGATCTGGAGCGCGGCGACGTGGCGCTGGAGGAGTCGATCCGCATCTATGAACGCGGCGAGGCGCTCAAGGCGCATTGCGAGCGCCTGCTCAAGGCCGCCGAGGACAAGGTGGAGAAGATCCGCCTGTCACGCGAAGGCAAGCCGGTAGGGATCGAGCCGCTCGACGGCAATTAGGCCCGTTCCGCTCAGCCCTTCTTGCGATTCATGAAGGCAAGGAAGGCGTTGCGGGCCTCGTCGGAGGTCAGGCGCCGGCGGAAGGTCCGCCCTTCCTCCTCGACCCTCGCAACGAGCTCGTCGCGCGGGCCGACCATCAGGTCGCGCGTGAGACGCATCGCCTCCGGCGGCAGGTCCGCGATACGGCGGGCAGCGGCGAGCGTCGCCTGCTCGAGTTCGTCCTCGGCCACCACCTCGTAGATCAGCCCGACCGCCTTGGCGCGCTCGGCCGAGAACGCCTCTCCCATGGCGAGCATGGCGAATGCCTGCTGACGCCCGATCAACCGGGGAAGCAACAGCGAGGAGCCCGCTTCCGGCACGATGCCGAGCTCGACGAAGGGCGTGCGGAAGAGGGTCCGCGGCGTGGCGAATGTCAGGTCGCAATGGAGATGCATCGTCGTGCCGATGCCGACCGCGATCCCGTCGGCGCCCGACACGATCGGCTTGGCGCCGGTCGCGAGAGCGAGGAGGAAATCGAAGACCTCGTTGCCGCCCTCGCCGCCCTGGGCAACGGTGAGGAAATCGGCGAGATCGTTGCCGGCGGAGAAGGCGCCGGGCAGGCCGAGCATCACCCGGCACCGGACATCCGCATCGGCATCGCCCGCAGTGAGGGCTGCGGCCATGGCGCCATACATGGCCCGCGTGATCGCATTCTTCTTATCCGGCCGGTTCATCCGGATGATCTCGACCGCGCCTTGGCGCTCGACGGAAACATGCTCGCTCATCGACAGCTCCAGCAGTTGGAATTCAGGCCGTCACGAGAGCGGCCGCGCCGCTCAGGCTCTCCGCGCCGGACGTGACCCGGCGGCAGAGCGCCGCCGTCTCGTCGGCGAGGTTCTCGGCATAGAAGCGGCAGAGCGCGATGCGCCCGGCATCCCCCTCGGCAAGCGCGGAACGGGCGAGATAGGCGCCGCCCGAGGCGAGCGCGAAGAGACGCAGATAGGGCGTGGCGCCGGCAAGCGCCTCCTCCATCCGCCCTTCTCCGAGCGCTGCCTGAAGGAAATCCGTCGCCTCGGCGAGCGCGTCGAGTGCCGCGCCCAAGCGCTCGCCGGCACGGCCGAAACCGTCGCGATTGCTGGTGGCGATCGCTTCGACGTCGCGGCGCAACTCGTCGATATAGAGGCGGACATGCTCGCCGCCCGATTGCGGCAGCTTGCGCGTGACGAGGTCGATCGCCTGGATGCCGTTGGTTCCCTCGTAGATGGGCGCGATGCGGGCATCGCGATAGTAGACGGCCGCGCCCGTCTCCTCGATGAAGCCCATGCCGCCATGGACCTGGACGCCGATCGAGGCGACGTCGACGCCGATATCGGTCGAGAAGGCCTTGGCCACCGGGGTCAGCAGATTCGCCCTCTCCCGCCAGAATTCCGCGTCCTCGCCGCTGCCGGCATGCGCCATGTCGAGCGCATGGGCGGTCGAATAGCAGATGGCGCGGGCGACCGCCGTCAGCGCGGTCATGGTCAGCAGGTTGCGCTGCACGTCCGGGTGATGGACGATCGGCGCCATGCCCTCGCTCTCATGTCCCGGCGCCTTGCCCTGGCGCCGCTCATTGGCATAGGCGACCGCCTTCTGCCGCGCCGCCTCGGCGACGGCCAGACCCTGGACGCCGACGGCGAGCCGCGCATTGTTCATCATGGTGAACATGCAGGCCAACCCGCGATTCTCCTCGCCGACCAGCCAGCCGATCGCTCCGGGCTCGCCGTCCTTCACGAAGCCGTCGCCATAGATCATAGTGCAGGTCGGCGAGCCGTGGATGCCAAGCTTGTGCTCGATCGAGGCGCAGAAGACGTCGTTGCGCGTTCCCGGCGTGCCGTCCTCGCGCGGCAGGAATTTCGGCACCAGGAAGAGCGAGATGCCGCGCGTGCCCGCCGGCGCGTCCGGCAGCCGCGCCAGCACGAGATGGACGATGTTGTCGGTGAAGTCGTGCTCGCCGTAGGTGATGAAGATCTTCTGGCCGAAGATGCGATAGGTGCCGTCGCCGACCGGCTCGGCGCGGGTGCGGATGGCGGCGAGGTCGGAGCCGGCCTGCGGTTCGGTGAGGTTCATCGTCCCCATCCATTCGCCGGAGACGAGCTTTGCCAGATAGGTCGCCTTGAGCTCGTCGGTGCCGTGCTTGTCGATCGCCTCGACCGCGCCCATGGTCAGGGTCGGGCCGAGGCCGAAGGCCATGGAGGCCGAGTTCCACATTTCGAGCGCCGCGACATTCAGCATGACCGGCAGATCCTGCCCGCCGAATTCCGCCGGCCCGGTGAGGCCGTTCCAGCCGCCGTCGATCCAGCGCCGGTAGAGCTCCTTCCAGCCGGCGGGCATGGTGACGGCCGCATCCTTCAGCACCGCACCCTGCTCGTCGCCGACCGTGTTGAGCGGCGCAACCTCGTCGCCGGCGAACCGCCCCGCCTCGCCAAGGATCGCATCGACCAGGTCCTCCGAGAGATCGCCGAGCCGGCCGTCCGAAATCGCCTCCGAAAGCCCCGCCACATGCCTCAGCGTATGGGCGATCTCGTCGACGGGAGCACGATACATGGGCACATCTCCATTCACTTGCGGGCGCGAGGGCTTGCGTGATGAGCTATTCACTTTCTGCGCGACGGTCAATTTGTCCTGCACGATTGCGCGGCCGAAGCAGCCGGTCCTCGCCGCCGCGACGCAATGCGCGGAATTTCTAAGTGCTTCCTTAACCATGGCGCATGGAGACTGGCGGCGGGACCCGGGAAACTGCAATGCTGCCGCTCAACGCCATCCTCGTCGGACTGATGTCAGCCGCTGCCGGCAGCCTGTCGCTCGCCGCCTGGCTCGCCAGCGCCTCGGCGGAAAGCTCGTTTTCGGAACCGTGGAAGCGCAGCGACCGCGCCATCGTCATCGACGCCTACGAGAACAATCCGATCGACTGGAACAAGCTCGCCGGGGACGAGCGCATCACCGGCTTCATCAACAAGGCGTCCGACGGGCTTCCGCCGGACTACCATTGCCGCGGCAATGAGACCGAACGCCGGCTCTGCCGGGCGCTGTGGCTGCGCTATTCGGTCGCGCGCGAACTCTACCAGACACGCAAGACCGTCGCCAAGGCGCTCGGCCTCGAATGGGGCGCCTATCATCTCGGCCGGCCCGGCAACCCGATCGACCAGGCCAACCACCTGATCGACTATGCGGAACCGGGACCGGACGACCTGATCGCGATCGACATCGAGGACAACGATCCCGAGAAATGGATGTCGCTGGAGGATGCGGAGGAGTTCGCCCGCCATATCCACCGCCGGCTGGGGCGCTGGCCGGTGCTCTACACCAACGGATCGACGGCGCATTTCATCGCCGACAACCGCCATCGCTATCCGATCCTGTCACGCCTGCCGCTATGGTACGCGCGCTACAAATCCGAGATCGGACCGCATTTCCCGAAAGGCAATTGGGACGGCTACGCGCTGTGGCAGTTCTCCTCGCAGGCCAATTGCAACGACCGGAGCTGTCCCTACCGGGTGCCCGGGACGAAGAACGACATCGACGTCAATGTCGCGGCGATGGACGAGGATGCGCTGCGCAAGGCGTGGCCCTTCGGCGAGCTGATCGAGGCGAAGGAGATGCTGCTCGCCAGCGTTCCCGTCCCGGTAAGCCGCGAGCTGGCGCTGGAAGGCGAAGTGCCGCTGGTCTTCGCCAGCGTCAACGACGCGACCGCTTCCTCAAGCTGGGGCCTGACCGCCTTCGTCGAGCAGATCGCGCTCGGCTACCAGTCGCTGCAGGCGCAATTCGCCGGCATCGACCCGGTGATGACGGGCTCGACCGCCAGCGAGCCGGCACCGCGTGGCGCCGGGGCGCATTAGCCAGATAGCTCCTGCTCGCGCTTCACGGCGCGCCAGCCGATGTCGCGGCGGCAAAAACCCTGCGGCCAGTCGATCCGGTCGACCGCCGCATAGGCGCGGTCGCGTGCCTCCGACACGGTCGCGCCGAGTGCAGTCACGTTGAGCACCCGGCCGCCGCTGGCGACCAGCTCTCCGCCCTGAAGCGCCGTGCCGGCATGGAAGATCTCGACATCGCTTCCCTCGACCGCATCGAGGCCGCGGATCCGCGAGCCCTTCTCGGGCGTGCCGGGATAGCCCCTCGCCGCCATCACCACGGTCAGCGCCGGCTCGTCGCGCCAGCGCGCCGACATGTGAGCCAATTGCCCGTCGACGGCGCCGTTGAGCAGCACCAGCAGATCCTCCTTCAGGCGCATCATCAGCACCTGGCATTCGGGATCGCCGAAGCGCACATTGTATTCGATCAGCTTCGGGCCTTCGGCGGTGATCATCAGCCCGGCATAGAGCACGCCGGAGAACGGACAGCCGAGCTCGGCCATGCCGCGCATGGTCGGCTCGACGATCTCGCGCATCACCAGCCCGGCCATGGCGTCGTCGATCACGGGAGCAGGCGAATAGGCGCCCATCCCGCCGGTGTTGGGGCCGGTGTCGCCGTCGCCGACCTGCTTGTGGTCCTGCGCGGTGCCGAAAGGCAGCGCGGTCGTGCCGTCGCAGAGGCAGAAGAAGCTCGCCTCCTCGCCCTCCATGAATTCCTCGACCACAAGTTCGGCACCCGCGGTGCCGAAGGCGCCGTCGAAGCAGTCGTGGATCGCGGCCAGCGCCTCGTCCAGCGTCGTCGCCACCGTCACGCCCTTGCCGGCGGCGAGCCCGTCGGCCTTGACGACGATCGGCGCGCCCGCCGCCTCGACATAGGTCCTCGCCCCGGTAGCATCCGTGAAGCGGCGATAGGCCGCGGTCGGAATCCCGAAGCGGGCGCAAAGGTCCTTGGTGAAGCCTTTCGAGCCTTCCAGCCGCGCAGCAGCGGCCGAGGGGCCGAAGACACGGATGCCCCGGCGCCGCAACTCGTCGCCGAGCCCGGCGACCAGCGGCGCCTCGGGCCCGACCACGACGAGATCGATCTGCCTGTCCTCGGCGAAGCCGATGATCGCGGCATGATCGTCGAGCGGCAAGGCGACGCATTCGGCGTCATCGGCGATGCCGGGATTGCCGGGCAGGCAATAGAGCTTCGTCAGCATCGGCGAGGCGGCGATCTTCCAGGCCAGGGCATGCTCGCGCCCGCCGGAGCCGATGAGAAGGACGTTCATGCGATTTCCCAGTCCTCGATTCTCAACCCCTGCACGCGCGAGAACTCGCGCATGTTGCGCGTAACGAGAATGAGTGAACGGGACAAGGCCTGACCGGCAATGAGCACATCATACGGACCGATCGGCTGCCCCGCCAACGCCAGAGCGGCCCGGATCTCGCCCGCGCAGCGAGCGTCATCGCGGTCGAACTCCAGCACGTTGAAACGCAAGGCGTCGAGGCGGGACAGGTTCTCCACCACGCGCTGGGCCTTATAAGCACCATAGTAGAGTTCGTGAGCGACAATGGCGGAGATGGCGACCTCCTGCGGGGATCTGGCGCGGAGGCGGTCCAGGACCCGTTGATGTCCCTTGAGGACGGCGATGACCGCGTTGGCGTCGAGCAGGAACATCAGCGGAAGTAGTCGAGTTCAGGGCGCTCCTGCGCTGCCGGCTGCTCCTGCGCGGCACTCTCGAAATCCTCGTCCACGGGACCCACAAGCGTATCGAGCCACTTCCAGTCCTCGGCAAGCGGCTCAAGGACGACGGCGCCGCCGCGCCGCCTGATACGAACCTCGGCGACGTCGAACCTGAACTCCTTCGGCAAGCGGACCGCTTGCGAACGTCCAGACCAGAATATCTTCGCGGTTTCGATGACACGTTCTCCTTGAGATATCTCAAAGGGATATATCAATTGTCATGCCGGTTGACAACTCAGCATTCCGGGCGGGATCAAGATAAGCTTCCAGGCAGCCACGCAGACCTTGGGGGGACGCAGCCGAATCTCAAAGCGCCGCCGCGATCTTGACGCGCCGTCCCGGCCCTGCCACTCCAGCCGGCATGGACGACATCCAATCGCGCCAGCAGCAGGGCCGCGTCGCAGACGCGCCTTCCGGCCACTGGGTCTACCGCACCCTGCCGCGTGCGCTCTGGCCCTATGCGCAGCTCGCCCGCTGGGACCGGCCGATCGGCTGGCAGTTGCTTCTATGGCCGTGCTGGTGGTCGGCGGCGATGGCGGCCGCGGCCGGCGCCCATCCCGGCGCGCCGCTCCTCGACGTGCTGCCCTTGCCCTGGCACCTGCTGCTCTTCCTTGTCGGCGCGATCGCCATGCGCGGCGCCGGCTGCACCTATAACGACATCGTCGACCGCGACATCGACGAGAAGGTGGCGCGGACCCGCTCGCGCCCGCTGCCCTCCGGGCAAGTGTCGCTCCGGCAGGCCTGGACCTTCCTCGTCCTGCAGGCGCTGGCAGGCCTGCTGGTGCTGATCCAGTTCAACTGGTTCGCGGTCGCCGTCGGCATCGCCTCGCTCGCCACCGTCGCGATCTATCCGTTCATGAAGCGGATCACCGACTGGCCGCAGCTCTTCCTCGGCCTCGCCTTCTCATGGGGCGCGCTGATGGGCTGGGCGGCCCATTCCGGCAATCTGACGCTGGCGCCGCTGCTGCTCTATTTCGGCTCGATCCTGTGGGTGATCGGCTACGACACGATCTATGCGCATCAGGACAAGGAGGACGACGCGCTGGTCGGCGTGCGCTCCACCGCGCGGCTGTTCGGCTCGCGGACAAGGCAATGGCTGGTAGCGCTCTATGCCGGCGCGCTGCTCTTCTTCGTCGTCGCCTTCGCGAATGCGGCGGTGCCGATGCCCGCACTGGCAGGGCTGGTCGCCGCCGGCGTCCATATGTGGCGGCAGATCAACGTGCTCGACATCGACGATCCCGACCAGTGCCTGGCGCTGTTCAAGTCGAACTCGACGGTCGGCTGGCTGATCTTCCTCGGCCTGCTCGGCGGCGCCGCGTGGGCGCCGCTCAGCGCTTCGTTCTAGCTGTATATGCTGCGCGGGACGTTCCGTCCCGTTGGAAGATACTCAGCGGCGGGCGATGATCTCCTCGCCGTCGACGATCAGCCGCAGGCCGAGATCGCCGGCACGCCGGCGGGCGAGGAAGCGCGGACGCCGCCTGATCGACGCGCGGCCCTTGCGCCGCTCCACCGGGGCGGCCCGCTTGACCATGCCGAGCGTCTCCTCCAGCGTACGGGCGACGCCGTCCGCCTCGACCAGCATCATCGGCAGGCCATAGGCTTCCGACCAGGCGCGCCAGTCGGCCGAGACGTCGTCGAGATCGTGGGCGACGAGCAGCGGCACGCACAGCATCGGGTCGTTGTGGAGCAGCTCCAGCGTCACCGTGACGTTGCCGTCCTCGTCCTCGATGGCGCGCGCCGCGACGCCCTTGAAGCAGCGCGAGGGCAGGACGAGGCTGACCGGCAGGCCGCTCTTCTCAAGCACCCGGCGCATGGTGGCGCCGCGCCTGTCGATGGTGATCGTCACGTCGCCGATCGCGTCGCGGGTGGCGTAGCTGACCGCCTGCGGCAGCCTTTGGGGGTCGAGCCGCATGTTGCGGCCCGCCCAAACGGGTTTGAGCCCGTGGTTCATCGTTGCGCCTTCCTGTTTTCCCGAGAGCCCGTTTCCGGTCCTCACGGACGGGTTTTCCCGTCTCGTTATGGGAAGAAGGCTAGCGCGCGGCCCTTACCGGGGGCCTTAAGAAGTTGGGTTAAGAATCACTGGCCGTCGCGGATGGTTATCGGAATCCGACCCCCGGCAAGGCCCGGCTAAGGAGTGTGAAGATCGGCTAAATGATCTTGCCGGGGTTCATGATGCCGGCCGGATCGAAGGCGGCCTTGATGCGCCGCATCAGCTCGATCGCGACCGGCGGCGCGGTGGCGATGAGCTCGTCGCGCTTCATGCGCCCGATGCCGTGCTCGGCGGAAATCGAGCCGTCGAAGGCGCGGACCACGTCATGGACGGCATCGTTGATCTCGCGATAGCGGCCGAGGAAGCGCTGTGGATCGTCGCCCGGCGGCTGCGAGATGTTGTAGTGCAGGTTGCCGTCGCCCATATGGCCGAAGCAGACGAGCCGCGCCCGCGGCTCGAGCCGCATCGCCGCCGCCCAGGCTTGGTCGATGAAATCGGGGATCGCGGCGACCGGCACCGAGATGTCGTGCTTGATCGAGGCGCCCTCGGGGCGCTGCGCGTCCGACATCTCCTCGCGCAGCCTCCAGAACGCCGCCTGCTGGGCGAGGCTCGCGGCGATCGCGGCATCGGCGAGCAGGTCGCGCTCCAGCCCCGCTTCCAGGATCTCCTCGATCAGCGAGCGCGCATCCTCCGACGAGCGGCCGGAAGAGACCTCCATCAGCACATACCAGGGATAAGGGTCGGCAAGCGGCGCCTGCGTCCCCTCGACATGGCGCATGACGAAGTCCAGCGCCGTCGCGGCCGCGAGCTCGAAGGCGGTCAGCGCGGAGCCGGCGCGGGCGTTTGCGAGGTGCAGGAGATCGAGCGCATGGCGGGGATTGTCGACGCCGATCCAGGCCACCTCCCGGCCCTTCGGCTTCGGCCACAGTTTCAGCACGGCGGCGGTGATGACGCCCAGCGTGCCCTCCGCGCCGACGAAAAGGTTCATCAGATCGTAGCCGGTATTGTCCTTCTTCAGCTTGCGCAGATCGTCGAGCACCTCACCGCTCGGCAGCACCACCTCGACGCCGAGGCAGAGGTCGCGGGCGGTGCCGTAGACCAGCGCGCCGGTGCCGCCGGCATTGGACGACAGATTGCCGCCGATCTGGGAGCTTCCCTGCGAGGCGAGCGACAGCGGAAACAGCCGGTCGGCCTCGTCGGCGGCCTCGCGCAGCGTCTGCAGGACGACGCCCGCCTCGGCGGTGATCGTATTCGACGATGCGTCGAGCTCGCGGATGCGGTCGAGCCGCGACAGGGAGAGCACGATCTCGCGCCCGCTGAGATCGGGCATCTGGCCGCCGACCAGGCCAGTATTGCCGCCCTGCGGCACGATCGCCGTCTTCGTCGCCGTCGCGAGCCTGAGGATCGCGGCAACCTCGTCGACGCTTCCCGGCCGCAGCACCAGAAGCGAGCGGCCCGGAAACAGGCCGCGCCGCTCGGCGACGTAAGGCGCGATGTCGTCTTCCTCGCGCAAGGCGTAGCGCTCGCCGACGATCGCGGCGAAACGGTCGAGGAGCTCGGGCGAAAGATCAGCGGGTTGCATGAGTTTCGCTCAATATCGAAGGTTTCCGCCCTACGCTGCCCCCCTCTGTCCTGCCGGACATCTCCCCCTCAAGGGGCGAGATTTGCCGGCCGCTTTGGTTTCGCCAATCTCCAGCCTTGCTGGAAGGGCGATGCTCCCGAAGCTGCCGATCTCCCCCCTTGAGGGGGAGATGTCCGGCAGGACAGAGGGGGGTATG
>CAYYZC010000064.1:0-8727 GCA_964475605.1 uncultured Chelativorans sp.
CGGCGAGATATCTCGCCGCGCCCAGCAGCATGGCGCTGTGGCCGTCATGGCCGCAGGCATGCATCTGGTTCGGCGTCTTCGAGGCGTAGGGCTTGCCGGTGATCTCGTTGAGCGGCAGCGCATCCATGTCGGCGCGCAGCCCGATCGTCGGGCCCTCGCCGCGCCCGCCCCTGATGATGCCGACGACGCCGGTGCGGCCGATCCCCTCCACCACTTCGTCGCAGCCCATCTCGCGCAGCCGCTCGGCCACGAAGGCGGCGGTCCGGCGCACCTCGTAGAGCAGCTCGGGGATGGTGTGCAGATGCTGGCGCCAGGCGGCGATCTCGGGCTGCATCTCGGCGGCACGGTTCAGTATCGGCATCGGCGTCTCCCGGCGGCAGGGTGGTGGACTGGCGGCAACGCACGACGGCTTTTGCCATCTTGACGTCACATGGGCTAGATAGTCGGCTCTCGGACGAGGCGCGGCTCCCGGACGACCTTAGCGAGCGCGCGGAGAGAACGGCAAGAGGCGATTTGATTTGCTGACGATACGCAGGTTGGCGCTGCTCGCATCGATCGCGGCGGCAGGCATGGCGGGAACCGCCCAGGCCGGCCCGTCGCTGCTGGTCGACCTCACCACCGGCAAGGTGCTCGCGGCAGAAGACGCGTTCCAGCCCTGGTATCCGGCCTCGCTGACCAAGCTGATGACGACCTATGTCACCTTCCGGGCGGTCAAGGCGGGCGAGATCCAGCTCGATTCGCCGATCCGCGTCTCCGAGAAGGCGGCCAGGGAGCCGCCGAGCAAGATGGGCTACAAGCCCGGCTCGGTGCTCACGGTGGACAATGCGATCAAGATCCTGATGGTGAAATCCGCCAACGACGTCGCCACCGCCGTCGCCGAGAGCGTCGGCGGCTCGGTCGGCGCCTTCGTGGCGCGGATGAACGCGGAAGCCGCCCGGCTCGGCATGAGCTCGACGCATTTCCTCAATGCCCATGGGCTGCACGCCGTCGAGCAGACGACGACGGCGCGCGACCTCGCCATCCTGGCGATGACGCTGCGCAACGAGTTCCCGCAATATGCCGACTATTTCTCGCTCGAGGCGATCAGCGACGGCAGCTCGGTGATCGAGAACCATAACAATCTGATCATGCGCTTCCAGGGCGCCGACGGGATGAAGACCGGCTATACTTGCCCGTCCGGCTTCAACCTCGTCGCCACGGCGAAGCGCGGCGGGCGCAGGCTCATGGCCGTCGTGATCGGCGAGCGCACGGTGGAGGCCCGCGCCGACAAGGCCGCCGACCTGCTCGCCAGGGGCTTCGGCATGGCATCGAACGACGCGCCATATCTCGGGCAGCTCCGGCCGGACGGCACCGAAACCGCCACGGCGCCGGACCTGCGGCCGCAGATCTGCACCCAGGAGCACTGGGAGAAGGTGGCGGAAGCGCGCGGGCCCTCCGGCAAACCTGCCTATCATTCGTCCCACATCGTCGAGCCTGAACGGCCGCCGGTGGTGATTGCCGTCTCGCTCGGCGGCGCGACCGGCCCCGAATCGACCGTGCCGCGCTATGACGACGTGCCGACGCCGACCCCGCGCCCCGACTATGCACCCGTCTCCGCCGCCGCGCAGGGCGGCTGAGGATGGCACAGGTCTTTCCGATCCCGGTGACGGTGCTCACCGGCTTCCTCGGCGCCGGCAAGACGACGCTGCTCAACCGGCTGCTCAAGGATCCGGCGCTGCAGAACACCGCCGTCATTGTCAACGAGCTCGGCGAGGTGGCGATCGACCATCTGCTGGTCGAGCAGTCCTCCGACGGCGTCATCGAGCTTTCCGACGGCTGCCTGTGCTGCACGGTCAGGGGCGAGCTCGTCGACACGCTGGCGGGGCTGGTCGAGCAGGCGCAGACCGGCGGTGCCGACCGGCTCGAGCGGGTGGTGATCGAGACCACCGGGCTCGCCGATCCGGTGCCCGTGCTGCAGTCGCTGATGGCGCATCCGGCGCTGGTCCAGGCGTTCCGGCTCGACGGTGTCGTCACGATGGTCGATGCGGTCAACGGGCCGGCGACGCTGGAGCGCCACGACGAAGCGGTGCGGCAGGCGGCCATTGCCGACCGCCTGATCGTCACCAAGACCGATCTCGCCGAGCCGGACGAGGTGGAAACCGTCACGGCGGTGCTGCGGCTGATCAACCCGGCGGCCCCGGTCGTCGACGTGCGGAATGCCGGCTCCGGTCCGCAGGTGCTGTTCGGCAGCGGGCTTATCGATCCCGAGACGAGATCGGCCGACCTGCGCCGCTGGCTCGGCGAGCCTGCCGAAGGACATGATCACGACCATCATGACGGGCACGATCACGCCCACCACCATCACCACCATGATCGCGTTAGAAGCTTCTCGCTACGGCACGAGCGGCCGGTCGGCCTGTCGACGATCGAGATGTTCATCGACCTGCTGCGCTCGGTGCAGGGCGAACGTCTGCTGCGCATGAAGGGCGTCATCGAGACCGAGGAGGATCGCGAGCGCCCGCTGGTGATCCATGGCGTGCAGAAGCTCATGCACCCGCCGGCGCGGCTGCCGGCCTGGCCGGAGGGCCCGCGCGGAACGCGGCTCGTCCTGATCGGCGACGGGCTCGACGAGGACTATGTGCGCCGGCTGTTCGGCGCCTTCACCGGCGCCCCGGCGCTGGACACGCCCGACAGCGCAGCGATGACGGACAATCCGCTCGCCATCGCGGGATTCCGGGCGTCCGGGGATTGAAGCGGTCGCGGTTCTTGGGAAGCCGTGCGAGCGATCCGCGCTTCCGGCCTTTCTTGCCTGACGCCGCGCATTCGGTTATAGAGCCGCCACCCGCGTAGACACCCTTGGAGGCAACGCGGCTGGGGGCGGTCGTGTCAACGGCCGCTTTCAACGTTTTCGGCTCCCCGCGGGCCGGCGACGCTCCATCATTCGAAGAAAGGAAATGCCATGAGCCAGCCCTACGAGCTCAAGGCCGAGACGCGCGAACGGGTCGGTAAGGGGTCCGCCCGGCAGCTGCGTCGCGACGGCAAGGTGCCCGCCATCATCTATGGCGAGAAGCAGACCCCGCTTTCGATCGCCCTTCCCTACAAGGAAGTGTTCATGAAGATCCATGGCGGCGGCTTCATGACCACCATCGTGACGATCGACGTCGACGGCCAGAAGATCGAGGTCCTGCCGAAGGACTACCAGCTCGACCCGGTGCGCGACTTCCCGATGCATGTCGACTTCCTGCGGGTCGGCAAGAACACGATCGTCACCGTCAACATCCCGGTCCGTTTCGTCAACGAGGAGAAGTCGGTCGGCATCAGGCGCGGCGGCGTGCTCAATATCGTGCGCCACGATATCGAGGCCCACTGCCCGGCCACCACGATCCCCGATTTCATCGAGGTCGATCTCGCCGGCACCGATCTCGGCGATTCGATCCACATCTCGGCGGTTGCCCTGCCCGAAGGCGTCAAGCCGACGATCACCGACCGCGACTTCACCATCGCCACGATCGCCGCACCGGCCGGCCTGAAGAGCGAGGAAGAGGAAGCCGGCGAGGTCGAAGAGGCCGAGACGGAAGTCGAGAGCGAAGGCGAGGAGGAGTAATCCTCCGCCCCGGATCGTCATGCTGATCTTCGCTGGCCTCGGAAATCCCGGCGAGAAATATCGAAACAACCGGCACAATGTCGGTTTCATGGCGGCGGACGCGATTGCCCGCCGCCACGATTTTTCGCCATGGTCGAAGAAGTTCGGCGCTCTCGTCGCCGACGGCATGCTCGGCGGCGAGAAGGTGCTGCTCGTCAAGCCGCATACCTTCATGAACCTGTCGGGGCAGTCGGTCGGCGAGGCGATGCGCTTCTACAAGCTGGCGCCGGCCGATCTCGTCGTCTTCTATGACGAGCTCGATCTCGCGCCCGGCAAGGTGCGCATCAAGACCGGCGGCGGCCATGGCGGCCATAACGGCATCAAGTCGCTCGACGCCCATTGCGGCAAGGACTATCGCCGCGTGCGCATCGGCATCGGGCATCCGGGGCAGAAGGAGTTCGTCACGCCGCATGTGCTGGGCGATTTCGCCAAGGCGGATGCTGCCTGGCTCGATCCCCTGCTCGATGCGGTCGGCGAGCATGCCGGGCTGCTGGCGGCGGGCGACGACAACAGCTTCATGAACAAGACCAGCCTCGCCGTCCAGGGCAGGCCGGGCGCCGAAGCGCCGGAAGAGCGCAAGACGGCGAAGCCGCAGAGCCATATCAGGCAGGCGCGGCCGAAAGCCCAGCCCAAGGTGCCGGAGACCGGGCCGATGGCGGCGATGCTCAAAAGGCTGTTCGGCGGCAAGGACTGACTGCCATGCCGGTCCCGCCTTGACGATCCGCCGTCCTTTCGCCCATAGCCCTCGCAGACTGCCCTCCCCCCGATAGGAACTCGACATGGGATTCAAATGCGGCATCGTCGGCCTGCCGAATGTCGGCAAGTCGACGCTCTTCAATGCGCTGACCAAGACGGCGGCCGCGCAGGCGGCGAACTATCCGTTCTGCACCATCGAGCCGAATACGGGCGAGGTCGCCGTGCCCGACCCGCGCCTCGGCAGGATCGCCGGGATCGCCGGGTCCAAGGAGATCATCCCGACGCGCATCTCCTTCGTCGACATCGCCGGCCTGGTGCGCGGCGCCTCGAAGGGCGAAGGGCTCGGCAACCAGTTCCTAGCCAATATCCGCGAGGTCGATGCGGTGGTGCACGTGCTGCGCTGCTTCGAGGATGACGACATCACCCATGTCGAGGGGCGCATCGATCCGGTCGCCGATGCCGAGACGGTCGAGACGGAACTGATGCTCGCCGACCTCGAAAGCCTGGAACGGCGCATCGTGCAGACGCGCAAGCGCGCCACCGGCAAGGAGAAAGAGGCGATCACGGTCCTGCCGATGATGGAGGCCTCGCTCGCCCTGCTCCAGGACGGCAAGCCGGTGCGCCGCCTGCTCTCAGGGCTCGCGGCCGAGGACCGGCGCATTCTCGACGGGCTCAACCTGCTGACCTCGAAGCCGGTGCTCTATGTCTGCAACGTCGCCGAAGCCGATGCGGCCGACGGCAACGCCCATACGAAAGCGGTCGAGGCGATGGCGCGGGACCAGGGCGCGCGGACGGTGGTCATCTCGGCTGCGATCGAGGCCGAGGTCGCGCAACTGTCCGATGACGAGGCAAAGGAGTTCCTGGAGGCGATGGGGCTCGCCGAACCCGGGCTCGACCGGCTGATCCGCGCCGGCTACGAGCTGCTCGACCTGATCACCTATTTCACCGCCGGGCCGAAGGAGACCCGCGCATGGACGGTCGAGAAAGGCGCCAAGGCGCCGCAGGCGGCCGGCGTCATCCACACCGATTTCGAGCGCGGCTTCATCCGCGCCCAGACGATCGCCTATGACGACTATGTCACGCTCGGCGGCGAGAACGGCGCCAGGGAGGCCGGCAAGGCGCGCGACGAGGGCAAGGAATATGTCGTCCAGGACGGCGACGTGCTGCTGTTCAAGTTCAATACGTGAGGCCGTGAAAGCCCGTTGCGTCGCCGGGCGGCGGGGGCCACTATGGAAGTTCAAGATTGAACAGGATTTGCGATGACGGGCAGGAAATGGGCATTCGAGGACTTCGAGATCGGCACGACGGTCGGGCTGGGATCGAAGACGGTCACGGCCGAAGAGATCGTCGCGTTCGCGCGCGAGTTCGACGCGCAGCCGATGCATCTCGACGCGGAAGCCGGCAAGGCGAGCATCCTGGGCGGGCTTGCGGCGTCGGGCTGGCATAGCTGCTGCATCTTCATGCGCATGATGTGCGACGCATTCCTGCTCGATTCGACGTCGCAGGGCGCGCCGGGCGTCGAATATGTGCGCTGGAAGAAGCCGGTCCTGGCGGGCGACACGCTGACGGGCGCCTCGACGGTCACCGCCAAGCGCGAATCGCGCTCGCGTCCGGAGCTCGGCTTCGTCACCTGCCGCCACCAGCTCTCCAACCAGCGCGGCGAGATCGTGCTCGAGCTGGAGAACACCGGCATGTTCCTGAAGCGCGCGGGAGCGGCGGCATGAACCTCGACGACTATCTCCAGATCGGCAGGACGATCGAGCTCGGCACGCATCTCTTCGAGGCCGAGGAGATCAAGACCTTCGCGCGCAAATACGACCCGCAGCGCTTCCATATCGACGAGGCGGAGGCCGAGCACAGCGTCTTCGGCAAGCTCTGCGCCTCGGGCTGGCACACCGCCTCGATGTGGATGCGGTACAATCTGGCGCACCGGCAGGACATGGCCGGGCAGTCCTGGGGCGGCGACGGGGCGGAGCCCGAATTCGGCCCCTCCCCCGGCTTCAAGCACCTGAAATGGCTGCGCCCGGTCTATGCCGGCGAGCGGATCCGCTTCACCCGCAGGGCACTGGCGCACCGGCCGCTCGCCTCGCGGCCGGGCTGGCGCCTGCTGACGCTCGCCTGCGAGGCCTACGAGGCGACAAGCGGCGTCAAGGTGCTGGAATTCGAGAGCTCGGTGCTGGTGAAGGCCGGCTAGACTAGCGCCGCTCGACTTCACGTCCTCGGATCAAGTCCGAGGACGACGAGGCGGGGAAGAATACGCCCTGTCCTCAATGCCCCTCGAAGCTGATCAGCGTGCGGACCGACACGTCCAGCGCCTCCAGCCTGGCGCGGCCGCCGAGATCGGGCAGGTCGATGACGAAGCACGCGGCGACGATGTCGGCTCCCATCTGGCGCAGCAGCTTGACCGCCCCTTCGGCGGTGCCGCCGGTAGCGATCAGGTCGTCGACGAGGATGACGCGCTCGCCGGGCGCCACGGCATCCTTGTGCATCTCCATCTCGTCGAGCCCGTATTCGAGCGAATAGGCGACGCGCACCGTCTCATGCGGCAGCTTGCCCTTCTTGCGGATCGGGATGAAGCCGGAGGAGAGCTGATGGGCGACGGCGCCGCCGAGGATGAAGCCCCGCGCCTCGATACCCGCGATCTTGTCGACCTTGGAGCCGGCCCAGGGATGGATCAGCTCGTCGACGGCCCGCCGGAAGGCGCGCGCATCGCCGAGCAGGGTGGTGATGTCACGGAACAGGATGCCGGGCCTGGGATAGTCCGGGATCGTGCGGACCGCAGACAGCAGCATCTCTTCGAGCGAGTTCTTCATGGCACATTCATGGCCGTCATCGCGCCCGATGAAAAGGGCGGCATGCCCGCCGCCCCCCGGTTGATGGCAAATGCGCCGATCTCAGTGCGGCAGGCCCGACCAGATCCGGCGCTTGGTGAGGTAGACGAGCGCGCCGAAGAGCAGGAGGAAGGCCATGACGCTGAAGCCCGTCGCCTTGCGCGCTTCCATCTTGGGCTCCGCCGCCCACATCAGGAAGGCCGAGACGTCGCGGGCATACTGGTCCATCGTCTCCGGCGCGTCGTCGTCATAGGTGACCTGGCCGTCGGCCAGCGGCGGCGGCATGGAGAGCGCCGCTCCGGCAATGAAATGCGGGTTGTAATAGGTGCCGGGCTGGATCACGACGCCTTCCGGCTCCTCCTCGTAGCCGGTCAGCAGGTTGTAGATGTAGTCCGGCCCGCCCTCGGCATATTGCGTGAAGACGTCGAAGACGAAGGTCGGAAAGCCGCGCTCGGCCGCGCGTGCCTTGGCCATCAGCGAAAGGTCGGGAGGCGCGGCACCATTGTTGGCGGCAGCAGCCGCTTCGTCGTTCGGGAACGGCGACGGGAAATGATCCGACGGGATCGCGGTGCGCGTGAACATGTCGCCGTACGAATCCGGCCCGTCCTCGACCTCGTATTCGGCGGCGAGCGCACGGACCTGGGCCTCCGAATAGCCGAGGCCTTCAAGCGTGCGGAAGGCAACGCGCTCAAGACCGTGGCAGCCCGCGCATGACTCGCGATAGACCTTGAGGCCGCGCTGGAGCTGGGCGCGGTCGTAGGTTCCGAACGGCCCCTCGAAGGTCCAGTCCTGCTCGACCGGCTTGATCAGCGGATAGTGCGGCGTGCCGCTCTCCGCGTGCCCTTCCTCCTGCGCGGGGGCTGCGGTCGCCATGGCCAGTCCGATGCCAAGCGCGGCAAGTCCCTTGAGGATCGTGCTCATCGACAATTTCCTTTCGAACCTCAGGGTCATGCTTCCGTCCGCGGTGCCGGCGCGACGCCCGGCTGCAGCACGTCTTCGGTCTTCTTGTTGCGCTGCAGCACCGCCTCCGTGATGGAGTTCGGCAACCGCCTCGGCGTCTCGATCAGGCCGAGCACCGGCATGACGACGAGGAAGAAGGCGAAGTAGTAGAGGGTGGCGAACTGGGCCATCACCACATAGGAGCCTTCCGCCGGGCGCGAGCCGAGCCAGCCGAGGAAGATGGAATCGGCGACGAAGAGCCAGAAGAACAGCTTGTACCAGGGGCGGTAGACGGCCGAGCGGACGCGCGAGGTGTCGAGCCAGGGCACGAAGAACAGGACCGCGATGGCGCCGAACATGGCGAGCACGCCGCCAAGCTTGGAGTCGATCGGGCCGATGTTGAAGGTGATGGCGCGCAGGATCGCGTAGAAGGGCAGGAAGTACCATTCCGGCACGATGTGCGCGGGCGTCTTCAGCGGGTTGGCGATCGTGTAGTTGTCCGGGTGGCCGAGATAGTTCGGCATGTAGAAGACGAAATAGGCGAAGACCAGCAGGAACACCACCATGCCCATCGCATCCTTGATGGTCGCATAGGGCGTGAAGGGAACGGTGTCGGTCTTCGACTTCACCTCGATGCCG
>CAYYZC010000064.1:8737-13086 GCA_964475605.1 uncultured Chelativorans sp.
AGACGTGCAGCACCACGACGCCGGCGATCATGAACGGCAGCAGGTAGTGCAGCGCGAAGAAACGGTTCAGCGTCGGGTTGTCGACGGCGAAACCGCCGAGCAGGAGCTGCTGGATCCAGTCGCCGACCAGCGGGATGGCGGTGAAGAAGCCGGTGATGACGGTGGCGCCCCAGAAGCTCATCTGGCCCCAGGGCAGCACGTAGCCCATGAAGGCCGTCGCCATCATCAGCAGGTAGATGATGACGCCGAGGATCCACAGGAGCTCGCGCGGCGCCTTGTAGGAGCCGTAATAGAGGCCGCGGAAGATGTGGATATAGACGGCGACGAAGAACATCGAGGCGCCGTTGGCGTGGAGATAGCGCAGGAGCCAGCCGGAATTGACGTCGCGCATGATCTTCTCGACCGAATCGAAGGCCATGCCCGTCGTCGCCGCGTAGTGCATGGCGAGAACGACGCCGGTCAGTATCTGCGCCACCAGCATGAGCGAGAGGATGCCGCCGAAAGTATAGGCGTAGTTCAGGTTGCGCGGCACCGGATAGGCGACGAAGGAATCGTAGACCAGGCGCGGCAGGGGCATGCGCGCGTCGATCCAGCGTCCGAGGCCGGTCCGTGGCGTATAGGTCGAGTGTGCACCGCTCATTTGCTGGCTCTCTTTCGCTTAGCCGATCCTGATGACCGTATCGGAGATGAATTCGAAGGTCGGTACGGGCAGGTTCTCAGGCGCCGGTCCATGGCGGATGCGGCCGGCCGTGTCGTAGTGCGAGCCGTGGCAGGGGCAGAACCAGCCGCCGAAATCGCCGGCCTCGCCGAGCGGCACGCAGCCGAGATGGGTGCACACGCCCACCATGATGATCCAGTTCTCCATGCCCTCGCCGGCCGAGCGCGCCACGTCGGTCGCCTCGGTGCCATCGGGCAGGTTCTCGTTGCGGGCGAGCGGATCCTTGAGCTCGGAGAGATCGACGGCGCGTGCCGCCTCGACCTCCTCGTCGGTCCGGTTGCGGATGAAGACCGGGCTGCCGCGCCATTTGGCCGTCACCGACATGCCCGGCTCGATGGCCGAGACATCGACATCGATCGTCGCCAGCGCCAGCGTCGAGGCGTCGGGGCGCATCTGGTCGATGAAGGGCCAGGCAGCGGCACCGACGCCGACCACGCCGGCCATGCCGGTGGCGATGAAAAGGAAATCGCGGCGGCCCTCGTCGGTCGATTCGTTCGCGCTCACAGGCAGTGATCCTTTCAGCCTCATTTTTGCCGCGAGGAGCCCCGAAGATAGCAGCTACCGATCCGTTGAAGCAGCGGCGCAACAGCGCGCTCACCCAACAGACTCCCCCGGCATTTGGCGAAGGTTTCTATGCGCGCCCATGGCGATTGTCCAGTGTAGCGGGGCGGCTCGGGCAGATTGTCGCAAGGCGCCGCCGCATAACGACTCCGGACATCCCCCAAGGTCCGGCCGGCAAGCCGGTCAGCTCGCACCGAGACGCGCCAGCACCTCGTCGGGAATGCCGTATTCGCGGATGACATCCTTGTGGCGGCGCAGGCCGCAGGCCTCTCGCTGGATGAAATAGGCATGCACGGCGCGCGCCGCATGGCGCAGCAGTTCGCGGCGCTCCGGCGCGCCGGGCCCGCAGCCTCGCAGGGCGGCGAGGGTCGCCTCCACCGCCGCTCCGGCGCGACCGAGCGAGACCGCCATCTCGCCGGCGAGCTCATGGTCGAGCACATCGACGCCGGTCTGGACGCGCCTGCCGCCGGAGCCGGGAAGACGCATGCTCATCCGACCTACTCCGCAGCCAGCCGCTGGCCGAGGAAGCCGCCGGACTGGCGCTTCCAGAGCTGGGCGTAGAGGCCGTCGGAGGCGGTCAGCTCGCGATGGGTCCCCTCCTCGACGATCCGGCCCTCGTCTATGACGATGAGCCGGTCGAGCGCAGCGATGGTCGAAAGCCGATGGGCGACGGCGATCACGGTCTTGCCTTCCATCATCCGGTAGAGATTCTCCTGGATCGCCGCCTCGATCTCCGAATCGAGCGCCGAGGTGGCCTCGTCGAGGACCAGGATCGGCGCATCCTTCAGCATCATGCGGGCGATCGCGATCCGCTGCCGCTGGCCGCCCGACAGCTTGACGCCGCGCTCGCCGACATAGGCGTCGTAGCCGCGCCGGCCCCTGGGATCGCCGACCTCGACGATGAAATCGTGCGCTGCCGCCCGCTTCGCCGCCTCGACGATCTCCGCCTCGCTCGCGCCGGGTCGCCCATAGGCGATGTTGTCGCGGATCGAGCGGTGCATCAGCATCGGGTCCTGAGCGACGACGCCGAACTGCGCGCGCAGCGACGCCTGGGTGAGGTCGCGTATATCGCGGCCGTCGAGCAGGATGCGCCCGCCTTCGACGTCGAAGAGGCGCAGGGCGAGATTGACGATCGTCGTCTTGCCTGCACCCGAGGGCCCGACCAGCGCGACACGCTCGCCGGGCCTGACATGCAGCGACAGGTTCTCGATGACGCCGCCGCCTTCCTTGCCATAGTGGAACGTGACGTTCTCGAAGTGAAGGTCGCCGGTCGCCCGCCCTATGGCCGCGGCATCGGCCGTATCGCGGATCGACGGGCGCACGGAAATGGTGCCGGTGGCGTCCTGCACCGTCGCGAAGGCGCGGATCAGGCCGTTGATGTTGAACATCACATAGCCCGACATCTGGTTGAGGCGGAAGACCAGGCCCATGGCGGCCGCGATCTCGCCGGTGGTGGCGCTGCCGGCCATCCAGCCGCGCAGGGCCAGGACGAAGACGGCCGCCATCATGAAGCCGTTCAGGATCGCCACGGCCGACCGGACGCGGGTGATGGCGCGGGTGAGCTGCGTCACCGCGGCGACGAAGCGGGCCATGCCGTCGCGAACGAAGGCGTGCTCGCGCCGCCCGCTGTCGAAGAGCTTGACCGCCATGATGTTGGTGAAGGCATCGACGAGGCGGCCGTTGAGGATCGAGCGCTCGTCCGCGTTCCTGCGGCCGGCGGCGCGCAGCGGCGGCAGCAGCCTCCAGGCGATCAGCAGGTAGGCGGCGAGCCAGGCCACCAGCACCAGGCCCATCGCCGGGTCCAGCAGGACGAGCACCGTGCCGCCGAGGACCAGGAAGGACAGGAAGCTCCACATGGTCTGCAGAAGCGAGACGATGAAGTCGCCGGTCGATTCGCCGCCCTGCATGATCTTGGTCGCGATGCGGCCGGCGAAATCGTTCTGGTAGAAGGCGTAGGGCTGCTCGATGACGCGCCGGAAGGACTGCCAGCGCACCATCTGGTAGAAATGGGGCACGATGACCTGCTGCTCGACGAGCGCGCTGGCGGTCATCGCCGCGGCGCGCACGAACAGCACGAAGAAGAGGAAGGCGGCGAGTTCGAGCCAGTATTCCTCGACCAGCGTCTGCGGCGAGGACGCCTCCAGCACGTCGATGAGCCAGCCGAGCGACCAGTAGAGCCCCGCATCGACGGCGCCCATGATGCCGCCGACGACGAGGAGCAGGACGAAGGGCAGCTTCGCCTGGCGCGCGAAATAGAGGATGAAGCGCAGCGCGTCCTTCGGCAGCACCTCGCGGTCGGTATCGGCGAAGGGGTCGATGAACCCCTCCGCCGCCCGCCAGGCGCGCTCGCGCAAGCCCGGAGGCTCGTTCTCGTGTCCGGGTTTCATTCGGCCGCCAGACCCCGCGCCGTCTCGCTTTCCTCGTCGAGGAGGAAGCCGCCCGACTGGCGCTGCCAGAGCTGCGCGTAGAGGCCGTCCCTCGCGATCAGCTCCTCATGCGTGCCCTCCTCGATCACGCGCCCCTTGTCCATGACCACCAGCCGGTCCATCGCGGCGATGGTCGAGAGGCGGTGCGCGATGGCGATCACGGTCTTTCCTTCCATCAGACGGTAGAGATTCTCCTGGATGGCGGCCTCGACCTCCGAATCGAGCGCGGACGTCGCCTCGTCGAGGATGAGGATCGGCGCGTCCTTGAGCATAACGCGCGCTATCGCGATGCGTTGCCTCTGGCCGCCCGACAGCTTGACGCCGCGCTCGCCGACATGGGCGTCATAGCCCTTGCGGCCCTTGGGGTCGCTGAGCCCGCCGATGAAGTCGACCGCCTCGGCGCGGCGCGCCGCTTCCAGCATCATCTCCTCGCCCGCGTCGGGACGGCCGTAGAGAATGTTGTCGCGCACCGAGCGGTGCAGCAGCGAGGTGTCCTGCGTCACCATTCCGATATTGGCACGCAAGCTGTCCTGCGTCACGTCGGCGATGTCCTGGCCGTCGATCAGGATGCGCCCGCCCTCGATGTCGTAGAAGCGCAGCAGCAGATTGACCAGCGTCGACTTGCCGGCGCCGGAGCGCCCGAC
>CAYYZC010000065.1:0-2365 GCA_964475605.1 uncultured Chelativorans sp.
GCCGGTCGTCGTGTCGTCATCGGTGTTGAGCCACAGCGTCGTGCCGGCGCCGATCGACACGCCCGGCTCGCTCGTCCGGATCGCGACGTGGAACGTGTCGTCCTCGAACCGGCCGTAGATCTCGTAGTTGTCGACGGTAGTGGTGGGGCGCTCCAGGCGGTCGCTCGCCGTCCAGTCGGACAGTTGGCCATCGGTTGTGATCGTCATTGCAGGTACTCCTCAATTCGAGCTGACCTCCGGCCACAATGGGATGGCGCGAGCCGGCGAGGGTTCATCGTGAGCGGAATATATTTGCAAGACGACAGGGAAGGATTGATATTCCTCAATGTCGAAAGTAAATGATGATTTATGAATTGTTTTGGTAAATATAGACAACATCCCAATGTCGTAAGGACAGTGGAATTCTTCTACCGTCTACTGGACGAACGGCATCTACGGCAGGGCGTCACCCTTGATTCCAGCCCGCTGCCTGAGAGCGCGGAGGTCGCAGGCGACCATGTCGTGGGGTCCCTTCGAGGAGAGGATGCCCTCCCTCACCAGCTTCTTGAGCAGGCGGCACACCGTTTCGACGGAGAGGCCGAGATAATCGGCGATATCGAGACGCGACATGTCGAAGCGCAGCTTCGAGCCGTCGGCAAGCAGGGCGTTCTGCCGCTGGGCCATGTCGAGGACGAGATAGGCGACGCGGGCCTCGGCGCTTCGGTGGAGATGGTGCATCACCTCCGCCTGCAGCGTCCAGGGCTCGTCGACAAGGCGGCCCGGCCTCGCGTCGTTCCCCGCCGCGTCGGCCGCGACGAGTGACGCCAGCGCGGCCTGCGGGATTCGCCGGACCCGGCAGTTCGAGGACGCTTCGACGGTGCGCATATAGCGCTCGCCGTCCGACAGGCTGAAGATCTCTCCGGCGACGGCGAAGCCCGAGATCATCCTGCGCCCGTCGACCAGCACCAGGCAGTGGCGCAACGCGCCGCTCACGACGAGGAAGGCATCGGCGCCGTGGTCGCCTGCCCAGACCAGCGTCTGCCCCTGCCGCAACTGCTCGACCGGCCCGATCACCTTCGCCTGATCGTCGGACTGGCTCCAGCCGCGGCCGGCAGGCGGGCGCGGCTTCTGCATCGCTTGGCTGGACAAGGTCATGGTCATGGCAATCGGTTTCGACACAAATATTCGTGAGCCTTAAGCAGAAGACGCCACCAGCCGCATGTCGGAAAAATGGTCAGCTTCGGCACCCCATTGGTTAACGCTATGTAAACGCGGAGGCTTTCGTCATTGACTATTGTCAACTTGCCTTGCTTGCCGCCAACCCCGATTTGCCAACCAGAATTGAGGGTGGAATTGACAGTTATCAATGAGGCGCCGGGGCCCGATGGTAAAAAATCGGTAAATCCGGAGGCTGCAAATGCGTGTCGTACAAAACGACAATTTCCCTGTATCGACGACAGAAAACAGAATCCGCCGGGCAAGGCTGCGGGCATGGCAGGTGCTGGAGATCCTGGCGCTCTTCGCCGTCTTCTATGTTGCCGACAGGCTCGACGTGTTCCCGTTCGAGTTGTCGCAGGCGGAGCCCAACCCGCTCTGGATCCCGGTTCTCCTGGCCGCCTCGCTCCATGGCCGCCTCGTCGGCATGGTGGCCGTCGCCGTCGCCTCCTTCGTCGAGTTCTCCTGGGGCTGGTCCGACTTCGCCGAGCATCAGGACCTCTACGCCTTCGTCGGCGCCAGCGTGCGCGAGCCGCTGCTGTGGCTGGTGGCGGTGGCGATCCTCGGCCGCTTCCGCGAGCAAACGGCGGAGCGCCTGCAGCATGTCGAGGAGGAGCGGCAGCGCAAGGCGATAGAGGCGAGGGCGCTCGCGGACCGCTGTGACGATCTCGGCGCGGAAGTCGCCGCGCTCGAGCATCGGATCGCGACCTCCGGCGCCTCGGCCGCCGGAATGGCGTTGCGCACCTTCGAGCAGCTCCTGGCCGTGCCGCGCGACCGATTGCCGGAGGCGTTGTCGCTTGCGCTCGCCCGGTTGATCGGAGCCGAGGGCGTGGCCTGCTATTCGCTGAACGGCGATCGCTGGCTCCTCGCATCGGCTGGCCTGCACGACGACCAGCCGGAGCACATCCATCCGCACGATCTGGCGATCTGCCGCGCGGTGCTGGAAAGCGACAGGATCCTGTCGGCAGCGCGTGCCAGCGACCGCGAACTGCTCTTCGGCCGCGCCGTGATGGCGGCGCCGACGCGTTCGGCCGCGGGCGACGTCATCGGCGTCGTGCTGGTGCGCCATGCCGATCCGGCCTGCCTCACGCTGGCCGGCGAGGCCGCCGTCTCGCTCGGCAGCTTCATTGTCGGCCAGGCCGCGCAGGTGCCTGGCCTGCCGGCGCCGGGC
>CAYYZC010000065.1:2465-12900 GCA_964475605.1 uncultured Chelativorans sp.
GCCGGGCCAGCTTCTCATCGCATCCGGCGGCAAGCCGAGGCTGCAGATCGTCGACAACGAGCCGGATCGGGCATGACCGATGGGGGGGCGCAACCGATCATTCGTTGAAATTCTTGCCGGGAGCGGCGGCGGAAGGCCGATGCGTGCGCTCGTGGCAGTGGCGGTCGCGGCATGCGATGCCGGGCTCGTAGCGGCTTTCGTGACCGGCTCCGCGCGGCTCGAATGGGTGCTTGCCGGTCATTGCCTGCTGACCCTGCTGCTCTGGGCCGCGAGCCGGGGGTCGCCGGAGAGCACCACCAGGGTGCTCGGGCTGACGGCGTTCCTGCTCGCCGGCCCGGTCGGGCTGCTGGGCGCTCTCTATCTGTGGCAGGTCGACCGGCGCGCTGCCGGCGGGCAGCGGAAGATGGCCGGCATCGCGTATGCGGTTCCCACCGCTGCCGAGAGCGACGAGGGCGCGGCGGCGATCGTCGGGCGCTTCACGACGCGGCCTGGTGCCGAAAGCGTGTTCGATTTCGAGCAGGTGCTCGACAATGGCAGCGTCCAGCAGGTCCAGACCATGCTCGGCCTGATCTCGCAGCAGTTCCGGCCCGAATATACGCAGGTGCTGCGCCGCGCGCTGCGCAGCGATCTCGCCGCCGTGCGGGTCTCGGCCGCGACCGTGTTCTCGAAGCTGCGCGAGCATGATCGCAAGCGCGCGATCGCCGCCGGAATCGAGACCGACGTGCAGTCGCCCGACGAGGCCCGCAACCGGGCTCTGATCTTCGCCGAGATCGTGTCCAACCGCCTGCTCGACGAGCGGGACATCGCCGCGATCCGTCACGACGCGGTCCGGCTGCTGCGCGATCTGCGGCCGCTTCCGACGGTTGCCGATGCGATCGAGGAGCTGTTGTGCGCACTCCTCTTCGAGAGCGGCCTGCTCGACGAGCTCGATCAGCGCATCGCCCATGTCGGGCGCGGCCGCTCGGCCGTCCTGTCGGAGCTCTGGCTGCGCGCCTTCCTGCCCGGCGGCAGCCCGGCCGCGGCGGGGCGCCAGCCGGCTGAGGGCTTCGACCTCGACAAGGAGCCGGCGCTGCTCGCCGCATCGGCGGAGGCCAATCCGGCATGAGCGGCGTTCCTCCCATCGAGAGGGCTCCGGGGCTGGAGTCCGATATCTGCCTGATCGTCGAGGGCTGCTATCCGCATGTCACCGGCGGCGTGTCGAGCTGGATCGACTGGCTGATGCGCAGCCTGCCGGAATTCACCTTCTCGGTCGTCTCGGTCGTGTCGGGCAACGAGCCGCGCCGGCGCAGATACGAAGCGCCGCCGAACCTGCTCCGCTCGGTCGAGCTGAGCCTCCAGGGCAGGCGCGAGCGTCGCTTCCTGCCGCGCCGCCCGATCGGCGACGACAGGGCGGAGGAACTGACGGTCATCCTGTCGCGCCTCGTCAGGGGAGGCGAGCTCGGCGACCTCGAGGAGCTGATCGAGGCTCTCGACAACCTGCCGCGCCGCCTCGGCCATCAGGAGCTGACGCAGTCGGAATTCGCCTGGAAGATCATCTGCGGCATGTATCGCCGGCTGATGCCGAGCGCTTCCTTCATCGACTTCTTCTGGGCCTGGCAATCGCTTGTCGGCGGGCTTTTCGCCGTGCTCGAATTCCCCTTGCCGCCGGCCCGCGCCTATCACTGCATCTCGACCGGCTATGCCGGCCTCCTGGCCGCCCGCGCCGCCATCGAGACCGGCCGTCCGGCGCTGATCACCGAGCACGGCATCTACACCAATGAACGCCGTGTCGAGTTGCTGATGGCCGACTGGATCGTCGACACGATCGACAACGGGCTTGCCGTCGACAACCGCAGCCCCGACATCCGCGACCTGTGGATCATGGCGTTCGAGAGCTATGCCCGCGTCTGCTACGGCGCCTGCGACCGGATCACCACGCTCTACGGCGACAATCAGCGCCTCCAGCTCGATCTCGGCGCAGAGCAGGACAAGCTCCAGGTCATTCCCAACGGCATCAATGTCGACCGCTTCGGCGCGATCGAGCACGAGCCCGGCTTCCCGCCGACCATGGCGCTGATCGGCCGCGTCGTCCCGATCAAGGACGTCAAGACCTTCATCGCCGCCGCCGCCTTCGCGTCCGAGACGATCCCCGGCCTGCGCGCCTATGTGATGGGGCCGCTCGACGAGGATGCCGCCTATGCCGAGGAATGCCGCCAGATGGTGGAAGAATTGGGCCTCGGCGACACCGTCCAGTTCGTCGGCAGCGTCAACGTCATCGAATGGCTGCCGCGCATCCATGTCGTCGTGCTGACAAGCCTCAGCGAGGCCCAGCCTCTCGTCGTGCTGGAAGCGGGCGCGGCCGGCATTCCCTGCGTGACGACCAATGTCGGCTCGTGCCGCGAGATCCTGGAGGGCAGGCCCGACGAGAGCCCGCCGATCGGCGATGGCGGCATCGTCACCGACGTCGTGGCGCCGGACCAGATCGCCTCCGCCGTGGTGCGGCTGCTGTCGGACGACCGGCTGCGCGACGAGATGGGCTCGAACCTGCGCCTACGCGTGCGCAGCTACTATTCCTCCGAGCGCTCGCGCGACGCCTATGCCGCGCTCTACGGCGCACATAAAGGCGCGGCCGGGGTGGCGAAATGGCAGGCATAGGTTTCCTGCTTCCGAAGGTCGGCCCCGAGGCGAGCCTGCTGCGCACCGCCGGCGCGGTCGGCCATGGCGCCGTCGTCGCCGCGGGACCGTGGATGTTCTGCACGCTGGCGATCGCGCTGATCCATCGCGGCACGATCGCCTCGACCCCGATCACGGTCAGCCTCGATTTCCGCGGCCTCGTCATCTATGCCTTCGCCATCTCGCTGCTGGCGACGGCGCCGATCGTCAATGTCGCGATGCGGGTGGTCGCCGACGACATCTACCGGCGCGAGTTCGAGAAGATCAGGCCGCGCTTCCTGTCGGCGGTGATCGCCAGCGGCATCGCCTCCGCGCTGGTCTCGTTCGTGGTCTTCGGCATGGTGTTCCGCCTCGGCGCGCAACTCCTCGTCGCGGCGACGATCTCGACCGTCATCATCGGCCTGATCTGGCCGACGCTCGCCTTCTGCGGTGCGATCCGGGACTTCCGCGGCATCACCGCCGGCTTCATCGTCGGGCTTCTGCTCTCGGTGCTGGGTACGATCTGGATCGCACTGCACGGCTGGTCGGCGCCCGGCATGCTGGTCAGCTTCGTGTTCGGGCTCCTGGTCATCCTGTTCTGGCTCGCCGGGCGCGTGCTGGCGGCATTTCCCTATCCCGTCCACGGCATGGTGGACCATCTGTCGGACCTTGCCGGCCGGTTGCGCGACTATTGGGTGCTGGGCCTCGGCTCCTTCGCGGCGATGGCCGCCATCTGGGCCGACAAATGGGTGCTCTGGTTCAGCCCGATCGGGGTGCTGCTGCCCAACGGTCTCGTCAGCGCGCCCGATTACGACGGGGCGATGTTCATCGCCTATCTGACCATCATTCCGGCGCTCGGCCTCTTCGTCGCTTCGGTCGAGCCGGAGATCTACGGCGCCTGCCGCAAGTTCCTGGCGGCGATCAAGGATCGCACCCCGCTCGACCATGTCGAGCAGCTCGCCGACGAGATGTCGCACCAGACCTTCCGCTTCGTCTACCGGATGCTGGTGACGCAGCTCACGGTCTGCGTCGTCGCCATCCTCGCCGCGCACTGGATCGTGCCCGTGGTCGGCCTGCAATTCCAGCAACTGGGCATCCTGCGGCTCGGCCTGCTTGCCACCTTCTTCCAGTTCATGTTCCTGGTCTGCAGCTCGGTGCTGATGTTCTTTGACCGGCATGTGCGCTTCCTGCTGCTGCAGGCGCTGTTCCTGGCGACCCAGATCGGCCTGACCTGGGGCAGCCTGATGCTGGGCGCCGAATATCTCGGCTTCGGCCATCTGCTCGCCTGTGCGATCAGCGGCGTCGCCTCGGTGCTGGTGCTGGAACGGACGCTCACCGGCGTCAGCTACCTCACCTTCCAGAATGCGCTGCGGCAGCAGCCCGTTGCGCGGCCGGCCGTGCAGGCGGCCCCTGCGGCCACGCCTGCCGCCGCTCCCGCGGCCGTGCCGGAACCGGCGGTCCGTCCCGTGCGGACGCCGTCGATGAGACCAACATCAGCGATGCCGAAGCCGCTCCTGCGGCCATGAGGGCGAAACCGGAGTAACGACGATGCCGAGACTGTTGCCTCACCCCTGGACCTCATCGCTGCGCCGGCGCAGCCTCTATGTCTGCGTGCTTGCGGGCGCCATCGCCTATCTGCCCGCCGCGCCCGCCTTCGCCCAGTCCGAAGCGGCCGAGACGGAAACCGCGCCGTCCGAAGCATCCGACCTAAGGAGCACGGCGCAGATCAGGGTCGGCGACAAGCTGCAGCTCAGCTTCTTCGAGCATCTCGATTTCGGCCGCAGCGGCGAGGACGAGGTCGCCGGCGGCGTGCGCACCTTCTATCAGCGCCTCGATCTTACCGGCGAATATGTCGTCGATGTCGACGGCTCCATCATCATCCCGCTGGTCGGGCGGTTCGTCCTTGCCGAACTCTCGCCGCAGGAGGCGCAGGCGCGCATCAAGGAGAACTA
The DNA here is from genome assembly GCA_964475605.1 of uncultured Chelativorans sp. GTDB lineage: Bacteria > Pseudomonadota > Alphaproteobacteria > Rhizobiales > Rhizobiaceae > CAYYZC01. The sequence continues at coordinate 7,049 of CAYYZC010000065.1, forward strand.
CGAGCGCGTGATGGATCGCGGCGGCGACGTCCATGTGTCGATCGCGGAGCGCCAGCCGGTCTATGTGACCGGCATCGTCCGCGCTCCGGGCGCCTTCCGCTACGAACCCGGCATGATCGCCGTACAGGCGATCACGCTCGCCGGCGGCTATGACCGCAACATGCAGGCCTCCGCGCGCATGCTGGAGGCGTTGCGCGAGGACGAGCGCCTGGAGCGCGCCAGCGCCGAGCTCGATCGGCTGATCGCCAAGCGCGAGCGCCTGCTGCGGCTCAAGGCGGAGCTTCCAGAAGATCATGCGGAGAGAACCGACGACCCGGCGACGACCGCCGGCATCGATCGCGTCGACCTGTCGGCTCCGGACGCGCACCTGGTCGAGACGGAGACTGCCGTCCACGCCGCGGCCGCCGAGCTCGACGACGTGCTCGTCGCCAGCGCGGTGCGCGAGGTGGAGGCGCTCGGGCAACGCCAGGAGCTGGTCGAGCGCCAGCTCGACATCAGCTCCGAGCGGCTGCACGTGATCCAGCAGATGCAGGGCCGCGGGCTGGCGACCCTGGAGCTGATGTGGAATGCGCAGAAGGAGGTGTCGAATTTCGAGATGCGCCGCGAGGAGCTCGCCGCCGACAAGCGCGCGGCCGAGCGGCAGGTCGGCCAGCGCGAGGCCGAGCGCGTGACGCGCCGGCTCACCGAGGCCGCCGAGATCGAGCGCGAGCTGATCCTGGCCGAGGAATCGATCGAGCGGATGACGAATGAGATGGAGGCCGCGCGCGGCCTCTACGAGGCGCTGCGCACGGATGCGAGTGCCGACGGCCTCGGCCCTGACGAGCGCCTCGCCGTCCATGTGGTGCGCCGCTCGGCATCGGGCGTCGAGACCGTAGCCGCCGACGAGACGACCGCGCTGCTTCCGGGCGATGTGGTGAAGGTGGAGCGCGCCCCTGCCGCGATGGCGGAGGCGGCCTTGCCCTGAGGGAGCAGCCGCTGGCAGGTGGAGTTGAGTATCGTGTCCGTGTTGTCCACTTCGATCACGCGCCGCGCCCTTGCCGCAGGGCTCGCCATGGCGGGGCTGTGGCCGGGTTCCGGCGCCCGGGCGGGCGTGGCCGTGCCACGGGCGCAAAGCCGTGCACTGCTCGGACGCGTTGCTCGCTGGGGCTGCCAGTATCAGCATGTCGACGTGGAGGCGCTGGCGGCTTCCGACCTCGACATGGTCGTGATCGATCCGAGCCTCGACGACGATGCCGGCCGCTTCCTGACCAGGGGCGAATGCCGGCAGCTCAAGCGGAAACCCGGCGGCGGCCGTCGGCTGGTGATCGCCTATCTGTGCATCGGCGAAGCCGACACCAAGCGCTGGCACTGGCCGCTCCGTTATCGGCTCAACGCCCCCTCCTGGCTCGGCCCGGAGAACCCGGAATGGCCGGGCGCCCACCGCGTCGAGTTCTGGAACCCGGAATGGATCGAGCTGGCCACCGGCGAGACGAATTCCGTTCTCGCCAAGATTCTGGAGATCGGATTCGACGGCGTCCTGCTCGACCGCGTCGACGCCTTCATGGAATGGCAGGCCTATGTGCCTGCTGCCGCGGCGAGGATGGTGGAGGTGACCCGGCTGCTCGCGCAGCGTGCCCGGCGCGGTTCGGACGATTTCATCGTCATCGGCCAGAATGCCGAGCCGCTGCTGGCCGATCCGGGCTTCCTCGAGATTCTCGACGGGCACAACAAGGAGAGCCTGCTGACCGGCCTCTCCGGCGAGAACCTGCGCAACCGCGACGACGATGTCGCCTGGAGCATGAACTATCTGCAGCATTTGCAGCAGGAAGGCATTGCGACCTTCGCGACCGAATACATCTCCGACTGCGCGCTGGCCGATGCGGTCTGCAACGAGCTCCTCGCGCTGAAGTTCAAGCCCTTCATCGGACGCCGGCAGCTCGACGTCCTGCCCGGCGGCGCCGCCGAGGCGGAGGGCCCCGCATGCGCATGAAACCCAGGCGCAAGAGGCGGCAGAGGCATGTGACCCTCGGCTTGCTCGCCGTCACCTTCTTCGGCCTCGTGATGGCGCTGAGCTGGGTGAGCTTCGCCGCCGCCGCGCCCGTCGAGCGCCGCGTGCTGGCGATCTATGACAGCGCCGCGGAGCCGACGCCCTCGGCGACGCTGATCCACCGGCGCGCCGAGATGCCGCTCAACCATCTCGGCTTCATCGTCGACTACCACGACATCCGCCAGCCGCTTCCGGCGATCGGTCCGGCCACCGGATATGCCGCGGTGCTGACCTGGTTCACTTACGAGTTGCCCGATCCGGCCCTCTATCTCGAATGGGCCGGCGAGGTGGCGGAGGCGGGCGTCCCCTTGATCATCATCGGCGGCATCGGCGGCCCGACCACGCCGCAGAACCTGCGCGCGCTCAACCGCGTGCTGGAGCCGATGGGCATCCGCTATGCGCGCGAATACGTGGAAGGCACGCTCGGCTCCGAGATCGTCCATAGCGATCCCGAGCTGATCGGCTTCGAGCGTCCGCTCGATCCGCTGCTGCCGAGCTATCCCGTCATCGAGCGGCTGAGCCCGCTGGCTGCCGTCGCGCTCGAGATCCAGGCACCGGCGCGCGAGGGTGATGCCGTCAGCGCGGTGGTCACGGCAGGGCCGAACGGCGCCTTCATCCCCAGCGCCTTCAGCGTCTATTTCGACCAGTATCTGGCGCGCTCGCAATGGCTGGTGAACCCCTTCGTCCTGTTCGAGCGGGTGCTCGGGCGCACGCGCTTCCCGATCCCGGACACGACGACCGTGTCGGGCCGGCGGCTCTATTTCAGCCATGTCGACGGCGTCGGCTGGAACAATGACGCGCGCATCGAAGACTATGGCGACCGCCCGGTGAAGGCATCCGAAGTGGTGCTGGAGCGCCTGATCACGCCCTATCCGGACCTGCCGGTGTCGGTCGGCCTGGTAATGGCCGACATCGACCCGGTGCTGGGTCTGGGCGAGGCAGCGGCCAAGACGGCGCGCGCGATCTACGCGCTGCCGCAGGTCGAGATCGCCAGCCATTCGCGCACGCTCCCGCTGCGCTGGAGCTTCTTCGAGAGCTATGACCGCAACGAGGAGGAGCGGTTGATGCAGGCGGAGGGGGAGGACCCCGACGGGCCCGGCCTGTTCCAGACGATCGGCGTGGCAATCGGCGTCGCCGACGAGATCGACCAGGCGCAGCTCGCCCGCGACCGCTTCCTGGCCGGCGCGCGCGACCTGCCGCGGGCCTATCTGCGCGACCCGTTCTCGCTCGACGGAGAGATCGGCGGCGCCGTCGCCGACCTCGCCGCGCTGGCGCCCGGGGGGAAGGTCGCGCGCCTCTACCAATGGAGCGGCGACGCCCAGCCCTTCGAGGCGGCGATCACGGCGACGCGGCGCCTCGGCCTGCGCAACATCAATGGCGGCGGCTCCCGCTACGACGATGCCTATCCTTCGGTCGGCTATGTCTCGCCGATCGCTCGCCAGGTCGGCGAGGCGCGGCAGATCTATGCCGTCGACGCCGACGAGGGATCGCTCACCGACTACTGGAACGGCGCCTATCACGGCTTTCGCAATCTGCAGGTGACGCTCGACCGCACCGAGAGCCCGCGCCGCCTCAAGGGGATCGGCCTTCACTACCACGTCTTTTCCGGCGAACGGCTCGCCTCGGTCGAGGCGGTCCGTAGCCATCTCGAACGTGTCCGCTTGGCCGCGGTGGCGCCGGTCGCGACCTCGACCTATGCGGCGATCGCCGACGGCTTCTTTTCGACCGCCATCGACGAGGTCGAGACCGGCGTCTGGACGCTGTCGGACCGCGACGGCCTGCAGACGGTCCGCTTCGACGATGCCGACGAGTTCGATATCGACCTCCAGCGCAGCGAAGGCGTGGTCGGCACCATCAGGTATCAGGCTTCGCTCTATGTCGCGCTCGACGCGGCGGTGGCCGACGCCACCGTGGCGCTGAAGCTGAATGAACCGGAGAAGGAGGCGCCGGAGGATCTGGAAAGCGTGCTCCTGGAATCAGGCCGCTGGCGCGTGCGCGATCTGAAGCGCGCGCCCTGCGGCTTCACCTTCGTCGCAGAAGGATTCGGCGACGGCCGCTTCGAATGGAAGAACGTGCCGGCCGGCCTTTACGACGTGACGGTCGGCCGCGACGGCGACGTGCTTTGGCAGGAAAGCCTGTCGGCGTCGGAGGCCGGGCGTCTCACCATCGATGCCAGGGCGGCAGCGATCGAGCCGGTCGAGATCGCCGTCGCCTGCCACGTTCCCGAAACGCCGGAAGACCCTGACGAGGGAGGGGAGAAGTGAGGCGACTGCCGGTCTATGCCGCGCTTGCATGCTTCGCGGCCGCTGCCCCGCTCGGCTACCTGCTCGTGCCCGGGCCGCTGGAGCAGGTGACCATGCTGATGCGCGACGGCCGCTACGAGCGTGCGGTCGATCTCGCCAATGACTTCGTCCGCAAGGGCGAGCGCCGGGCCGGCCTCCTGCTGCAGGCCTTCCTGCTCAACGAGCGCTTCGGCGATCCGGAGGAGGCGATCAAGATCCTGAAGCTCTATATCGCGCGCAATCCCGACAATCTCGCCGCCTGGCGCAAGGCTGCGGCGATCTTCTCCGGCTCCGGCGACGTCGGCTCGCTGGTCCTGGCGCTGGAGAACATCGTCAGGCTGTCGGGCGATGCCGACGCCACCGCCCATCTCGCCCATCTCTACAGGCTGCATTCTCGCGTTGATGACGAGCTGCGCATCCTGCGCGGCGCGCGGCCCGAGGATCTCGCCGTCGCGGACCGCGTGCGCCTCGCCTCGCTCCATCTCGGCCGCGGCGAGCTGAGCGAGGCGGTCGCCGTGCTGGAAGCGGTCGAGGCGGAAGAGGAGGAAGAAGGAGAGGAGGCTGACGCCAATGCGCGGATCATGCTCTTCACGACGCTGATCGAGCTCGGCGATCCCGACGCGGCGGCCGAACACGCCATAGGCTGGCTCGACGCCGATCCGAGCTGGCGGTTCCAGGAGCTCTATGTCAGCTACCTGCTGCGCGAGGGCGCCGAGCGCCAGGCACTCGATGTTGCGACGCCGGCAAGCACGATCGGCGATCCCGATTCGATCGCCAGGCTGGCCGAGCTGCTGCTGCAGGAGCGCCGGCTCGACCTCGTCGCCGAGGCGATCTCGCGCGCGCTCGACCATGCGCAGGAATTGTCGGCCGAGCAGGTCGACTGGTATCTGGACAAAGTGATCGCGACGGCCCGCTACAAGGGGCTGGCCGGCGAGGTCATGGAGCAGATGCAGGCGGCACTCGAAGAGGACAGGTCGCCTTCCCTGCAGGCGGCCTTCGTCCAGGCCGTCTACAACCAGTATGGCCATAGCGCCCTGATGCCGTACCGGTCGATGCTCGGACCCGACATCCTCAGGGAGAGACCGGTGCTCGCCGCCCGCCTGCTGATGCAGGAGCACAACGACATGGCCGCGCGCTACTACCTGCTGACGGCCGACCTCGACAGGCTCTCGACGCGCGACTGCTTCGACTGGGTCGAGGCGGCGAAGCATCTGCTGGCCCCGCGCGAACTGATGGCGGAGCTGACGCGGCGCGCGCGCTCCGGCGGCATCCCGCCGGCGATCAGCCGCCTCGTCATGGATATCGCCGCCGGCCAGGCCTCGCAGCCGCAACTGAACGCGCTGTGGACGAACCTGGTGCTGAACCGGCCCGACAAGAGCCCGGAGGGCGACGGCGCGCCGAGGATCTATTAGGTAGGGGTGGTTAAGCCCGGCGCTCCGGTATCAGAGCGTGAAGTCGGAGGCCGAGAGGCTGGTGTCGCCCTTCACCTCGATCGCCAGATCGGCCTGCGCATCGCCGTCCACATCGGCATAGACATAGGCCGA
>CAYYZC010000066.1:0-12763 GCA_964475605.1 uncultured Chelativorans sp.
AGCCTAGCGGCTGGCGGTGCCGATCTTCTCGGTTATCAGCCCGGATGAGTAGATCTCCGAGCGGCAGATTCCCAGGATCAACTGAAGCGTCGAGCCGAGCTTGTCCTTGCCGTAGGACAGGAACATCGGGCTCTTCGGAATGGGCGGATCGGCCTCGTAAACAATGGCCCGCCCGGTCGCGATCGCATCGGCGATGATGCAGGGGGGCAGCAGCGCTGCGCCATGTCCCTCCACGACGAAGCGTCCGGCCAGCGTCAAGGAATTGCAGTAGAGCTTGTCGGGCTCGATGTTGGCCAGCCGGAACCAGTCGAGGCTCACCTGATACATGCGCGACGGCTTGGCGTGCATCAGGATCGGATGGTGCTTCAGGTCGTGGGGCGTCAGGGGCTTTCGCGGAAGGCCGAGCGCCGGGCTGGCCACCCATTTCAAGTCGAACATGCCGAGCGATATCGCGGCGATCGACTGGTCCGGTTCCGGGTCCGAGAGGACCGCCAGATCCAGTCCCCCCGTGCTCAGGAGCAAAGCGAGGTTCGGGGCAGTGTCGATGACGATCGACACGCGCATGCCCGGAATTACCCGCCTTATGTTGCCGATGATCTTGGGCAGGGAGGTGATCGCCACGGATTCGACCGATCCGACGCGGATCAATCCGTGCAGGAAGTCCCGTTCCTCGGAAGGCGCGCGCAAGGCCTGGGCCTCGACCAGGAGTTTCTGGACGCGCGGGAACAGGTGCTCGCCTTCCGGCGTCAGGATCGCCCTGTTATTCGTCCGCTCGAACAGGGACTGCTTCAGGGCCGCTTCCAGTTCCCGGATACGGATGGAGACGGCCGGCTGCGTGATCCCGATCTGCAGCGCCGCCTGATGAAACCCCCCAAGACGCACGATCCAGTAGAACGCTTCCGCCTGCGCAAGAAGGTTGGGGTGGGCGATAGACATCGCTTATCTCGACGAAGGAGAATTTTTCATTGGCGACAATCGTCGGAGCATGCAAGCCTGTCAACATACATCCCCCGAGACTTCGCGGTTCGTGGCACCGGCCCGGTGCGGCGTAGGCACCTTTGACAGATAGGCTGGAGGGTGGACGGGCATGAGACGCATTGTCGATCTTGGGAATGGAAGGGAAATCATCCTGCTGGATTCGGTTTCCGAGATCGAGCCCGGCGATGCGGGTCGTGTCGTGGTCACCGGTTCGCATGGAGGCAGCAGCGCAGCCGAGATCGCCGGGCCTGCGTCCCCGCGCCTCGTCATCTTCAACGACGCGGGCATCGGCAAGGACGAAGCCGGTGTCCACGGTCTGCTGATGCTCGAACGATACGGCGTCGCAGCCGCCACCGTCTCGCATCTCTCCGCCCGCATCGGCGAGGCTCGCGACACGCTGGATGCCGGCGTGCTCTCGCGGGTGAACGAGAGCGCGGCGCGGCTGGGACTGAAGCGCTCGCTCAAGCTCAGCGACGCCATCGGGGCGCTGTAGGATGGCGGCGCGACACGAGCCAGGGAGCCCGGCCGGATGCTGACGCTGATCGGCGATCAGCTGGTGAACGGCGTCTTCGTCGGCGTCGGCTACGCGCTCGCGGCGGTCGGCCTCACCCTCATTTTCGGCGTGCTGCGGGCGATAAATTTCGCACATGGGGACTTCTACATGCTCGGCGCATTCGCCGCCTGGGCATCGATGACCTATCTGGGGCTTCCCTACGGCGTCTCGATTGTCGCGGCGCTCGCCGCGGGCGTCGCGATCGCATTGGTCACCTCACGCTTCGTCGCGGAACCACTGGCGGAAGCCCCCTTCCAGAACGCCGTCCTGGCGACGCTCGGCGTGTCGCTCACGCTGCAGGCCGCGGTCACGCTGCTTGCAGGCGGTACGTTCAAGGAGGTTACGGGCGGCTGGATGGATGTCATCGACATCTGGGGCATCCGTGCCGTCGAGCAGCGATGGCTGCTGATCGGCGTCACGGTCGCCGTCTTCGTGAGCCTGGAGCTGCTCGTCCGTTATTCACGCGCCGGAAAGGCGATGCGGGCCGTCGCGCAGAATCGGGAGGCCTGCCGTGTCGTCGGCATCGACATCCAGCGCGTGACGCGCAACGCCTTCGTGCTCGGAATCTCCCTCGCGGTGATTTCGGGCGCGCTGCTCGGGCCCATTCTCGTGTCGATCTACCCGGCGATGGGCGAAGGCATCACATTCAAGGCCTTCGCGATCACCGTAATCGCCGGCGTCGGCAATGTCTGGGGCGTGCTGATCAGCGCGCTGTTCCTCGGCATCGCCGAATCGCTGGTTTCCGGTTTCCTCGGCACGACCTTCCGTGAAGCCGTCGGCTTCGTCGCGATGATCGCCATCCTGATGTGGAAGCCGCTCGGGCTGTTCGCCGCGCGGGCGCGGTACTGACATGCAGCAACCCGCCGCACTCTCCGATGCCGAAAAGTCCGGATCGCTGCAACTGGTAGCCGTCCTGGCGATCACGGCGATTCTGCTGTGCCTGCCGTTCCTCGTCGGGCGCTACTACCTGCATATCGCCATCCTCTCGATGATCTATTTCTATCCCGCGCTCGGGCTGAACCTGATCTACGGCTATCTGGGCATGCTGTCGCTCGCGCAGGGGGCGTTCTTCGGCATCGGCGCCTATGTCGGCGGGCTTGCCGCCATCCACCTTCAATGGCCGCTCTGGATGTCGCTACCGGCCGCCGGCGTGTTCAGCGCGCTCGTCGCCCTTGCCGTCGGCGTCCCGGCGCTGCGGCTCAGAAACTATTCCTTCGTGATGTGCACGCTCGGGTTCGTGTTCATCTGCGAATCGATTTCCAAGAACTGGGTCAGCGTCACGCGCGGCGACATGGGACTGTCGGGCATTCCGCGGCCGTTCCTCGGCTTCACGCCGGGCTCGCTGCAGATCTCCTCCCTTACCGACTACTACTACCTCACGCTGGCGCTCGCCCTCATCGCCCTGTTCGTGTTCTGGCTGATCGTGCGCTCCCCTGCGGGCCGCGCGATGCGCGCGATCAGCGAGGAGGAGGTCCTTGCCGAATCGCAAGGGATCCATGCAGGCCACTACGCGCTGGTGGGTTTCGCGCTCAGCGCGCTGTTCGGCGGCATCGGCGGGGCGATCTATGCCTCCTACATGACGATCGTCAGCCCGCTGACGTTCCAGCTCTACTACACGCTCCTTTTCCTCGTGATCGTCTTTGCCGGCGGGGCCGGCACCATAAGCGGCGTCGCGCTCGGAACCTTCATTTTTGTCGCTCTTCCCGAAGCATTGAGGTTGGCGGCGGATTGGAGGCAGCTGATCTACGGGCTCACCTTCCTCGCCCTCGTCTTCCTGCTGCCGAAAGGAATCGGCCCGGCGCTTGCGCAGGGCGTGCGCTGGCTGGTCAGGGCTTCGCGCCGGAAGCGGGAAGGCCAGAGTTGACCGAGCCCGCCATCCTCGTCGCCACCGGCCTGCGCAAGCATTACGGCGCCGTGCGCGCCCTCGACGGTGTCGACTTCACGCTGCGCCGCGGCGAGCTGTGCGGGCTCATCGGCCCGAACGGATCGGGAAAGAGCACCTTCTTCGACTGCATCACCGGCCTCATCCGGCCGGACCAAGGGGCCGTTCAGGTCGCCGGCCGCGACGTGACCTCCTGGCCGATGCATCGCCGTTCCCTGGAAGCCAGGATGCAGCGCTCGTTCCAGCGCAACACGGTCTTTTCACGCATGAGCGTGACGGAGAACCTCGTGATCGCGGGACAGCAGCATCGCTTCGGCGGCGTCCTGGCGACCTTCCTCAACGGGCCGAGGACGTGGCGCACGATCGCCGATCTGCATCGCCGCGCAGGAGAGACGCTGGATCTCGTCAAGCTGTCGCACCTTGCAAAGGCGCCGGCGGGCTCGCTTTCGGTCGGCCAGCAGAAGCTGCTCCAGTTTGCGGCGCTGCTCATGGCCGAGCCGCGCATCATCCTGCTCGACGAGCCGCTGGCGGGCGTCAACCCGCTGCTGATCGAGACGATCGCGGAATCGATCGCCCACGCCAACCGCGAGCTGAACGTCACGACGGTCCTGATCGAGCACAATATCGGCGTCGTAATGGGGCTGTGCCGGCGCGTGGTCGTGATGACCGGCGGGAAGGTCATCGCGGACGACGTTCCGGAGACGGTGGCGCAGATGCCGCAGGTGCGGGAGGCCTATCTTGGAGCCTGACGTACCGATCATCGATATACGCGGCCTGCACGCCGGCTACGGCGACCTGTCGATACTCAACGGCGTCGATCTTCAGATCCGCGAGGGCGAATATATCTGCATCGTCGGCGCTAACGGCGCCGGCAAGTCCACCCTGCTGCGCACGATCTTCGGACTGACGACGATCACCGGGGGCGAGATCCGCAGCGAAGGGAACCGTCTGAGCGGACTTTCCTCGGGCGAAATCCTCTCCGCCGGAATCTCCTATGTGCCGCAGGGGCGTTGCAACTTTCCCCTGATGACCGTTGCCGAGAACCTGGAGATGGGCGGCTACAGGCGACGCGACCGGACAGAGCTCGCCCGCGACATAGCCCGCGTCTACGACCTCTTCCCGCGCCTGCGGGAACGCAAACGGGAACGGGCAAGCAGTCTTTCCGGCGGCGAGCAACAGGTGCTGGAGCTCGGCATGGCGCTCGTGCGGCGCCCTCGCGTCCTGCTCATCGACGAGCCGACGATGGGTCTTTCGCCGCAGGCGATCGGCTGGGTGTTCGAGGAGATCGCGCGCTGCCACGCAGAGCGCATGACGGTCGTCCTGGTCGAGCAGAACACGCGCAAGGGCGTCGCCGAGGCGGAGCGGGTCGTGGTGATGCGGCTCGGCCGCGTGCTCTGGGACGGACCGGCCGACGATGTCGATCACGACCGGTTGGGCGAGATGTTCCTCGATACGGCGGATCATATGGATCCGGACGACTCCCGGGCAAGGGCCCGGGACGAGGGATTGCGCAGAGGACAGACTGAATGAGTTATCGAATAGGCATTGATATCGGCGGCACCTTCACGGATTTCGCCTTGATCGACGATCGGACCGGCCGGATCGCGCTCCACAAGCAATTGACGACGCCGCACGACCCTTCGGAATGCGTGCTCGACGGAATCCGGGTCCTGATCGAGCGCGAACGGGTGGCGATCGGAGAGATATCGACGATCGTCCACGGCACCACCCTCGTGACCAACGCGGTGATCGAGCGCAAGGGATCGAAGGTCGGGATGCTGGTGACCAAGGGCTTCAGCGACGTGCTCGACATGGGTCTGGAACGTCGCTACGACCTCTACGATCTTCGCCTGAAGTTTGCCGAACCCATCGTCGCGAGGCGCGACCGGCGCGAGATCGACGAGCGGATGCGATCCGACGGAAGCGTCTCGGCCGGGATCGATATCGCCCAGGTGCGCGAGGCGGCACGGCAGCTCATCGACGCCGGCGCGGCGGCGATCGCCATCTGCTTCCTCCACTCCTATGCCAATCCTGCGCACGAAGTCGCTGCGGCGCAGCTCATCCGTGCCGAATTTCCGGACGTCTACGTCTCGTTCTCGTCCGACGTGCTGCCCTTCCAGCGCGAGTTCGAGCGCTGGACGACGACCACGGTCAATGCCTACGCGCAGCCCATGACCGACCGCTATCTCAGCAGGATCGAGCAGGCCCTCGAAAAGCTCGGCTTCGGCGGCCGCTTCCTGATCATGGCCTCGAACGGCGGCACGGTCACCACCGCCCTGGCGCGCCGCTATCCGGTCCGGCTGATCGAATCGGGACCCGCCGCGGGAGCCCTGATGTCTGCCTTCATCGGGCGCCTCATCGGCCGCCCGGACGTCCTTTCCTTCGACATGGGCGGGACGACCGCCAAAGGCGCGCTCGTTCGCAAGGGCGAGGTGCTCAAGAAATTTCATCTCGAGGTCGCGCGCGAATACGACTTCAAGGCCGGCAGCGGCCACAATCTGCAGATTCCCGTCGTCGACATGATCGAGATCGGAGCCGGCGGCGGCAGCATCGCCAGCATCGACGATGTCGGCATGCTGAATGTGGGACCACGCAGCGCCGGCGCCAATCCCGGTCCGGTGTGCTATGCGCGCGGCGGCGAAGATCCGACCGTCACCGATTCCAACGTCGTGCTGGGCCATCTCGATCCCGGGTTCTTCCTCGGCGGCAAGATGAGCCTCGACAAGCCGGCCGCAGAGGAAGCGATCCGCCTGCGTGTCGCTGATCCGTTGGAGCTGGAACAGTCGCGCGCCGCCTGGGGCATTCACGAGGTGACCAACGAGGGCGTCGCGCGCGCCTTCCGGATCCATGCGGCGGAGCTGGGTTTCGACTATCGGCGTTGCTCGATGATCGCCTTCGGCGGGTCCGGTCCGGTGCATGCGATGCGCATCGCCAAGAAGCTTCACGTGCCGAGGGTGATCTTCCCGGCGGGGGCCGGCGTCATGTCGGCGATCGGCCTCCTGGTCTCGCCGCTGTCGTTCGAAACCATGCGGTCGTTCCGCACGCCGCTGGCGACCCTCACGGCCGAAACGCTCGAAGCGAATTTCCGGCAGCCGGAGGAGCAGGCTGTCGGGCTGCTGGCCGAGGCAGGCATTTCCGCCGGCGACATCACGATCAAGCGGCGGGTGGACGCGCGCTACATCGGCCAGGGCTACGAACTGGAGGTCGAGCTTCCGGACGCGGAGGGCGCGACTGTCGTCGAGCAGCTCCCGACGCTCTTCAGCCGCCTCTATCACGAGATCTTCGCCCAGACGCCCCTCGATGCTCCCATCGAGATCATCAGCTGGAAGATCGAGGCGATCGCCGCGCGGCCGCGATTCGCGGAGGACTATCACGTCGCGCCCGCCGCGAACGGCGCGTCGACGGCAGGGACGGCGTCCAAGACCGACCGGGACGTCTACTTCCCGGAGCGCGAGGCCTACGTGCTTTGTCCGGTCTACGATCGCTACGCATTGGCGCCGGGCGAGGAGATCAGGGGGCCGGCGCTCATCGAGGAGAACGAGTCGACCTGCGTCATCGGCTTCGGAGACGTGGTCACCGTCGATGCCCGCCACAATCTCATCGTCGAAATCGCGCATCAGCAAGGAGAGCATGCCAATGAACGTCGCCTATGACGCGGTGAGCCTGCGCATCATGTGGGACCGTCTCGTCTCGGTGGCGGACGAGATCGTCTCGACGCTCGTCCGGACCTCCTTCTCGATCGCCGTCCGCGAGGGCGGCGATCTGTCCTGCATCCTGTTCAACGGCGAGGGCCGCTGCATCGCGCAGGGAAGCTACAGCCTTCCCTCCTTCACCGGCACGGCGCCCCAGACCCTGGCGCGCATGCTCGCCGAGCATCCTCCCGAGACGCTCCAGCCCGGCGACGTCCTGGTGACGAACGATCCGTGGATCGGCACCGGCCACCTGTTCGACATCAACGTTGCGCGCCCGGTTTTCCGCGACGGCAGGATCGTCGGCTACACGTTCAGTATCACGCACCTTCCCGATATCGGCGGTGCAGGCATGAATTCTGCCTTGACCGAGGTCTATCAGGAAGGCCTGCGCCTGCCTGTCACCAAGCTCATGCGCGGGGGGACGATCGATCCCTACGTCATAAACCTCATCCGCACGAATGTCCGGGTTCCCGACCAGGTAATCGGCGACCTGATGGCGAACATCGCCTGCAACGAAGTAGGCGGCCGGGCGCTGCTCGATCTGATGGACGAATACGATATCGATGACCTCGGCACGATATCGGAGCTCATCAACGGTCAGGCCGAGCAGGCGATGAGGGCGCGTTTCGCCGCGATTCCGGACGGAAGATACTCGAACACGATCCAGATCGAGGGGACGACCGGGCCGATCACGCTTTCCGCCACCGTGGAAGTCGATGGCGACAACGTGTCCGTCGACTATGCTGGCACCGACCCGTCCGTGCCGGCCGGCGTCAACGTTCCGCTCTGCTACACGCGTGCGATGACCTACTACGTCCTGAAGTCGCTCACGATCCCGACCCTGCCGAACAATGACGGCGCTACCAGGCCGGTTTCGATCAGCGCCCCGGCCGGATGCATCCTCAACGCCCTTCCGCCCTCGGCCACCGGCGGTCGCCACTCTGTCGGCCACTTCATCGTGCCGCTGCTGATGGGGGCATTGGCCAAGGCCGTTCCGGATCGCGTGCAGGCGGATGTTGCGATGATGAACGTCTTCAACGTCCAGGGGCGCCGCCCCGACGGCGTGGACATCTCGACGCTCTACTTCGTTTCCGGCGGCCTTGGGGCCCTCGACGGGATGGACGGGCGCTCGACCACGCCGGCGCCCTCGAACATGGGCGCCGTTCCGGCCGAGATCTGGGAAGACCTGACCGGCATGACGGTCATCAGCCGGCGCATCCTGCCCGACTCCGGTGGTCCGGGCTATTTCCGGGGCGGCTGCGGCCAGGAGCTGGTGCTGCGCAACGATACCGGCCATCCGCTGGTCGTCACCCTGATGGGACAGCGCACGCGGTTCCCGGCACGGGGATTCCTCGGCGGCGGCGATGGGCAGTTGCGAGAGTTTCGCGTGAACGGGGAACAGGTCGACGGCAAGGGGCGCCACGTCCTCGAGCCGGGCGACATCCTGACGACCATCGAGGCCGGCGGCGGCGGCTTCGGCGATCCGCGACGGAGATCACGCGACCGGGTGCTGGCGGATGTCGACGACGGCTATGTCAGCGCCGAGGCCGCGGCCCGCGACTATGGAGTGACGCGCGCCGCGGCGGCGGCGTCCTGACCGCATCATGACGGAAGTGGATGGAATACATCACGAAAAGGGGAACTGACATGCTAGGATTTGCTCGTGTTGCAGGACTTTCGATACTGACCGCGGCGGCGTTCGTCGCATCGATGAGCGTTACGCCGGCCGATGCCGACGAAATCAGGATCGGCGTTCCGCTGGCGCAGACCGGAGGCGCGGCGCGCTGGGGTACGTTCAGCCTCCGCGGAGCCGAACTCGCCGCCAAGGAGATCAACGAGAGCGGCGGCGTGCTCGGCAACGAGCTGACGCTGATCCCGGCGGACACGCAATGCATTCCGGCTGAAGGGGTCTCTGCCCTGCAGCGGCTGATCAACATAGACGAGGTCGACCTGATCCTGGGCGAGATGTGCAGCTCCGTGATGAAGGCGATGCAACCGATCGTCGAGGAGGCGCAGCTTCCGATCGTGGCGGCGACGACGTCCGATCCCGAGATCACCCACAAGGCGGGCGTCGGCGGCTACAAGTGGACCTTCCGCAACTACCCGACGGACGAGATCCGCACTCTGATCCTGATGGAAAACGCAGCCGAGATCGGCCTGCGCAAGATCGCCATGCTGGCGATCGACAACGATTTCGGCCGTGCCGCCGTGGCGTTCACGCAGAAGTACCAGCCGCGTTTCCCGGATGTCGAGATCACCAGCATCGACTATTTCAGCCTGAAGGATAACGACTTCCGGCCGATCTTGAGCAAGATGAAGAGCGACGGCGCCGAGGCGCTCGTCCTCTACGCGCTCTCGGGCGACACGATCAAGGTCCTCGCGCCGCAGATGCGCGAACTGGAACTCGCCGGAAAGGTGAGGGTGATGGGCGTCGGCGATCTCACCCATCCCGACAATGTCGAGGCGCTGCCCGACGTCCTCGAAGGGGCGATCGAGGCGACCTCGTGGGTGCCCACCCTGGAGAATCCCCGCAGCCAGGCCTTCGTGGCGAGCTACAAGGAGGCCTATGGCGACGAGACGCCGAACTTCCTCGCCTACACCTACTGGGAAACGACCCACCTCATCGCCGAGGCGATCGAGAATGCCGGCAGCGCCGACAAGGAGGAGGTGCGCACCGCGCTGACTGAAATCGAGTATGACGGCGTCATGGGCAAGGTCCGTTTCGACGACCACAACCAGGCGAACGTCCCGATGCTTCTGCTGGAGATCAAGGACGGCGAGGTCGTGCAACTGGGATCCTTCTACTCCCAGCCCGACTACGCGGAGTAGCGATGGATCTGGGGACGAAGACGGTTCGGGCGCGTTGCCCGGACCGGCAAGCCGATTTCCGGAGCGACAATCTCGCCCTCCCCTGTCCCGAGGTGCTGGCCGCCGTGATGGAGGCCAGCACCTCGTTCCACGGGCCGGAGGCGAACGCCATGATGGCCGACCGGCTGCGATCCGAGATGGAACGCGTCTTCGCAGGCCCCGCGGAGGCGGCAGCCGTCTTCACCGGGACTGCCGCGAACGCCATCTCGCTTGCCTTGGGTCCGGCCGGCAATCGATGCATCGTCTGCCATGCCGACGCTCATATCCGGCGCCACGAGGCCGACGCATTCGGGCTCTACCGGCCGGAAAGCCGTCTGGTGCCGCTTGCGGGGGCGGACGGCAAGCTGGACGCCGACGCGGTCGCCGATGCTTTCAGCCGGCTCCCTGACGGCGGCGGGCACATGCTCTCGATAGCCAACACGACCGAGCTCGGCACGGTTTACGATGCGGCTGAACTGCGCAGCCTTGCCGGCATCGTCCGGCATTACCGCTCTTTCCTTCATGTCGACGGGGCGCGTTTCGCGCAGGCCGTCGCTGCCCTGGAGGCGAGCCCGCACGATCTCAGCATCGGCGCCGGAGTGGACGTGCTTTCCCTCGGGATGAGCAAGAACGGCGCGATCGCGGCGGACGCGGTGGTGGTCTTCAACCGCGACCTCGCGGCCTCGCTTGCCGGCCTTCGCAAGCGCGGCGGGCACGATGCGGCACGCGATTTTCTCGCAAGCGCGCAGATCCTGCGGCTGCTGCAGGACGATTTGTGGCTGCGTCACGCCCGCCGCTCGAACGCCGCCCTCTCCCGTCTGGTATCGGGCCTCGAAGCCGTGCCCGGGATCCGCTTCGTCGCGCCGCGGCAAAGCAACCAGCTTTTCGTGTCGCTTCCCGCCACGCTTGCCGGTCGGCTCAAGGAGAACGGCTTCGGCATCCGCCTCTGGTTCGAGCCCGACATATACAGGATCGTCACCGCCTACGATACGTCGGACGAGGCCGTCGACGGGCTGGTCGACGCCATACGCACGATGGCGGGCCCATGATGGCGGGCACGTAACTGGTGCCGGCGAGAACGGAGGTTGGGCCTTTGCGCTTTGGCCTTCAGACGCAAGAAAGCCCGCGGATGCGGGCTTCTGGACAATCCGCCGATGGTGGAGCTGAGGGGGATCGAACCCCTGACCTCGTCATTGCGAACGACGCGCTCTCCCAGCTGAGCTACAGCCCCGATCGACAGGTGGCCGGCATTTACGAGCCGGCGCCATATGCTGTCAAGCGTCCTGTCATGCGTTCGGCGCCGGGGCTGGACGCGTCGGCACCGAGTGACTAAATGTCGGCGATTCAACGGGAGATCGGAATGCTCGCGCTCTTTGTGACGATACATCTGGCAATAAGAATCTACTGGTGGATCATTATCGCCTCAGCGGTCTTTTCGTGGCTCTTCGCATTTAACGTCGTCAATCCTCGGAATCAATTTGTAGCGTCCATTGGTAATGCGCTCTATCGGCTGACGGAACCAGCACTGAGGCCGATACGACGGTTTCTTCCTGATCTGGGGGGAATTGATATATCTCCCATAATTCTACTTCTTATTCTAACATTTGTGGAGCTATTTATGCATAGCTCGATAGAGCCCCTATTTGGGGTCAGTCATTTCTGACTTTATGACACCATAATACAAAGAAATAGGCAGCTCACCGCTAGTTGATTCCATACCCCGGCGGCTAGACTTAAATGCCAAATCTAGCTCCTGGCGCGCTCGATCGCTTCCACGATCATCCGCCGGGCGGCGGCGGCGTCCATCCAGTCGCCGATCTTGACCCATTTGCCGGGCTCGAGATCCTTGTAGTGCTCGAAGAAGTGCTGGATCTGCTCCAGCGTTATCGACGGCAGGTCGGAATATTCGCGCACCTCCTCGTAGCGCCGCGTCAGATGCGGCGACGGCACGGCGACGATCTTCTCGTCCTTGCCGGCATTGTCCTCCATGATCAGCACGCCGATCGGCCGCACATTGATGACGCAGCCGGGCACGAGCTGGCGCGTGTTGCAGACGAGCACGTCGATCGGATCGCCGTCCTCCGACAGGGTGTGCGGCACGAAGCCGTAATTGCCGGGATAGGTCATCGGCGTATAGAGGAAGCGGTCGACGACGAGCGTGCCGGCCTCCTTGTCCATCTCGTATTTGATCGGCTGGCCGCCGACCGGCACTTCGACGATGACGTTGACGTCGTCCGGCGGGTTCCTGCCGATTGCGATGGCGTCTATGCGCATGGCGCCTTTCCTGGGTTCGTCCCGCGGCCGCGCCAATAGCCTGTGAGCGCCGATATTGCAAACCGGCGAGCAAGCCTGCTTGCGCGACCGCCTGCCGCGCTCTATGTCTGTCGGTGCTCTAACGGGGTGCCGGCGCGTCTGCGCGTGCCGGCTGAGAGGCATCGGGGCCAAGGCCCTGCCAACCCGCTGAACCTGATCCGGATCGTACCGGCGGAGGGATTAGACGCTTCGATGCAGCGCCAACTCCCTTCAACCCGAACAAAGGAGGTGGCGCGGCATGCGCTCGAAGACAATTCTTCCATCCATCCCCTTCATCGCGGCGATGATCGCCTTCGCCGCACCGGCGGCGGCCGAGAAGCTGACCGTCTATACCTATGAGAGCTTCACCGCCTCCTGGGGTCCCGGCCCGATCGTCGAGGAGGCTTTCGAGGCGACATGCGGCTGCGACATCGAGTTCGTCGCGGTCGCCGACGGGGTCGCGTTGCTCAACCGGCTCCGGCTGGAAGGCGAGAGGACGTCGGCCGACATCGTGCTCGG
>CAYYZC010000067.1:0-8922 GCA_964475605.1 uncultured Chelativorans sp.
TTTTGCCCGAAATCTGTTCTTCTTTCGGCCTTTCCGAGGCGGCGGGGGCCGTTCGGAGAGGGTCATAGAGTGTCGAGTAAGCGCCTTCGCCTGGCCGCGGCGGCTGTTGCCGTGTCGTCCGCCGGTTTCCTGTCCGCCTGTTCGCAAAGCACCGATGTGCTCGACAGCGTCACCACCGCGTCGGTTGCCGGGCCGGTCGCCCATACGGCGAACGATCGTGAATGCCTGGCGCGCGCCATGTTCTTCGAATCCAACCGATCGAGCCGGGACGGGCTGGTGGCGGTCGGCACCGTGGTCATGAACCGGCTCGGGTCGGACCAGTATCCGGACACGATCTGCGGCGTTGTCGGCCAGAAGAACCAGTTCGCGCCGGGCGTGCTGTCGCGGCCGATGAAGTCCGAGGCGCTGCCCGACGTGATGGCCGCGGCCGATGCGGTGCTGAAGGGAGAGCGGCATCCGGGCGTCAGGGAAGCGAAGTTCTTCCACCAGGCCGGCCTGACATTCCCCTACAAGAACATGCACTATGTGCTCGAGGCGGGCGGCAACGCCTTCTACGAGAAACGCAGCCGCCGCAGCAAATCGACTTCCGTCGCCGAGGCGAAGACCGGGACCGCCCCTGCCGGGATGCTCTCCTACGAGATCGACCAGAGCGCGGCCGACAAGATCGGCGCCATGCTCGCCGCGCAGCAGAGTTCCGGCGCATCGAGGTGATCTGAGAGCGGAACGGCATTCCCGGCGCTACACAAAGCCCGCGATCATCGCTACATCCGGGTGATGTCGAAGCGAATCGCCGGCCCCGAGATCGAACGCCTGATCCAGCTCCTGGCCAAGGTGCCGGGGCTCGGGCCGCGTTCGGCCCGCCGCGCCGCGCTCCATCTGATCAAGAAGAAAGAACAACTCCTGGCGCCGCTGGCGGGCGCGATGACGGAAGCCGTGGATAAGGTCCGCATCTGCTCGGCCTGCGGCAATGTCGACACCTGCGACCCCTGCACCATCTGCACCGATCCGCGCCGCGAGACGGCCACCTTGATCGTTGTCGAGGACGTTGCCGATCTGTGGGCGCTGGAGCGCGCCTCGGCGATGAATGTGCGCTACCACGTGCTCGGCGGCACGCTGTCGCCGCTCGACGGCATCCGGCCCGAGGACCTGAACATTGTCGGGCTGGTGGACCGCGTCGCCACGGGCGAGGTGATGGAGGTGATCCTGGCCGTCAACGCCACGGTCGAGGGGCAGACGACGGCTCATTACATTACCGACCAGCTTGCCGGGCTCGACGTGAAGGTGACGCGCCTGGCGCATGGCGTGCCTGTCGGCGGCGAGCTCGACTATCTCGACGAGGGCACGCTGGCCGCCGCGCTGAGGTCGCGCACGGCGTTTTGAATCTGTCACGGGGAGGACGCAAATCTTGAGACGTATCGCTCTACGTTGCCCCCCTCTGTCCTGCCGGGCATCGAACGTTTCCGCCCTCCTACTGTTTCTCTCCACGCTGTTCCTCTCCCTTCCCGCCGTCGCCCAGGACATCGACTCCCAGTTCCGTGCCTGGCTGCAGGCCGATTTGTGGCCGGCGGCGGAGGCGCGCGGCGTCTCCCGTTCGACCTTCGACGCGGCTTTCGCCGGCGTCTCGCCCAATCTCGACCTGCCCGATCTCGTCAGGCCGGGTGCGCCGGATCGTCCGCCGGCCGACCAGCATCAGGCCGAATTCCGCTCTCCGGCAGCCTATTTCGCCGAGAACACGGTCGGCGGCGTGACCTCCGGCGGGCGCGCGCGGGCTGCCCGGCTGGCCGGGGCGCTGAGGGAAATCGAGCAGCGCTACGGCGTGCCGGCCGGCATCGTCGTCGCCATCTGGGGCCGCGAATCGGGTTTCGGCACGGCGAGGATTCCGCACAACGCGTTCGAGGTGCTCGGCACCAAGGCCTTCATGTCCCGGCGCAAGGAGATGTTCCGCAAGGAGGTGATCGCCGCACTCGAAATGGTCGAGCGCGGCTTCGTCGAGACCAGCCGGATGCGCTCGTCCTGGGCCGGTGCGCTCGGCCAGCCGCAATTCCTGCCGACATCCTTCCTGCGCTTCGCGATCGACGGCGACGGCAACGGCCGGGCCGACATCTGGAGCTCGGAGATCGATACGCTCGCCTCGATCGCCAACTATCTCGGTGCCCATGGCTGGGTGCGCGGGCGCGACTGGGGCTTCGAGGTCACCGTTCCCGAGACCGTCTCCTGCGCGCTGGAGGGGCCCGACCGCGGTCGAAAGATCTCCGAATGGGCGCGGATGGGCGTCGAGCGCACCAGCGGACGGCCCTTCCCCGACCACGAGCTGAGGGCGGAAGGCTATCTGATGATGCCGGCCGGCCGCTACGGTCCGGCCTTCATCGTCACGCCGAATTTCTACGCGCTCAAGGAATATAACGAGAGCGATCTCTATGCGCTCTTCATCGGCCACGTCGCCGACCGCATCGCCTATGGCGACATCCGCTTCCGGGCCGGCTGGAAGGGCATCGATCGTCTGAGCCGCGCCGATGTCGCGGCGATGCAGCGGGCATTGCAGGCCAAGGGCCACGATACCGGCGGCGCCGACGGGCTTGCGGGTTTTCGCACCCGCCGCTCGATCGGCGAGTGGCAGGAGAGGAACGGCCGTGCGGTGACCTGCTTCCCGGACAGCGAGATTGTCCGCCTTCTCCGCTGACTATTCCGCCGCTTCCTTCGTTTCGACCGCGCCGGTCGCGGGCCGCTCGATCGTGGTCTGCGCGGCGAGGAAATTGCCGACATGCTGCAGCCCCTCGAAATGGTCGCAGAACACCTTGATGACGACCAGTAGCGGCACGGCGATGAGCGCGCCGACGAAGCCCCACAGCCACGACCAGAAGGCGACGGCGATGAAGATCGCCACCGCATTGAGCTCGAGGCGCCGCCCCAATATGAGCGGCGTGATGATCTGGCCTTCCAGCGTGTTGCAGACCAGCACGTAGATCGGCGGCACCATGGCGTAGCTGAAGCTGTCGAACGAGACGATCGATATCACGCCGACGCTCAGCATGGTCATGAGCGCGCCGATATAGGGCAGGAAGTTGAGCAGCGCGGCGAGGACGCCCCACAGGAACGGCGTCGGCATGCCGAGCGCCCACAGGCCGACCGCGATGACAGCGCCGAGCGTGAAATTGATCAGCGCGACGGTGAAGAGATAGCGCGATATCTCGCGCTCCACGTCGTAGACGACGGTCAGCGCGCGCTTCTTCTCGCTGAGCTTGGTGAAGGACTGAACGATCTTCTCGTAGAAAAGCGGCCCTGACGCGAGCAGGAACAGCGACAGGACGAAGACGATCGCGGCGGTCGTGCCGACGCTGAGCAGGTTGCCGGCGGTGCGCGACAGGATGCCGGGCTGCTGGACGACGACCTTGAGCACCTCCGATTCGTCGACCGTGTCGGTCACCTCGTCGATCTCGCGCGAGATGCTGAGCAGCCGGTCGAAGGGCCCTCGCAGATGCTCGACCCGCTCGGCGAGCTCGCGGCCGATCTGCGGCGCGTCGGCGGCGAGCTGCATCACCGGGCCGCTCAATATATAGCCGCCCAGCCCCAGCGCGATCGCCGAGACGAAGACCAGCAGCGTCGCCGACAGATATTCGGGAATGCCGTGCTTGCGCAGGAAGCGCACCACCGGCGTCAAGGTCAGCGCGGCAAGGAAGGCGAGGATGACCGGCATGAAGAAATCGCGCGCGAAATAGAGCGCGAAGATCGACATCATGATGAAGATGCCGATGACGGCCGCGCGGTTGGGCTGCGGCTCAGGCGGCAAGGGCCCCGATCCGCCCGTCGCAGTCGAGCCTGCATTCTTTTCCACCTGAGGCACCTCCCGCAGCCGCCGTTCTCCGCGCATTAACTTTCGGCGACGACAAACCGTTCCCGCAATGGCGCTCGCGCTTGAAAAATGCCGGGGATATGGATCGAATTGCCGTGCCGATGCATTCTGTCGGGGAAGGGGATCAGGAGGAGACGATCAGATGAAACCTGGATTTTTCGTGCGGGCCTTTGCCGTCCTGGCGGGGATCACGGTCTTCCTGTCGGCCTGCGTGGCCGTCGAGGAGGGGCCGGGCCCGATCTACAGGCCCCCCGTCGGTGACGGACCGTCCGTCTGTACCCGCGAATACGCGCCCGTCTGCGGCGAGCGCGGCCGCGACCGCCAGACCTTCGGCAATTCCTGCATCGCGCGCTCGGAAGGCTTCCGCGTCGTGGGCAACGGTCCTTGCCAGCGCGACGGCGGCAGCCCGATCGCCTGCACGCAGGAATATGACCCCGTCTGCGCCCGTCGCGGCAACGACGTCCGCACCTTCGGCAATGCGTGCACGGCGCGTGCGGAAAACTACCGCGTCGTCAGCGAGGGCGAATGCCGGCGCGGCGGCGATCGTGCCGACCGTCGCGACGACCGCCGGGGCGATCGCGACCGCGGCCCGCAGCGGGCCTGCACGCGCGAATATGCGCCGGTCTGCGCCCGTCGCGGCAATGACGTCCGCACCTTCGGCAATCGCTGCGAGGCGGAGAGCCAGTCCTATCGCGTCGTCCGCGATCGCGCCTGCTGATTACGGGAGGGGGGTGCGGGGCCTGTCGGTCCGATATGCCTGCGCCCCTTCGCGCCCCCCTCTGTCCTGCCGGACATCTCCCCCACACGGGGGGAGATCGGCCTTCATTTGTATCTTCGCCAATCTTCAACGCTGCAGAATGGGCGATGTCCCCAAAGCGAGTGATCTCCCCCCTCGTGGGGGAGATGTCCGGCAGGACAGAGGGGGGCGCGACGAGGCGCCAAGCCTGCCCCGTTGGGCGGACAAACGCTATCCGGCCAGCCGTCGCAGATGATCCTCGAACCGCGTCACGCCCGGCATCCTGACGATCGCGGCGGTCCTGGTCTCCTTCACCTCGTCCTCGTCGAACCCCGCCATGTCCGGCATGTCGAAGGGCTGAATCGAGGGAGCCGTCCGGTCGGCGAGCGGCTTGGCGCCGTTTGCCGGCAGCGAACCGTTGAACTCGCCGATGCTGCTCTCCATGGCGTCGACCCAGCTCGACAGGCCGGCGGCGATCGCCTGCTCGCGCCGGAACGAGGCCTTGAACCTCTCCAGCCGCTCGCGCGTCCTTTCCAGCCCCTCGACCTGCTCGCCCCCGGTCTCCGAGAGCGTCGCCATCCGGCGCCGGATGCGCTCGATCCGCTCGTTGATCTTGGCGAGCGCCGCGCCGGTCGCGTCGACGCGCTTGCTGCCCTTGCGGAGTTGCTTCTCCGAGACCGCGACCAGCCGGCGCATCTCCTCGGCCGAAGAGGCGGCGCGCTGGGCGAGCGCCCGCACCTCGTCGGTGATCGTCGTGACGCCTCTCGCGCCGTCGCCGGCCCGCGCCGCCTCGATGCTGGCATTGATCGCCATCAGGTTGATCTGCGTGGCGGTCTCCTCGATGACGCCGGCGATGGCCGCGGCCGCGGCCGAGGCCTTTCCGATCTCGGTCATCGTGGCCGCCGTGCCCTGCACGATCTCGCTGCCGGTCTGCGCCACGGTCCCGATGAGCCCGAGCTCGTCATTCGCCTTGCCGGCGGAGGCCGCGGCCTGGACGGCATGGCGCGACAGGCCGCGCGCCGCCTCGACCGTGTCGTCGAGCCGCATCGTCTGCTTGCCGGCAAGCTCCCGCAACTGCGTGGCGCAACTGTCGATCGCGCCGACGCTGTCGCCGACCTGCCGGCCGAAGGCGGCGGCGCGGAAGGAGGCGGCGCCGAATTTCTCCACCACGCGGTTGAAGTCGGCCTTGAGCGGCTGGTAGCGACCCGGCAGGTCGATAGAGATGCGTGTGCTCATGTCGCCGGCGGCAAGCCGCTGCAGCGCGATCCCGAGCAGGCCGAGAATGGCCCCCTGCAGCTTGACCGCGCTGGCGCGCGCCGCTTCCCTGCGCGGCAGATCCGTCTGCTCCCCGCAATTCTCTCCGGCCTCGGCGGTCACGGCCGTCATTTCGCGGAAGGTGAGGCGGCAGGCCTCGATCGACCGTGCGGCGGCCTGAAACTCCCTGCCGAGACCTTCGCTCTCGACGGGACTGTCGAGCCCGCCGCCGGCGATCCGGCGCGCATCCGCGGCCAGCCCGCCAAGCGGCTTCTCGACCAGGGCGCGGACGAGAAAGGTGACGGCGAGCCAGACGGCGATCGAGGGGACCAGCAGCAGGACGAGGCCGACGGCGAGCGGGATCGCGGGCGCGAGCAGGCTGGTCACGGCGATCGTACCGAGCACATGGGCGCCGACCGCCGCCCCTGCGATTCTGGCCGCGATCGGCAATTGCCGCAGCCTCGTCGAGAATCCATCCACCATCATGGCGCGTCCCCATCCTCATGCATCGATCGCCGATCCTTAACGATCGAAGCTTGCACGAAGCTAGGGCCGGGACCCGGAGGCCTTCCAAAGGCGCGGTTGACAAGCCTTCGCACCGCCTTCTACCTGCGCTCCAGACGAGGCGAAGGTGATGGGAATGACCAATGTCGCGCTGACCGGCCTTGCCGGCGATCTTGCCAGGCGGGCCGAGGAGGGACGGCCCGTACGCATCGGGCTTGTCGGTTGCGGCGAGATGGGCACCGACATCGTCACCCAGGTCGCCCAGATGCGCGGCATCGAGATCGCCGCGATCGTCGACACCCGGCCGGACCGGGCCCGCGCGGCGGTGGCGATCGCGCAGCGCCCGGCCGACAGCGCCGGCGAGGCCGAATCCGCCGGCGCCATCTCCAGGCTAGTCGAGGCGGGCAGGACGGCGATCGTGCCCGACGCCGCGCTGGTCGCCACCCACGACCTCGTCGACGTCGTCATCGACGCGACCGGCAAGCCGGCGGTGGGCGCGGAGATCGGCCTCGGTGCCATGGAGCACGGCAAGCATCTCGTCATGATGAATGTCGAGGCCGACGTCACCGTCGGCGCCTATCTCAAGCATGCCGCGCAGCGCCTCGGCGTCGTCTATTCGCTCGGCGCCGGCGACGAGCCGTCCTCCTGCATGGAGCTGATCGAGTTCGTCTCGGCGATGGGCCATCGGATCGTCGCCGCCGGCAAGGGCAAGAACAACCCGCTCAACCACGACGCGACGCCCGACGGCTATCGCGAGGAAGCCGAGCGGCGGAACATGAACCCGCGCATGCTGGTCGAATTCGTCGACGGGTCGAAGACCATGGTCGAGATGGCGGCGATCGCCAATGCCACCGGCCTCGTGCCCGACCGCCCCGGCATGCACGGGCCGGCGGCGACGCGCGACGAGCTCTCCAGGGTGCTGTGCCCGGCGGAGGAGGGCGGCGTGCTGTCGCGGAAGGGCGTCGTCGACTATTCGGTCGGCAAGGGCGTGGCGCCCGGCGTCTTCGTCATCGCCGAGATGGCGCATCCGCGCCTGCGCGAGCGCATGAACGACCTGAAGCTCGGCGCTGGGCCCTATTACACCTTCTACCGGCCCTACCACCTGACCAGCCTCGAAGTGCCGCTGACCTGCGCCCGCGCGGTGCTCTACGGCAAGGCCGACATGGTGCCGATGGACAAGCCGGTGGCCGAGGTCTGCGCCGTCGCCAAGCGGGACCTGAAGCCGGGCGACGCGCTCGACGCGATCGGCGAATACACCTATCGCTCATGGATCATGACGGCGGCTGAGGCGGCCGCGGCCGGCGCCATCCCCTGCGGTCTGCTGGAGGGCGGGCGGGTGACGGCGCCGATCGCCAGGGGCGAGCTCGTCACCTATGCCAATGCAGCGCCCGATCCGGCCTCGAAGCTGGTCGAGCTTCGCCGCCTCCAGGACGAGCTGGTCGCCTCGCTTCCCTGATCAGCCGAGCTCGACGGAGCGCTTGCGCGCCGCTTCCACGGCTTCGACGACCAGCGTCTTCAGCCGGTCGCCGCCCATCAGCACGTCGAGCGCGGCGGCCGTCGTGCCGTTGGGGCTCGTCACCTGCCGACGCAGCTCGGCCGGTTCCTCCGCGGCCGAAGCGGCGAGGCTGCCGGCGCCGTTGACGGTCTGCATCGCGAGGAGTGCCGCGACATCGCGGGGCAGTCCCGCCGCCTCGCCGGCTGCGGTCAGACATTCGATGAAATGGAAGACGTAGGCGGGACCGGAGCCCGAGACCGCCGTCACCGCATCCATCAGCTCCTCGCGCTCGACCGTCGCCACCTCGCCATTGGCCGAAAGCAGCTCCCTTGCCGCGTCGAGCCTGGCCTGGCCGTCTTCGTTGGCGACCATCACCATCATGCCCTGACCGATCGCGGCCGGCGTGTTCGGCATGCAGCGGATGATCGCCGTGCTGCTGCCGAGAAGCCCGGCGAAGGTCTCGATCCGGGTGCCGGCCGCGACGCTGAGGAAGGTGCTGCCCGCCTCGGCGAACCGGCGATAGGCCGGGACGACGTCGCGGATGACCTGCGGCTTGACGGCGAGCACGACGAAATCGGGCGCCGCGCCGGCCTCGATCCCGTCGGGCGACGATAGCGCCTTGACGCCGAGCGAAGCGGCGCGTTCGCGCAAACCGTCGGAGGGCTCGACGACGATCGTCTCGCTCCCCTCGATGCGGCCGCCGTCGATCCAGCCCTTGAGCATCGCGTGGCCCATATTGCCGCAGCCGACCAGGAGCACTGTCGTCATTTTGCCTGTCCTCATTCGTTTCATCCCGGCCAACGTTTTGTCGGCCCGGTCCGCCACGTCAAGCGCAACCTGCCGCCGGACCGGGTTGAGCCCGGAATTAACCTTTTGTTTCCCATCCCTGTTTAGCTTCGCTTAACGCACGCGGCACCTGTCCGCACCATTGCATTCAAGGCGCTTGTTCATGTTTCGACGCGAGGGGCAATCCGGCAACGGAGTTGCGGCGCCCGACCGGGGGCACCGGCCGGCCCGCTCCTTCCTCGACGTGACGCCGGCGCCGGGACCCGAGGAGGTCGCCGCGCGCCACGCCGCCGCGCG
>CAYYZC010000067.1:9022-12639 GCA_964475605.1 uncultured Chelativorans sp.
GCCCGAGCCCGAGTTCGAGGACGAGACCGGGCAGGAAGTCGTCGGAGGAAGCAGGTTTCGCACCGTCGCGGGCCTGACGCTGGCCGGAGCGCTGCTCGGCCTGATGCTCGCCTGGGCCTGGCCGCAGAATTACGTCGCCTCGGTCGAGTTGCTGATCGACCCGCTCGAAAGCCGAACGGTCGCGCAGGGCAACGAGCCCGGCGCCGATGCCGCGCAGGCGATCGTCGCCAGCCAGATGCGCGTGCTGACGTCGGGCACGGTGCTGTCGGAGGCGGTCGACCGGCTCAATCTCGCCACCGATCCCGAATTCAACGGCGGCGGGGGTGCTCTCTCCTTCCTGTCGGAAAGCCTTCGCGCGATCACGGCGGGCGACAATGCGCCCTCGGCGGTCGAGCGCCGGCGGATCGCCGCGGTCGAGAATCTGGGGCGGGCGCTCGACGTCAGCCGCAGCGGAAGCTCGTTTTCGATGACGCTTCATGCGGCGAGCGAAAGCGCCGAGAAGTCGGCGCTGATCGCCAACACGGTGGCGGAAGTCTTCCTGCAGCAGTCGGGACAGATCCCTTCGGATCAGGCCGGCCGCCGCGCCGAGGACATCAACAGCCGCCTCTCCGAGCTGCGCGAAGGCGTCGCGACGGCGGAGAAGGCCGTGGCCGACTACAAGGCCGAGAACGAGTTGATCGACGCCCAGGGGCGGCTGATCACCGACGACGAGATCCTCCGGCTCAACGAACAGCTCGCCGAAGCCCGCGCCCGCACGATCGAGCTCAATGCGAGCGCGGCGTCCTCCCGCGGCGCCGATATCGATTCGATCGTCACCGGCTCGCTGCCCGAGCAGGTCTCCTCGCCGGTCCTGTCCGAGCTGCGCAGCCGCTATGCCGCGCTCAACCAGCAGGCCGAACGTCAGGCGACGAGGCTCGGCCCTCGTCACCCGGAGCGCGCGGCGACCGCCGCAGAGCTCGAAAGCCTGCGCGGCGCGATCGATGCCGAACTGCGCCGCATCGCCGATTCGCTGCAGGTGCAGTTGAAGCGCGCAGTGCAGAACGAGCAGGAGCTGGCTGCGAGGCTCGCCGGCCTCAAGGTCCGGCAGGGCGACATCGCGCCGGATCTGGCCGAGCTGCGCGAGCTGGAGCGCGAGGCCGCCGCCCAGCGTGCCGTCTATGAGGAATTTTTGGCCGCCGCTCGCGAGAATGGCGGGCGGAGCGGTCTCGGCCTCGCCAATGCGAGCGTCATCTCGCAGGCCCGGCCGCCGCTCGAGGCGAGCGGGCCGTCGGCGGCGACATTGGCGTTCGGCGGCGCCGCGCTCGGCCTGCTCGCCGGCCTCGGCATCGCCGCGGCGGGAGGTGCCGCGCCGGCAAGGGAAGAGGCCGATGAGGAAGCCGAAGCGGGGCAGGGGGAGGATCCGGGCGTGCCTGCCGATTCCGGCGACCCGCTCGGCCTGAAGGATGCCGGCCGCCACGATCATGACCGAACCACGGAGCGCATGGGCGCCCCGACCGAGGAGCAAGAGAAGATGTATCTCCACGACCCCCGCTATTTCGATCCGAACGCCCAGCACGGCTATCCGCAGCAGGCGCCCGCGCCGGGGCCGGTCCATTATCCGCAGCCGCAGGCCGCCGCCTATCCGGCCATGCCGGCGCCTTACCCGGCCTATACGCCCGAGCCGCCGTTCCACGGCGCCGCGCAATGGGCTCCGGCGGCAGTCCCTTATGCCCAGTACCCTTACCCCGTGCAGGGACCCGCCGCCTACGCACCGCCGCCGCACTATGCAGCGCCGCAGGTCTACTATCCGGCCCCCTACCCGCCGCCCGCGCCTGCCCAGTACCAGCATTCGCCTTACGTCCAGCCGCAGCCGCCGATGAGACAGACCGCGCCGCAGGCGCCTGCCGAGGACCGGATCGATCCGCGCACCGAGGCGGCGATCGACGAGATCCGCGCCAGCCTGCGCGAGTTCCGCGACGCGATCCAGGAATTCGCGCAAGGCTATGAGCGGCCGCGCCGCTACGGGAGCTGAGGGCTTTCGGTTTTCCATTTGCGGGTTTACGGCAGGAGACGGCGCAATGACGGGATCGTCGCGCCGTCTTTTGCGCACAATGCGCGTTGATCGAAAAAAGGGGGCGCCGCATGGCTGAGAGGATCGACGGCAGGCAGGTCGCCGAAGAGGTGGTCGCGACCGTCAAGCGCGAGACCGGGCGCCTTGGCGCTGAGGCCGGGGTGACGCCCGGTCTGGCGGTTGTCATCGTCGGCGAGGACCCGGCGAGCCAGGTCTATGTCGCCTCCAAGTCGAAGAAGGCCAAGGAGTGCGGCTTTCACTCCGTCCAGCACACGTTGCCGGCCGAAACCGCGCAGGAAGACCTGCTCGGCCTGATCGACGAGCTCAACCGTGACGAGGCGGTGCACGGCATACTGGTGCAGCTCCCGCTGCCCGACCATATCGATTCCGGCCGCGTTATCCAGGCGATCTCGCCGGAGAAGGACGTCGACGGCTTCACCTTCGCCAATGTCGGCAAGCTCGGCACCGGCGAGATCGCGAGCGCCTTCATCCCCTGCACGCCGGCCGGCGCGATGCTGCTCCTGGAGCGGGTTCGCGGGAAAGATCTCTCCGGCCTCAGCGCCGTCGTCGTCGGCCGGTCCAACATCGTCGGCAAGCCGATGGCGCATCTGCTCCTGGCGGCGAATTGCACCGTGACCATCGCCCATTCGCGGACCAGCGACCTGCCGGCGCTGTGCCGCTCCGCAGACATCGTGGTTGCCGCCGTCGGCCGGCCCGAGATGGTCAAGGGCGACTGGGTCAAGCAGGGCGCGACGGTGATCGATGTCGGCATCAACCGAATCCCCGCGCCCGAGAAGGGCGAGGGCAAGTCGCGGCTGGTCGGAGACGTCGCTTATGAGGAGGCCGCCGCCAATGCCGGCGCGATCACCCCGGTGCCGGGCGGCGTCGGCCCGATGACCATCGCCATGCTGATGGCGAACACGCTGAGCTCGGCCTGTCGGGCAGCAGGGCGGGAGGTGCCGAAATATTGAAAGGCGGCAGGTCGGCAGATCGGCAATGGGCAGTCGGAAAGTCGCCGAGAATCAGTCCTGCTGCCGATTGCCGATCTGACGATTGCCGATCTTCCATGAATCTATAGAACCTCTGCCATGACAGAAGCCGCCACATCCGGACGCCAGTTCGCCTTCCTCCTGGTCGACAAGTTCTCGATGTTCTCGCTGGCCGCGGCGATCGACACGGTGCGTTCGGCCAACCGGCTGCTCGGGCGCGACTTCTACGGCTGGACCACGGTCTCGGCGGACGGCGATGCGGTGATCGCCTCGAACGGCCTGCCGCTGAAGATCGACTATGCGGTCTCCGACGTCCCGCCGGTGGACATCATCTTCGCCTGCGTCGGGCTGACCACCGAGTTCCCCGGCAAGAGCAAGGTGCTGGCGGCGCTCCGGAGCTGGGGCCGCAGGGGCAATGCGCTGGGCGCGCTGTCGGTCGGCTCGCATCTGCTCGCCGAGGCCGGCCAGCTCGAAGGCTACCGCTGCACCATCCACTGGGAGAACAAGGCCGGCTTCAAGGAGCGCTTCCCCGAGATCGAATGCACCGGCAACGTCTTCGAGATCGACCGCAAGCGCTA
>CAYYZC010000068.1:0-12577 GCA_964475605.1 uncultured Chelativorans sp.
GAGTTCGTCGGCGTTCGGCTTGAGGATGCCGGGGCGTCCGGCGATGCCGCGGCGGGTCACGACGAGAGTATCGTGACCGACACCACCCGGTCGACCGCGCCGGCCCAGGCCGCCCCGGCCTTCGACCACAAGGCGATCTACGCCCGCATGAACGGGCTCAAGCAGGGGTAAGCATCCATGCCGAATGTTCTCACCGAAGGCCGGCGCACCGGCGAATACATCGTGTCGGAGGCGAACGGCCACCGGTCGCGCGAGCAGGTCACCGTCGCCAGCGGCGCGGGCGATCTGGAGCCCGGCACTGTGCTCGGCCAGATCACCGCATCCAAGAAATTCGTCCCCTACGATCCCGCCGCGGTGGACGGGTCGGAGACGGCCGCGGCCATCCTCTACGCCGGGGTGGATGCGACCGATGCCGACGCCCGTGCAGTCACCACCGCCCGGGATTCCGAGGTGAACGGGCACTGCCTCGTCTGGGCGGACGGCGTGGACGCCGCCGGCGAGGCGGCCGGCATCACCGATCTGGCGGCGGCCGGCATCATCGTGCGCTAAGGAGGCGCCACACATGTTCGAAATGCTCGACATCTTCAAGGGTGCCCCGTTCTCGGCGCTCACCCTGACCACCCAGATCAACAATGTGGCCTACGCCCCGAATTTCCTGGGGAGCCTGGGGGCGCGGCTCTACGCCGTCGACGGCGTGCGCACCACGGATATCGCCGTCGCCGAACGGAACGGCGCGATCGAGATCGTGCAGACGAGCGAGCGCGGCTCCCCGCCCGAGCAGGTGGCCAAGGGCAAGCGCAAAATGCGCAAGGCGACCACCGCCCACATCGCGATCGAGGCGGAGGTCACCGCGGACGAGGTGCAGAACGTCATCGCCGACGCGGCGCTGACCGGCCAGCCGCAGCTTCAGATGGTGGCCAGTCTGATCGAGGATCTGCAGAACGGTCCCTTCGGTCTGCGGGCCCGGATCGAGCTGACCCACGAGTACCACCGTCTCGGCGGCATCCAGGGCATCGTCCTCGATAAGGACGGCTCCGAGCTGTACAACTGGTACGACTTCTTCGGCATCGCGGCGCTGGCGGACCACAACACCAACTTCGGCACGCTGACCATCGACGGCGCCACGTTCGAGCAGGAATGCACGGCGCTGGCCCGCGCGATGGTGAAGGAGCTGAACGGCCTCCCCATCGCCTCGATGAAGCCGGTCGCCCTGTGCGGCGACAACTACTTCGACCAGGTCTACGGGAACAAGGAGGTGAAGGCCGCCCGCAAGAACCGGGACGCCGGCAACGCGGCGGCGGACGTGTTCCGCGAGAACAAGGCCTTCAAGTCGTTCGAGTATGGCGGCATCACCTGGGCCAACTATCGCGGCACCGATGACGGCGTCGTCGGCATCGGGACGGACGAGGCCCGGCTGTTCCCGCTGGACGTGCCCGGCCTGTTCCAGATGCTGTTCGGCCCGCCGGACGTCATGGGCATGACGAACATGAAGGGCCTGCCGGTGCACGCCTTCATGCCCCCGGAGCGGCAGACGAGCCGTCAGGCGGTGGTCGAGGCGCAGTCGAACCCGCTGACGCTCTGCACCCGTCCGCGGGCGCTGCGCCGGCTCACCAAGACCTGATCGAGAGATCGCCACCAACCACGCGATGCGGGCCGCCTCAGTGCGGCCCACCGCGTTTCTGGAGCTTGCCATGGGCGTCTTCGACAGCATGGACCGCATCTGCGTGCGCACCTTCGGGGAGCCGGTGACCTACCGACCGGCCGGCGAGCCCGACCACGCCATGACCGGCATCTTCGACGAGGCGCACGACATGGTCGCCCAGATGAGCGACGGGGCGGAGGAATCGGTCATCATGCCCGCCCTGTCGATCCGTCAAGCCGACCTGCCCGAGGGCGTGGAAGTCGAGCAGGGTGACCGCTTCGTGATCCGCGGACGGGCCTACTCGGTCTGGGACGTGCAGCCGCAGGGCGAAGGCTGGACCCTCCTTCCGCTGAAGGTGATGTCGTGATGACGCTCCACCGTTCCGAGATCCGCGCCGCCACGGTCGCCCTGCTCAAGGGCATGACGCCGGCCGGCGACAGGGTGTGGCCCACGAGGGTCATGCCCCTGCGCAGATCCTCCTATCCGGCGATCCTGGTCTACACGCTGGACGAGGACATGCGGCGCGATGGCTTGTCGCCGCCGCAGTTCGAGCACGAGCTGACAATCCAGATCCAGGTTCGGACGCAGCCCACCGGCGAGGACGGCGAGGGTTTCCCGGACGACTTCGAGGACGAGGTTGACGCGATCTGCGAAGCCGTCCTGGGCCGGCTTCTGACGAACCCGGAGTGGGTGGTCCGTTTCGAGCAGATCAACAGCGTGAACACCCGGGTCGGCTTCGATGCCCGGGGCGAACGCCCGCTGGTCGGGGCGCTGATCACCATCACCGGCACGTACCGGTCGATCTGGGAGCCGGTCGTTCCCGACGACTTCGCCAGCGCGTCGTTCGGCATCGACTGCATCGACCCCGCCGACCCGAACCTCCGCCAGCCCGGGCCGGACGGCCGCATCGAGGCCGGCGCCACCTTCACCATCCCCACGACCTGAGGAGCCACGAATGTTCGTGAAGCCGAAGGCCGGCGTCGTCGTGCGCGACCCGGTCACCAGGGAGCCTTTGCCCGCGAGCGGGCGCGAGGTCCCCGAAACCGACTACTGGCATCGCCGCCTGCGTGACGGCGATATCGAGACCGCCGCGCCCACGCACGCCTCCAAGGAGACCTGACCATGGCCGTCAGCTTTTCGAACATTCCGGCCAACCTCCGGGTGCCCCTCTTCTACGCCGAGGTGGACGCGAGCCAAGCCGGCTATTTCGTCCAGCAGCAGCGCGCCCTGCTGGTCGGCCAGCTGCTGTCCACCGGCTCCGCCGAAGCCGACACGCCGGTGATGGTGTCCAGCCCCGACCAGGCGCGCACGCTGTTCGGCGCCGGCTCGGTGCTGGCGCGCATGATGGCCGCCTACCGGGCCAACGACGACTTCGGCGAGGTCTGGTGCCTGCCGCTGGCCGATGATGACGATGCGGTCGCCGCGACCGGCACGATCGCGCTCACCGGCACGGCTACGGCGGCCGGCACGCTGGTCGTCTACATCGCCGGGCAGCGGGTGCTTCAGGGCGTGGCGGCCAGCGACACGGCGGCGGCGGTCGCCACGGCGCTCGCTGCGACCATCAACGCGGCGACGGACCTGCCGGTAACGGCCTCGGCCTCGACCGGCACCGTCACGCTGACGGCGCGCAACACCGGCCCGCTCGGCAACGACATCGACGTCCAGCTCAATTATCGGGGTGTGCGGGGCGGCGAGGCGACGCCGGCCGGGCTGAACGTGACGGTGACCGCCCTGTCGAGCGGGGCGACTGCCCCCTCCCTGTCGGCCGGCTTGGCCGCGCTGGGCGACGAGGAGTTCGACTTCATCGCCGCGCCGTATACGGACAGTACCTCGCTGGACGCCATCAAGATCATGATGGACGACCAGACGGGCCGCTGGGCGTGGAGTCGGCAGGTCTATGGGCACGTGTTCTCGGCCAAGCGCGGCACGGTCTCGGAACTCTCGACCTTCGGCGCCGCCCGTAACGATCCCCACGTCTCGGTGATGGGCTACGTCGACAGCCCGACCCCGCCCTGGGAATGGGCCGCGGCGCTGACGGCGCAGGCGGCGAAGTCGATCAGGGCGGATCCGGCCCGGCCGCTCCAGACACTGCCGCTGGTCGGGGTGCTGGCGGCGCCGGTCTCATCCCGGTTCACCATGTCGGAGCGGCAGGTCCTGCTCTTCGACGGGGTCGCGACGCACATGACCGGCCCCGACGGCACGGTCCGGATCGAGCGGTGCATCACGACCTACCAGAGCAACGCGTTCGGGCAGGCCGATCCGTCGTATCTGGACGTCGAGACGCTGTTCACCCTGGCCTACATCATCCGCCGGATGCGCAACGCCATCACGATGAAGTTCCCGCGGCACAAGCTGGCGAACGACGGGACAAGCTTCGGGCCGGGCCAGGCGATCGTCACGCCGAAGGTCATCAAGGCCGAGCTGATCGCCGAATACTCGGCCATGGAGAACCTGGGCATCGTCGAGAACATGGCCGCCTTCAAGGCCAACCTCGTGGTCGAGCGCAACGCCACGGACCCGAACCGGGTGGACGTGCTCTATCCGCCGGACCTCGTGAACCAGCTCCGCGTCTTCGCGGTCCTGGCGCAGTTCCGCCTCCAGTATCCGACGGCCTGAGGGAGGGCCTGACACATGGCAAACAGGATCGCGGGTGTCTGCTACCTGAAGGTGGACGGCACCCAGTACGCCCTGCGCGGCTCGCTCACCGTGTCCACGGACAGGTACGAGCGCGAGGGCGTCGCCGGCATGGACGCCGTCCACGGCTTCATCGAGCGCCCCCGGGTGCCGTCCATCTCGGCCGACATCACCGACATGGGCGGGCTGTCGCTGGAGGGCCTGCGCGGAATCGAGGATGCGACCGTGACGGCCGAGCTGGCGAACGGCAAGACCTACCTGCTGCGCAACGCCTGGGTGGCGGACGCCCTCGAACTCAACGCGGCCGACGGTCAGGTGTCGGTCGTCTTCCAGGGGCTCAAGGGTGAGGAGGTGATGGGATGACGAAGGTGGTTCTGAGGAAGTCGATCCAGGCCCATGGCGAGGAGGTCAGGGAACTGACCTTCCGGGAGCCCGAGGGCGCGGACATCATCGCCTGCGGCTATCCGCTCCAGATGGGCAACGGCACCGCCACCCCGGACGCGGGCGCCGTCGCCAAGTACATCAGCCGCCTCGCCGGCATCCCGGCCGGTGCCGTCGGCAAGCTCGCGGCCGCCGACTTCAACGCCTGCATGCAGGCGATCATCCCTTTTTTCGGGGATGGGGACGAGAGCCCGGACCCGGAGAGCAAGGGCTGATAGAGCGGTTCTTCGACATCGCCTGGGCCTGGAAGATGCAGCCGTCCGAGATGCGTCGCCTGACCATCTCGGACCTGCTGCTCTGGGAGGTCCAGACGGCGCGGATCGGGGAAGAGATGAAGCGGGCTTTGAAGTAGGATCCATCCGGCGCCGGAGC
This sequence comes from uncultured Chelativorans sp., assembly GCA_964475605.1. Lineage (GTDB taxonomy): Bacteria > Pseudomonadota > Alphaproteobacteria > Rhizobiales > Rhizobiaceae > CAYYZC01. The sequence goes on from CAYYZC010000068.1 coordinate 5,090, forward strand.
GGCCCCCTCGGGCGTCAGAGCCCCGCCGACTTGCGCAGCGCATCGTTGATCCGGGACTGCCAGCCTGGCCCGCCTTCCTTGAAGCGCTCGATGACATCAGCGTCCAGGCGTAGAGTGACCTGCTGCTTCGGGTTCTCGACAGGCGGGCGGCCACGGCCACGGCGAATGCCTTCCGCCAGGGCCGGGAACGCCTCGGTGAAAGGCTTGGCGTTCTTGATGTCCTCTTCGGTCCACTCGGGATTGTCGGACACCTCGTCCCAGTCCTTGCGGCTGTAACCGCGGCCGGGCTGGAACTCGGGCAGCTTGCGGTCTTCGGTCATGGCAGGAGGCTCCTTTCCTTGCGGCTGGCCGGGCGCATGCTGATGATGGAGATCGCTTCCGTGCCCAGCGGCTTGAACACCACAACGACCACCATGACGGTCCCCAGCCACCCGATGGCCTTGAAACGGCCGCTGTGCGTCGGGACCACGAGGGCGGTCAAGAAGAACTCTCCATCCTCCAGGTCGGCGAAATCCAACCCATGCTTGTCGAGGTTGCTAAGCCGCTTGGGAGGGTCGTAGACGATCTTCATGGGAATTAATGTAACGCCATAAAATGGCGTGGTCAACATTAATCGTAGCTACGGAAAATTGGTGCGGTTCGATATGGGGATCAGTCCGCATATCGCTTTCCTGCGGAAACGTATATCGTGGGGCTGGCAGGCCCGTCATGAGGGCTACGGCCCGCCTGCCTCCGCCGGGGCGAAATGCGGGATGGGCTGCCGCCGCGGGGTTCGCCGGCTTTCCTGACACACAAAAAGCCGGCACTTCCGCCAAAGTCGCTCCCCTCGCTGGAGCTTGGATTGAAACCACCAGGAGGGGAGCATGTCTCGATCTCGACGCAGGAACCCGGCCGGCGGGATCACCACGGCCGTGTCCGACAAGCCCGGAAAGATACTGAGCCATCGGGCCGGACGGCGAGCTGTCCGCCAAGCCCTCGGGCAGGCCGGCGACGGCGATGCGCTGCCTCACCCGAAGCAGTATGGCAGCCCTTGGTGCATGCCCAAGGACGGCAAGACTTGGTACGGCCACGGTGACGACTCGCTGCTGAGAAAGTAGGAAGGCAGCGTGCTGGTGTAGGAGGGGCGGTCTTCGGGCCGCCCCGCCTCCGAAGGGATACCGCTTGGCTGGCTTATCTCTGCTTTATGTTCTCTGTATTCGTCCAAACCGTTATCGCCTCACCATCATTAGTGAACAGTTTTACTTTTGATGTTCCCCATCCATGGTCAAGTATGACGAGTTTCAGTCCGCCTCTGGTAATTACACAGCCGTCAATGGAGGAAAACCACTGCTCATCTCTGGCCACGAGCGCTTTGACGGCTTCGTCAAATGCCTCTTCTGTGACGCAGGCGGGATATCCTCCTGCCGTTACATACTGAGGAGGTCCTTTCGTGGCCGTTGTCGGCGTGATGGGTTCAGTGGGCGGTGAAGCAGAAAAATCGATTACCTGTTCGGGCTCTGGCTCGGTCTTAGGCTCAGCTTTGGGGGACGACGGAACCGTTGTGGAAACCGCTGGCGAGACAGTGGGGCTAGGCGCTTCCGTTGCGCTGGTGGGGGGAGAGGGTGAGGCCGGAGTGGCGGCTGGTGGAGCGGCTTCCGCCTGAGCTGTGTCTTGGGGCTCCGTTTCACGTGACGGCGCCGTGGCGGCAATGACGATTGTCGATAGTACAAAGATGCCGAGATAAGTTCCGGCCACCTTGCCGCGTCCCGCATTTGGGCCAAGGAAGACGCGACGCGGGACGATCATTCCGACAAGAAAGAGCGCCAGGGCGGCGAACATCACCAGCGTCGCCAGAACGGGTATGAGCATGATCCGCCTCTTTCGATAGGGGTGTAAGTTCATACACCCGAATCCCTGAAGACCTTCTGAAAAATTCCACCGATACGAGCGGGGGCGGCTATGGCGAGCAATTTCCAACTCAAGGCCATCATCAGCATGGTCGACAAGATGTCCGGCCCGATGCGGAAGGTGTCTTCTTCTCTGGGCGGTCTTAGCCGTCGGATCGGTGACGTAGGTGCGGCAGGCGCCGGCTTGGCATCGGCGTTCGCCATTAAGCAGGTGGCGCAGGATGCGATCGGCTTCGAGTCCGCCATGGCGGGCGTGAAGAAGGTCGTGGACTTCCCGACGCCGGAGGGCTTCGCGCAGATGCGCGACGATATCCTGGAGATGTCGAAGCGCATCCCAGTCACGGCCGAGGGGCTGGCGCAGATCGTGGCCGCTGCCGGTCAGTCCGGAATTGCTCGGGGGGAACTGGCGAGCTTCGCCGAGGATGCCGCGAAAATGGCGGTCGCGTTCGATATCACGGCCGACGAGGCCGGCGAGATGATGGCGAAGTTTCGGACTGCGTTCAAAATGGATCAGGGGCAGGTCCGGGAACTTGCCGACCAGATCAATTATCTCGGCAACACCAGCCCCGCCAATGCCGCGCAGATATCGGACGTCGTCCGGCGTGTTGGCGCGCTTGGCGATGTCGGTGGCGTAGCGGCCAAGTACGTCGCGGCGCTGGGCGCCACCATGGTCGGGGCCGGAGCGGAGTCCGAAGTCGCGGCGACTGCCACGAAGAACTTCATCCTCGGCCTGACCAAGGGCAGCGCTGCCACGAGGTCTGCGAAGGAGGCTTTCGCCTCGCTTGGTATCAGCACCACGACGCTCGCCATGGCGATGCAGAAGGACGCCACCGGCGCTATCGAGACAGTGCTAAAGGCCCTCCAGAAGTTGGCCCCTGATAAGCAGGCGCCCATCCTGACGCAGATTTTCGGATCGGAGAGCGCTGGGGCGATCGCGTCGCTGCTGACCAACACGGACGCGCTCGGTGAAAACTTCCTGAAGGTTGGCGATGCCGCCCGATATGCCGGAGCAATGCAGAAGGAATATGACGGCCAGGCGGATACTACGGCCAACAAACTCCAGCTATTCAGCAACCAGTGGACCGCTTTGAAAATCAACCTCGGCAATGCGGTGCTTCCGATCTTGAAGGATCTGCTAGTTCCGCTCGGTAAGATGGTCGGTGCCGTTGGCGAGTTCGCGAAGCAGAACCCGACGCTGACGAAATACGCTCTGGCCTTCATCGGCATAGCCGGCGCCGTCGGCGGTGCCGTTGGGGCGATCTCGCTAGCGGCCGGCGCCATTGGCCTGCTCGGTGCCGCAGCGCTGCCGGTCATAGGCGTTGCCGCTGCCGTGGCCGGTCTGGGTATGGCGGCCTATGCGCTCTACGACAACTGGGACGGCATCGCCGGTTGGTTCGGCAACCTGTGGGGTGAGGTCCGGGCCGCCTTCGATGAAGGCTTCGTGTCGGGGGTCTGGGAACTCATCAAGACCTTCAATCCGACCTATCTGATCGGCAAGGCGATCAACGACCTCATCGCCTACCTGACCGGGGTCGATCTCGCGGCCTACGGCGCCACCGTCGTTAACTCGCTGTGGGACGGTTTCAAGGCGAAGTGGGGCGAACTCGTCACCTGGCTGTCGGATGCCGTCAAGGGCCTCACGGCCTGGATGCCCGATTGGGTCCTCGACAAACTCGGACTGAGTGCAGCGGTTTCGGCCGTGGCGGCGCCCGTGGCCGAGGCGATGGTGCCGGCTGGTGGTATGGGGCAGCAGTTCTCGGGCGGCGAGGCTCCGGCGCCCGGCCCGAGCCCGGTCCTGGCAGCGGCTGCCGGCACCCAGAAGATCGGCGGCTCAGTAGACATCAACATCAACGGGCTGACGCCGGGCTCGCGCGTCGAGACGGATTTCCCGAAGCAGGGGCCGTCCTTCAACGTCGATGCCGGGTACCGTTCTCCCGCTTTAGGGTTCTGATCCATGGCATGGCGAGACCAGCTTCAGCCCGCGAGCTTCCGCGGGGTGCCGTTCCATGTCGAGGGGGACGACCTCTCGGCCGGCCGGCGCGTCCAGGTGCACGAGTATCCGCAGCGCGACAAGCCCTATGTCGAGGATCTCGGCCGGGCCACGCGGCGCTTCTCCGTCACCGGCTATATCATCGGCGCGGACTACATGGCCGGCCGGGACCGGCTCCTTGCCGCGGTGGAGGAGGCGGGGCCTGGCGCGCTGGTCCATCCCTACTACGGCAGCCTCCAGGTGGTCGCCGACGGGGAGTGTCGGGTCGCGCACAGCGACCGGGAAGGCGGGATGTGCCGGTTCTCCCTGTCCTTCGTCGAGGCGGGCGAGCTGGCGTTCCCGTCAGCGCGGGCGAACACCGCCTCCGTCCTGGAGCAAAAGGCCGACGCGCTGGCGACCGTCGGTAGCACGGACTTCGCCGGCTGGTTCACCCTGGACGGACTGCCGGATTTCGTGACGGAGGGGGCCTTGGCGGACCTGACCTCCGCGATCGATCTGGCCGCTGCGGCGCTGGGGCTCTATCAGGCGGGCTGGTCGGGGGTGGCGCGCCGCCTGCTGGGGCAGGTCAACAGCCTGTTCGGCAGGCCCCTGACCCTGGCGCAGCGGATGATGGGGCTGTTCGCGGCGTTCGACGGGACCGGCTCCGGCGGCATCTCCGGGGGCACCTACACCGAGGCCGATGGGCAGGTCAGCTACACGCCGGCCCCGGCCTCTGCGGAGGGCGCCTATACCGGGCCGGCGCCGCGGCTGGCCGCCCTGTCCAAGGTCGCGGCCTACACCCCGCCGGCTCCGAGCTACACCGTGGCGACGCCGGCGCGCCGGCAGCAGGCGGCCAACTCGGAGGCGGTCGCGGGGTTGGTCCGGCGGGCGGCCCTGGTGCAGTCGGCCCGGACGGTCGCGGCGGTGGACTGGCCCGTCTATGACGACGCCGTGCAGGTTCGCGACCGGCTGGCGGACCAGATCGATCAGGAGGCGTCCCGGCCCTCGACCAGCGATCCGGCGTTCCGGGCGCTGACCGACCTGCGTGTTGCCGTAGTTCGGGACATCACGGCGCGGTCGTCCGACTCCGCCCGGCTGCGCACCGTCCGGCCGGTGACGGTGCAGCCGGCCGTCATGCTGGCCTACGACCTCTACGAGGACGCGGGTCGGGATGAAGAGATCGTCGCCCGGAACCGGATCCGGCATCCGGGTTTCGTGCCGGTCGAGCCGTTGAAGGTGCTGGCATGATCGACGAACAGAACCGGGTCCGGCTGACGGTCAACGGCACCGACTACGGCGGCTGGAAATCGGTCTCCATCTCCGCCGGCCTGGACCGGCAGGCGCGGGACTTCGATCTGGCGGTGACCGACCGCTGGCCCGGCTCGGACATCCCCCGCCGGATCGGGCCGGGGGACGGGTGCCGCGTCTATATCGGCTCCGATCTCGTGCTGACCGGCTACGTGGACGCCACGCCGATCAGCTACGACGCGCAGTCGGTGACGGTCGGGGTGAAGGGGCGCTCGAAGACGGCCGATCTCGTGGACTGCTCCGCCATCAACGAGCCGGGCCAGTGGAAGGGCCGGAAGGTGGAGCAGGTCGCGGCCGACCTCGCGAAGCCCTACGGCGTCACCGTCGTGACCCAGACCGACACCGGGGCGGCGGTCGCGGACCATCAGGTGCAGCAGGGGGAGAGCGTCTTCGAATCGATCGACCGCATGCTGAAGCTGCGGGCGCTGCTCTCGACCGACGATGCGCAGGGCCGGCTGGTGCTGACCCGGGCAGGGACGCAGCGGGCGGGCACGGACCTGGTCGTCGGGCAGAACGTTCTGACGGGCTCGGCCGGGCTCGACTTCAAGGACCGCTATTCCGAGTACATCATCAAGGGCCAGCGGCCGAAGAGTGATGACGACGAGCTGGGCGGGGCGGAGGCGGTCGACTTCGGCGACCTCGCGATCGCGGCGTCAACCTCGTCCCAGGTGCAGGCCCGGCAGCAGGACCACAGCATCCGCCGGCGCCGCTCCCTCATCGTGGTGGCCGATGGCCAGCCCGACGGCGGCACGGCCCGGGACCGGGCGCATTGGGAGGCGGCGTACCGGGCCGGCAAGAGCTACGAGGCGACCTATACAGTGCAGGGCTGGCGGCAGGCCGATGGCCCCCTCTGGGTCCCGAACCGGCTGGTGCGGATACGAGACCCGATCATCGGCTTCGACCTCGACATGCTGATCTCGGCCGTGACCTACAGCCTGTCCGATGCCGGTTCCATCGCCACGCTCACTGTCGCGCCGCGGGCCGCCTACGACCTGATCCCCGAGACGCCGCAGGCCAAGCGGAAGAAGAAGGGCGAACCCGTCCTGACCCCGCCCATCGTGGAGTTCGACTGACCATGGATACCCGGACCCTCGCGAAGATGACCGCGCCCCTGAAGCGTGGCCTGCAAATGCTGTTGGCGCGCGCCGTGGTCACGGCGGTGCAGTCCGGCAAGCTCCAGATCGTCCAGGTCTCCCTGCTCGCGGGCGAGGCCAAGGACGGGGTGCAGCACCTGGAGCCCTATGGCTGGACCTCCCACCCGCATCCGGGCGCCGAGGCGGCCGTGGGCTTCATCGGCGGCGACCGGTCCCATGGCATCGCCCTGATGGTCGCCGACCGGCGCTACCGGATCACGACATTGCAACCGGGTGAGGTCGCCATCTTCACCGATGAGGATCAGCAGGGCGGCCATCGCGTCATCCTGCGCCGGGGGCGGGGGGTCGAGATCGCCTGCCGGGACCTGCACGTCGTTGCCGAACGCGACATCACGCTTCAGGCCGGTGGCAGGATCACAGAGGTCAGCGCCAACCACGTCGTCCAGACCGGCGACTATGAAGCGGTGCAGCAATGAGCGCGGGTGTGGCGGTCCGGGGGCTCGATGCGGCGGGCGGCGCGCAACGCGCCGAGACGGCGCCCTGGTACCGGATCGACGGGCATCCCGTCGTGGTGGTCGGGGACGCGGTCGAAGGGCATGGGGACGGCATGCATGCCGCGCCCGTCATGGTGGAGGGTGAGTCCTGGTACCGGGTCGCCGGTCAGCCGGTGTGCCGGGCGGGGAACGCCGCGAACTGCGGTCACGTGACGACGGGACGGAGCGCGTTCCGGCTGGCGACCCTGGAAACGTCCAGCTACGCCGACCTGCTGCCGCGGCGCGGGACGTATTTCTTCGGTGGCGCGGGGCTTGCCGGCGATTATCTGGCCGATACGGTGGCAGCTTTCGGCGAGGCCGGGATTGCCGTCCCGGCGCTGGGGAACCGGACCCGATGGCAGATCGCGCCGGAATGGGATGTGGACCCGCGCCGCATGGTCGATGCCCTGCTCGGCGTCGAGCTTCTGCGCAGCGGGGAGGTACCGGATCTGGCGATGGGGCTGGAGGACTACGGCATGAGCGGTCCCCAGTTCAACCTGGTCGGCTACTCCTACGGCTCGCTGATCGTGGCCCAGGTCGCCATCAAGTACGCCCGTCGTCACGGCGGGTTCGTCGACCATCTTGTTCTCATCGGCGCGCCGATCGCGGCCGGCTTCCTCGCCGAGCTGCGGGCCGAGTGGCGCATCCGGCATGTCGTGGTGATCGATCTCACGGAACGGGGGGATCCCATCTACGCC
>CAYYZC010000069.1:0-12566 GCA_964475605.1 uncultured Chelativorans sp.
ACCGAAGCCCATGTCGCCGGTGCACAGCGCCACCGTGCGGAACGGCAGTTCCAGCTTCTTCAGCACCGCCTCGGCGCATTCGGTCATGCGCTCGTGCTCGGCGAGCGAGCTTTCCTGGTCAGTGATCGAGACGAGTTCGACCTTATAGAACTGATGCTGGCGCAGCATGCCGCGCGTGTCGCGCCCGGCCGAGCCGGCCTCGGAGCGGAAGCAGGGCGTCAGCGCGGTATAGCGGCGCGGCAGCGATTCATGTGCGACGATCTCCTCGCGCACGAGGTTCGTCAGCGGCACCTCGGCGGTCGGGATGAGGCCGAGCCGGCCCTCGCCATGCTGCACGAAGAAAAGATCCTCCTCGAATTTCGGCAGTTGCCCGGTGCCGTAGAGGACTTCGTCGCGGACCAGCAGCGGCGGCTGGACTTCGGTGTAGCCGTGCTCGCTCGTGTGCAGGTCGAGCATGAACTGGCCGAGCGCGCGTTCGAGCCTTGCAAGCTGCCCGCTGAGCACCGTGAAGCGGGCGCCCGAAATCTTCGCCGCGCGCTCGAAATCCATCTGGCCGAGCGCCTCGCCGAGCTCGAAATGCTCCCTCGCCCAGTTCGGCCGTCTCGCCTCGCCGACCCGCCTGACCTCGACATTGTCGCTCTCGTCCTTGCCGACCGGCACATCGGGCAACGGTATGTTGGGGACGACGGCGAGCACGCCTTCAAGCGCGGCGTCGAGCTCCCGCTCCCTGGCCTCGCCCGACTGGACGAATTCCTTGATCGAGGCGACTTCGGCCTTGAGCTTCTCGGCCGCGGCCGAATCGCCGGCGCGCAGCGCGTTGCCGATCTCCTTCGAGGCGGCGTTGCGCCGCTCCTGCGCCTGCTGGAGCTCGGTCAGATGGGCCCGGCGCGCCTCGTCCCTGTCGATGATAGCCTCGACGGTCGAGCGCGCATCGGCTTCCGTCTGGCCGCGCCTCACCAGCGCATCGGCGAGCGCCTGCGGGTTTTCGCGAATCCATCTGATGTCGAGCATGCCGAAAACGTCCTTCAGTCGCGGAGGCGCGAAGGGGGTAGCCCGCAAACGGAACCGACGCAAGGGAGAAGCCTTGGGCGACGAGGAAGCCGGTCGGGCTTTGCCTACTCGGCCGGATTGGCGTCCGCGGCTTCGTCTTCCGGATTGTCTTGCGCGGCTTCGCCTTCGCGGCGCTGGCGCTCGATCCGCTTGGCCAGCCAGATCGACAGCTCGTAGAGCAGGACGGTGGGCAAGGCGAGGCCGATCTGGCTCACCGGATCCGGCGGGGTGAGCACGGCGGCGACGACGAAGGCGAGGACGATCGCCCATTTGCGCTTGTCGATCAGCCAGGCGGAGTCGATCAGCCCGGTCCGCACCATCAGCGTCGTCACCACCGGAAGCTGGAACACCAGGCCGAAGGCCAGGATCAGCGTCATGATCAGGCCGAGATATTCCGAGACGCGCGGCAGCAGCGAAATCTGGATCTCCTGGTCGGGGCCGATCTGCTGCATCGACAGGAAGAACCACATCACCATCGGCATGAAGAAGGCATAGACCAGCGCCGCGCCGATCAGGAACAGCACCGGCGAGGCGACCAGGAAGGGCAGGAAGGCCGCACGCTCGTTGCGGTAGAGGCCGGGCGCGACGAAGCGGTAGAGCTGCGTGGCGATGATCGGAAAGGCGAGCACGATGCCGCCGAACATGCCGAGCTTGATCTGGGTGAAGAAAAATTCCTGCGGCGCCGTATAGATCAGGTCGACCTGATCGGCGGCGAGCCCCGCCCACTGGCTCCCCCACTGGAACGGAAGCACCAGGAAATTGAAGATCGGCTTGGCGAAGAAGAAGCAGACCAGGAAGGCGATGAAGAAGGCGAACAGCGACCACATGAGCCGCGAGCGCAGCTCGATCAGGTGCTCGATCAGCGGTGCCGACGACTTGTCGATCTCGTCGTCCTCGGCGCTCACGATGCGTCTCCACCGGATTTGGGCGCCGCCGCCTTGCGCGCCGTGGCCGTGCGCTTCGGCGCCGGTTGCGGTGCCGCCTTCGATGCCGCCGGCGCCTTTGCCGCGGTCTTGGGTTTAGCCGCCGGGGTCCTGGAGGATGCCTTCCTGGCGGCGGCTGGCTTGGCGGCGGTCCTGGCCGGCTTCACGGCCGGCGCCGCGCTGCCGTTCGGCTTGGTCGCCGCGACGGCGGCAGGCTTGCCCGGGGCGGTCTTGGTGGCCGTCTCGCCCGGCATCGCGGCCGCGCCCGGTTTGAGCGGAGCGGCGGGCTTCGGCTCGGCGGAAGCCGGCTTCGGCGCGTCGGGCTTCATCGCCTTGTCGAGGCCGGCGCGCACGTCCTGCGCTGCCTTCTCCACCGGCGACAGCGCTTTCTTGATGTCGCTGGCCGGATTGAGCTTGCGGGCGTCCTTGGCGATCGATTTGAGGTCCTCGAGCTCGGCCTCCTTCATCGCCTCGTCGAACTGCTTGCGGAACTCGCCCGCCATGCCGCGCATCTTGGCTGTCGTCTTGCCGAATGTGCGCAGCATTTTCGGCAAATCCTTCGGCCCCACGACCACGATCAGCACGATCGCGATCACGAGCATTTCAGCCCAACCGATGTCGAACATGGCTATCTCGTTCCGACGCGCAGATCAGTCTCAGGACGACGGCTTGCCGGCCTTCTGCTTGTCGGCGGCCGATACGGTCTCGTCGGAACGATGCTCGACGGTGCGCTGGGCCTCGGCCTCCTCGTCGTCGTTCATGCCTTTCTTGAAGCTCTTGATGCCTTTGGCGAGGTCGCCCATCAGCTCGGGGATCTTGCCGCGGCCGAACAGAAGCAGCACCACCACCAGAACGATCAGCCAGTGCCAGATGGAAAAGGAACCCATGTTCTACTCTCTCTCGAATGTTTCCCGGTGACAGACTTATGTGTTTTCTTCGACGCTTTCAAACACAAGCACGTCAGACCGCCTCACGGTGAGCCAAATTTCGCGTCGCGACCCGGACAAAGCGCCGCATCGCACGCGGGCGCGCAACGGCACGTCCAGTCCGTCGACCGCGAGCTCGACCAGCTCGACCACGCCGAGGAAGCGGCGCGACAGGATGCGGGCCTGGATATCTCCGCCCTTCTCCGACAGGTCGAAGGCCGAAAGGCGCAGCGCGAGCTGCGCCGCGGCGCCCTCCGCATGCCCCCTCGCCTCGAAGCGCCCGAGCGGCGTGTCGAGCTCTCCCGACGAAACGCGGGCGCTCAGGATATTGAGCTCGGAGAAGAAGCCGGCGGCGAAGAGGTCGGCCGGGCTGCTGTAGAGCTCCTGCGCCGTGCCCGCCTGCACGAGCCGGCCGTCCCTGAGCAGCGCGATTCGGTCGCCCATGCGCATCGCCTCCTCGGCATCGTGGGTGACGACGATCGCCGTGGCGCGGCTGTGGCGCAGCGTGTCGAGCGTCTCGGCGCGCACGCTGTCCTTGAGCCGCGAATCAAGGCCGGAGAAGGGTTCGTCCATCAACAGCACGGCCGGGCGCGGCGCGATTGCGCGGGCCAGCGCCACGCGCTGCTGCTCGCCGCCCGAAAGCACATGCGGAAAGGCGTCGGCATAGCCGGCGAGACCCACCCGCTCGAGCGCGATCAGCGCTTCGCGGCGCGCCTCCTCGCGCGACAGCGCCGTCAGCCCGAACCGGACGTTGTCGAGGATGGTGAGATGCGGGAAGAGCGCGAAATCCTGGAAGACGAGGCCGATCGAGCGTTTCTCCGGCGGCAGGAAGACCTCCGGCCCGGCGATCTCGCGATCGTTGAGCAGGACGCGGCCGCGCGTCTGCGCCTCGATGCCGGCGGCGATGCGCAGGAGCGTCGTCTTGCCGGAGCCCGAAGGGCCGAGCAGGCACAGGACCTCGCCGGGCTCGGCCGCCAGCGTGACGTCGCGCAGCGTGACGGCCTGCGGGCCATACTCATGGCTGATGCGTTCGAAGGCGAGCCGGGCGGCAAAACTCACCCCCGCGGTGACCCGCGTCGCGCCCCTGGCATGCGCGGACATGGCTCGTCTTCCCTTCGCTTGTCGCCGGCGCTTCGGCTCGGGGACGGTCAATCATCCTCGATGCGGGGTGTCAACAAGCCGAGCTCCTCTAGGTCGATATCGGTCAGCGGGTCCTCGTCCTCGGCGAGCAGGTCCGGGTCGGCCGGCGGCTGCGGAACGTCGAAATTGGTCGGCATGCGCGACGACAGCAGGCCTGCCCCCTTGAGCTCGTCGAGCCCCGGCAGGTCGCGAAGCTCCTCGAGGCCGAAATGGTCGAGGAAACCCTCCGTCGTGCCGTAGGTGACCGGGCGGCCCGGCGTCCGGCGGCGGCCACGCATGCGGATCCACTCGGTCTCCATCAGCGTGTCGATCGTGCCCTTGGATGTCTCGACGCCGCGAATCTCCTCGATCTCGGCCCGCGTCACCGGCTGGTGGTAGGCGATGATCGCCAGCACTTCGAGGGCGGCGCGCGACAGCTTCTTCTGCTGGACCGCGTCGCGGCTCATCAGGAAGGCGAGATCGCCGGCGGTGCGGAAGGCCCAGCCGTCGCCGACCCGGACCAGATTGACGCCGCGCTTCTCGTAGACGCGCTGCAGCTCGTTCATGGCGCGCGCCACGTCGGCACCCTCGGGCAGCCGCGCCGCGAGCGCCCGCGCCGATACCGGCTCCGCGGAAGCAAAGACGATTGCCTCGGCCATGCGCATCAGCTCGCCGAGATGGAGCCGCTCGGCAGGATTCTCCAGATGATGATGCTCCTCCTGCTCCTCGTCGAGCGCGAAGGGAACGACATTGCCGCCGTTTTCATGGATCATTGCTCGTCCTCGCGGATGGAACCCGCCCGTGCCGCCGCTTCCCGGCTGCGGATGAAAAGCGGCGCGAACGCCTGGTCCTGCCGGACCTCCAGCGCGCCTTCGCGCACCAGTTCGAGGCTCGCCGCAAAGGAGCTGGCGACCGCGGTCACGCGTTGCTCGCGCGGCACCGCATAGGCGATTAGGAAGGCGTCGAGCGCGGTCCAGTCGCCGATCTCGCCGATCAGGCGCATGAGCACGCCGCGCGCCTCCTTGAGCGACCAGACGCCGCGCTTCGCGATGTGCACATTGGTGACGGCTCGCCGCTGGCGCTGCCCGGCATAGGCGGTCAGCAGGTCGTAGAGCGTCGCCGAATAGCGGCTGCGCCGCTCCACCACCACCGTCTCCGGCATGCCGCGGGCGAATACGTCGCGGCCGAGCCGGTTGCCGTTGACGAGACGGGTCGCGGCATCGCGCATCGCCTCCAGCCGCTTCAGCCGGAACTGCAGGATGGCGGCAAGCTCCTCGCCGCTGTGGCCCTCCTCGTTCGGCTGCTTCGGGATCAGCAGCTTCGACTTGAGGAAGGCGAGCCATGCGGCCATCACCAGATAGTCCGCCGCAAGCTCCAGCCTGAGCGCGCGGGCCCGCTCCACGAAGACGAGATACTGCTCGGCCAGGGCAAGCACGGAGATGCGCGCCAGGTCGACCTTCTGGTTGCGCGCCAGATGGAGCAGCAGGTCGAGCGGACCCTCGAAACCCGACACGTCGACCACCAGCGACGGGTCGGAGGTCGAACGCGCGTCCTCGTGCTCAGACCACAGCTCCTCCATCGGAGCCTGCCTGCCGGTTCCCCGTACGGTCCTGTGGTTGGCTGCCGCGCTCAAGCCATGATCCTCAGGCGACCACCTCGAAGAGACCGGCGAACTCCGCGCGAAGCTCCGCCTCGTCCGATCCGTCGACGCCATTGCGGGCGGCGCGCGCACGCTCGGCCCGCTCCCGCGATCTTCCCGTCAGCTCGTTCGCCGCCCTCGCCACGTCGCGCATCTCCTCGAAACGACCATTGCAGTGAAGGACGAGATCGCAGCCGGCTTCAACTATCCGCCTGGTGCGGGTCGCGAAATCCCCAGAAAGCGCCTCCATGGAGACGTCGTCGCTCATCAGCAGCCCGTCGAAGCCGATCTCGCCGCGGATCGTCTCCTCGACCACCCTGGGCGAGATCGTCGCCGGCGCGGCCGGATCGAGCGCGGTGAAGACGACATGGGCGCTCATCGCCATCGGGACATCGCGCAGCGCCTGGAACGGAACGAAGTCGCGCGCGCGAAGCTCGTCGAGCGGGGCGGTCACCGTCGGCAGCTCCTTGTGGCTGTCGGCGAAAGCGCGGCCGTGCCCGGGGATATGCTTGACGACCGGCACGACGCCGCCCGCCATCAGCCCGTCGACCGCGGCGCGGCCGAGCACCGAGACGATCCCGGCATCCTGCGAATAGGCACGGTCGCCGATCACGTCATGGGCGCCCGGCACCGGCACGTCGAGCACCGGCAGGCAATCGACGTCGATGCCGTAGCGCCCGAGATCGAAGGCGTGGAGGCGCGATATCAGCCAGGCGGCGCGCACGCCCTGCTCCTCGTTCCCGGCGAAGAGCCGGCCGATCTCGGCCGCCGGCGGATATCTGCCGGCCAGCGGCGGGCGCAGGCGCTGCACGCGCCCGCCCTCCTGATCGACCAGCACCGGCGCTTCCTCGTCGTCGACGCAGTCGCGCAGCCAGGCGACGAGATCGCGGAGCTGGCTTTCCTCCGCGATGTTGCGGGAAAAGAGGATGAAGCCCCATGGCCGCTCGTCGCGCAGCAGGGCGCGCTCGTCGGGCGAGAGCTTCGTGCCGGCCACGCCGAGGATCATGGATTTTGATTCGCTCATGACGGGATCATACAGGCAAGCACCGCCGAAGGCACGATGCCCGCCGCCTCAGCGGAACTCGAAGACCGACCTGAAGATGCCGGGCGCGATCGCGGAGAGCGGGTTGACCTGCAACTGCGGATCGCCGGCATCCCCCGACAGCTTGAAGGTGATGCCGATCAGGCCCCGCTCGTTGCCGTTGCCGAGGATCTGGCCGATGATCGGGATCTCGCCGAAGATGCGGTTGAGGCCGTAGGCCGGCATGAAGGTACCGGTCATCGACATGTTGCCGGCCGGATCGTAGAGCGTGCCCTGGAAGCTGGCGCCGACCAGCGGCCCGCGCAATATGCCGTTGTCGAGCGTCAGGTAGCCGGTGCCCTTCTCCAGCGCCGTGAAGCCGCGCGAGAAGGAGACGCGCGAGGCGTCGAGCTCGCCGCGCATGGCCTGGTGCAGCGACTGGCCGCGGCCCGTCGGCGGCGAGGAGACGATCGAGCCCAGCCGCGGCTCGTTGACGAGCACGAAGTCGCGCGCATCGATCTGGCCGCGCAGCGGTCCGCCGCCGACGCCGGCGAGGCTGAGCGAGATCTGCCCGCCTTCCATGCGCTCATAGATGTCGAGAAAGCGCAGGACGGCGCCTGCATCGGCCGACTGCATGCGGATCGAGCGCTGGCCGTCCCGGCGCCCGTCGGTGAAGGTGACCGGCCGGCCGGAGGAGGTGACGGCGGAAAAGTCGAGCCTGTCGACGACCGTGCCGGTTCCGGCATAGCTCATGGTCACGCCGCGGAACACCTCGCCATGGAAGCCGGCCATGGCGTCGACCTCGAGGTCGAGCGTGATCGGCGTGCCCTCCACATTCGCGGCGGCTTTCCCGGAATCGGCGCTCATCAGCTTGATCACCGAACGCACGTCGACGGACTTGCCGCGGATGCGGATCGCATAGCCGCCGCCCTGCCGGCTCAAATCGACGGAGAAATCGTCGCCGCGGTTGAGGCGCACATTGTCGAACCTGGCGCGCTGCAACTCGCCGTCGTCGAGCGCGATATCTCCAACCATTCCGAAGGTTTCGCCCTTCAGGCTGAAGTCGCTGAGGCGCGTCGTGTCGCCCGTGAAGGCCATGGCGAAGCTCGCCTCAGCGGGAACGCCGGCCCCCTTGCTCCAGCCGATCCACGGCAGCGAGACCGTCGAACTCCTGAGATCGGCGCTGATCATGCGCCCTTCTTCGGCCATCTCCTCCAGCCTGACCGCAGCCGTTCCAGAGATGATCGGGTCGAGGCCGGGCGCGATCGCGTTGCGCGCGGCATCGTTGAGGGTGACGGAGATGTTGCGGCTGCGCTCCACCTCGGCCGCCAGCGGCTCGACCAGCGCCAACTCGGCCGGCGCACCGTTGAGCATGGCATCGGCGTCGATCACCGCCTTCTGGGGATCGACGACGATGGTGCCCCTAGCCTCCGTCACCTGCTGGCCCTCGAACGGCCTGGCGAGCGCCAGGTCCGCATAGTCGAGGGCGACGCGCCAGCTCAGCCCGTCGAAGGGAATGCCCTTTTGCAGCGGCACCTGGGTGCTGACGCTGCCGCTGACCTGGCCGCTGACCTCGTGCGCGGCGATGTCGAGATGGTCGTCGACATCGATCGGCTCCTGCTCGGCGAGCGCCAGCACGGCGGCCGCCGGCCCCTCGATCGAGATGTCGAGATCGGCGATCAGCGGCCGGTTCCGCTCTGGGCGGATCGTCATGGTACCGGCGGATGCGAGCACCTCGCCATAGCCTTCCATGGTGACGCGGCCCGAGGCGAGACCGATGTCGACGTCGCGGCCGGCAAACGCGATCGTGCCGTCGGCATGATGCATCGGCGGGATGGTGCCGGCGATCGCGAAGGCGCCCTCTTCGAGCATGAAACGCCCCGATATCTCCTCCGGCCCGAAGGGCACGCCGTTGCCGATGCGCCCGGGCGGGACGTCGAGGTCGATGCGCCCGGTGGTGACGTGCCCGCCGGTCATGTTCTCGATCACCCATGCCCTGGCGCCGCGCGCGGAAAACCACGGCCACAGCCGCACCGCCTCGTCTACCGGGATGTCGCTTGCATCGAGCGCCAGCATGACGCCGGGCGACAGCCCCTCCTCGCGGGTCACGCGGGCATGGCCGGAGACCTCGCCGGAGCGCGTCCGAAGCGCTATCTCGTCGACATCGAGCACGTCGAGACCGGCTGCGAACCGTCCCGCGACACGCGACACGAAGGGAATCGGATCGCCCGGCACATCGCTCTGGGCCAGGGTCGAGCCGTTGCTGACGAATTCGAACCGGTATTCGGGCTCCGCCCCGGCCTCCTCGGGCGCCGGACCGACCGCGCCGTTCAGCTCGATCACCGAGGCGCCGGAGGTGACGCGGGCATTTTCCACCTCCACCTTCTCGTATCCGGGCAGCACCGAGGCCTGCAGCTCCAGATCCAGAGGCAGGCGGTCGCCGTCGCGGAAATCGAGCACGATGTCCCTGACGTCGCCGTAAAGGAGCAGATTGCCCTTCCCCTCCTCGATCTCGCGGCCGGTGAGGGTCACGTCGAAGGACCCTACCGACGAGCCCTCCTCGATTGCGGCGACATAGAGCGGGTCGTCATCGGGCGTGGTCGAGGTGGCGGTGATGGCGATCTCGTCTATGAGCCCGCCATCGCCGCGCATGGCCCGCCCGGTCACATGGACCGCGCGCCAGCCGGTCTCGACATCGGCCTCGAACTCGATCGAGCCCGGTTTCGGCGTCCGCAGCGTGGCGCTGACGATCTCGACCGGGTCGCGCTCCCCGGGCTCGCCGAGATGGAGGTCGATATCGGCCAGACGGACCTTCATGCCGTTGCGCTGGACGAGGTCGAGCAGGTCGTGCAGGGACGCGAAAAGGGCGCGCATGGTGCGCTGCGGGTCGAGCAGGCCCCGGTCATCGAGGAGATGCGCGACCGGATGCGGGCCGTCGCGATCGGGCAGCGCGGAGGCGTGAAGCTCGGCCGTTTCGAACCTGGCGCTGCCGAGCTCCAGCCGTCCGGCGAGCAGGGCGCCGAAATTGAGGCCGAACTTCATCGACGAGGCGCTCATCAGCAGCGCCTGCGAGCGCGGCGACACCACCGCTACGTCATGCAGATTGAGGGCGAGAAACCGGCTGCTGTCGAATGACAGGCTCAGCCCGTCGATCGAGGCGGTGATCTCCTCGCCCAGCGCCCGCGTGATCGCCTGCTGCGCGAGCAGCCGGAGCCGTTCCTTGCCGATGCCGGAGGTGGAGATCGCATGGATGGCGACGGTGCCGAGAAGAAGCACGCCCAGGATCGAGAATAGCGCGATGCGCAGGTAGCGACCCCAGGGCGGCCGCGACGTCGTCAGGGGGGCCGCCTCGCCTGCCGACGGATAGGCGTCGAGGCTTTTTATCTCCCGCCTGTGGAAACGAACCTTCTCATGCTGGGGACGTTCGTTGGGCACCGCGCTTTCTGGCAACTCCGGAATATGGACGAATCGTGTTGTGGCACTATAACCCGCCTGTCGACAGCATAAACTGCAAGCAGGGGCGCGATTGATGGACAGGATCGAAACAGGCGCGGCGGCACCGGCCTTTGAACTTCCCGGCGATGGCGGACAGACGGTCTCACTGGCCGCAGAGAAGGGCAAGATCGTGGTCTTGTTCTTCTATCCGAAGGACGACACCAGCGGATGCACTGCCGAAGCGATCGCCTTCTCCACCCTCAAGCCGGAATTCGACAGGCTGGGCGCGGTGCTGATCGGCATGTCGCCCGACAGCGTCAAGAAGCACGACAAGTTCAAGGCCAAGCACGAGCTTACCGTCAGGCTCGCCTCCGACGAGGCGAAGGAGGTGCTGCAGCGCTACGGGGTCTGGGTCGAGAAAAGCATGTATGGCCGCAAATATATGGGCGTGGAGCGCACCACCCTGCTGATCGGCAAGGACGGCAGGATCGTCCGCATCTGGCCGAAGGTCAAGGTGCCGGGCCATGCGGAGGAGGTGCTGGAGGCGGTCAGGGAACTCGCCTGATCGCCGTTCGATGCCTGCCACAAAGCTTTGTTAACCCTAACAAGGTGTAATCGCCCGACTTCATGCTCGATCGGGTGGCGTCGTGAACGGTGTTCGGCAAGCTTCGGTCTTCGGCAAGCGCAAGGAGCCGCATACGGTCATCATTGCGCGCGGCGACCAGATCAGACATTTCACGGTCCGGCCCTGGGTGGCCGCGCTCTGCGGCTCGATGCTGGCCGCGATCGCGATCGGCTATCTGGCGGCGACGAGCTATCTCGTCCTGCGCGACGACTTGATCGGTGCCTCGATGGCGCGCCAGGCGCGCATGCAGCAGGCCTATGAGGACCGCATCTCGCAGCTCAGGGCGCAGGTCGACCGCATCACCAGCCGCCAGTTGCTCGACCAGCAGCTCATGGAGAACAAGGTCACCGAGCTGATCGAGCGCCAGAGCGAGCTGACGGAACGGCAGGGCCGCCTCGGGCCGGTGCTGGAACGGTTGCGCGGCACCTCGGAGGACGGGCTGCCGGACGACGCGCCGGTTCCGGAGGCGCGGCCCGAATTGCGCGCCCGGCATGCCGGCACGGCCTCGGGCGCCCTGGAGAAGTTCGCCGGACTGGAAAGCCTTCAGCTCCTGCCCTCGCCTGCCACCGCATCCTTCTGGCCCGGACAGGCGCAGGCGGCATCGGTGCAATCGTCCGCCGACAAGGCCGACAAGATCTTCGTCGCCATCAACCGGTCGCTGCGGCGCATAGAGAGCGAGCAGATAAGCCGCGTCGACGCGCTCACCGACAGCGTCCACCAGACTGCCACGCAGATCGGCGATGCGCTCGCCGCCGCCGGGCTCGCCGTCGAGGCCGGGGAAAGCGCTCTCGGAGGGCCGCTCCTTCCGGTCTCGGAGGACCAGTTCTTCGAGGAGCGCGTGCGCGGGCTCGACGAGGCTCTCGACCGGCTCGAATGGGTCAAGAGCCAGGCAAAGGCGCTGCCGATCCACAATCCCGCCCCCGGCCGCTCCGTCTCGAGCACGTTCGGGGTGCGGCGCGATCCGATCATCGGCCGGCCGGCCATGCATTCGGGCATGGATTTCCGCGCCACGTCGGGAACGACGGTGCTGAGCACCGGCGAAGGCATCGTCAAGGCGGCGGGCTGGAACGGCGGCTATGGCAAGATGGTCGAGATCGACCATGGCAACGGGCTCAGCACGCGTTATGCCCATATGAGCAAGATCATCGTCGGCGTCGGCGACGAGATCTCCGTGGGCGAAGCAGTCGGGCTCGTCGGCAGCACCGGACGCTCGACCGGCCCGCATCTGCACTACGAGGTCCGCCGCGACGGCAAGGCCGTCGATCCGTTGAAGTTTCTGAAGGCCGGACGAAAGATCGCTGATCTGTTGTGAAGAGCGGCAGTCGGCAGGTCGGCAATAGGCAGTCGGAAGAGGCTCTTTCCCGATTGCCTATTGCCGATCTGCCGATTGCCTAACTACTCGATGTCTTCCACCGGCTGTCCGGCTCCATCCTCGATCCTCTGCGACAGCGCCGCCTTCATGAAGTCGTCGAGGTCGCCGTCGAGGACGTCGCCGGGGCTGGGGCTCTCGACGCCGGTGCGCAGATCCTTCACCATCTGGTAGGGCTGGAGCACGTAGGAGCGGATCTGGTGGCCCCAGCCGATATCGCTCTTGGAGGCCTCGGTGGCATTGGCGGCCGCATCGCGCGTATTCAGCTCTTCCTCGTATAGGCGCGCGCGCAGCATGTCCCATGCCTTGGCGCGGTTCTTGTGCTGCGAGCGCTCGGCCTGGCAGGCGACGACGATGCCGCTGGCCAGATGGGTGATGCGCACCGCCGAATCGGTGGTGTTGACGTGCTGGCCGCCTGCGCCCGAGGCGCGATAGGTGTCGATGCGCACATTGGCCTCC
>CAYYZC010000070.1:0-12506 GCA_964475605.1 uncultured Chelativorans sp.
GCCGACATCAGCGGCGTCTGCGAGATCGACTGCTCGCCGGCATATTCGGGTCCGGCCGCGATCAGCAGCGCGCCGCCCTTTTCGACATATTCGGCGATGTAGTCGTAGTAGAGGATCGGCAGCACGTCGCGGTGCTGGTAGCGGTCGAAGATGATGAGATCGAACTGGTCGATCTTTTCCACGAACAGCTCGCGCGTCGGGAAGGCGATCAGCGACAGTTCGTTGATCGGCGTGCCGTCCTGCTTTTCGGGCGGTCGCAGGATGGTGAAATGCACCAGATCGACCGAGGCGTCGGATTTGAGCAGGTTGCGCCAGGTCCGCTCGCCCGCATGCGGCTCGCCGGAGACCAGCAGCACGCGCAGATTCTCGCGGATGCCGTCGAGCACGGCGATGGTGCGGTTGTTGACGTCGGTGATCTCGCCGGGAACGTTGTCGATGGCGAACTCGATTATGTTGCGCCCGGCATTGGGGGTCACCAGCTCGACCACTGCTTTCTGGCCGGGTATGGCTCGCTCGACCGAGACGAGATCGCCATTGACCATCACCCGCACGTCGACCGGGGCGGTCTCCTCATCGTCCGTGTCGATGACGCGGTAGGTGAGCTCGACCGGGCGGCCGACGATGCCGAAGCGCGGCGCCTGCTCCAGCCTGATCCGCCGGTCGCGCTCGCCCTCCTCGCCGGTCACCAGGACATGCAGCGGCGCGGCAGGCGCGTCCTCGAGGGGAGGGGCGTCATGCACCTGTCCGTCGGTGATCATGATCGAGCCGGCGATGCGCGACGGCGGAACGTCGCGGAAGGCCGAGTCGACGGCATCGAAGAGCCGTGTCTGGGCGCGCTCCTCGGCGGCTTCGGCGCGGCCGGTCTCGACCACGCGGACGTCGAACTGGTCGAAGCGCTGCAGCCGCGCCTGAAGCGCTTCCAGCGCCCGGTCCGTGGTCTCCCCGCGCTCGCCGATCTCCTGGCTCTGGCTGCGGTCGACGATCAGCGCGACGACGCTTTTCAGCGGATCGCGATCCTCGTCGAGCAGGACCGGGTTGACCAGCGCCAGCGCCAGCGCCGCGAAGGCGGCAAGCCGGATCCAGGCGCCGCGCTGGCGCAGCGCCAGCCCGATCACGGCAAGGACGAGGACGGGCAGCAGCACCAGCGCCAGGATGGGCCAGGACAGAAGCGGCTCGAAGCTCAGGGACCAGTTCATGACGCTATTGTCCCAGCCGCTCCAGGATGACCGGCACATGCACCTGGTCGGACTTGTAGTTGCCGGTCAGCATGTACATCATGATGTTGACGCCGGCGCGATAGGCATAGACGCGCTGCATCGGGTCGGCCGGCACGGTCGGATAGAGCGGCGCCCCGCTCCTGTCGATGGCCCAGGCGCCGGCGAAATCGTTCGCGGTGATCATGATCGGGCTGACCCCGTCGCCGGTGCGCACGGGCCGGTCCCGGCTGCTGGTGGCGCTCAGCGAAGCCTCGACCCAGAGCGGGCTGCCGCTGTATCGGCCGGGAAAGTCCGGCATGATGTAGAAGGCCTTGGTCAATACGTGGTCCTCGGGCGCCGGCTCCAGCGGCGGCACGTTCATCGAGGCCAGGATCTCGCGCAGCCGCATGGTCGAGGGGCTGGCCGAGTTGGCATCCAGGCCGGAGGAATACTGGTCGCGCGTGTCGAAGAGCACCGTGCCGCCCTGCCGCATATAGGCATCGACGCGCGCAAGGGCGGCCTCCGACGGAAGTGCTGCTCCGGGATCGACCGGCCAGTAGATCAGCGGATAGAAGGAAAGCTCGTCGGTCTCGATGTCGACGCCGGCCGGATCGCCGGGCTCCAGCGCCGTCTTCTCGATCAGGAATTGCGACAGGCCGGCGAGGCCCGCCCGGCTCACCGAGTCGATCGCCGAATTGCCGGTGACGACATAGGCGATGCGCGTCTCGCTGATCGCCGCGACTGCCTCCTCGTCGCTGACCTGCTCTTCGGGCGGCGGAGCGGAGCTTTCCGCCTCCTGTGCGACGGCCGGACCCGAACCACCGTAGAGCGACGCGACCAGGACGAATGCGAGGCCGGCTGCCGCTGCGCGGCCTCCGAGCCGCCTGCGTCCGCGGAGCCTGCCGCCGAGCCAGAGCACGGCAAGCGTATCGAGCGCCATCAGGACGAGCGCGAGCGCCACCAGTGGCCCGCGCAAATCGACCGACTCGTCGAAGGCATAGCTCGCCTCGACGACGGGTGCATCGAATTGCGGCCGTTCGAGCGGCGTGAAGACGGCATCCGGCGACAGCAGGTTGTGCGCCGTGACGCCGTCCTGGGTGCCGTAGAGGCCGGGCGGATGCTCGAGCGTGACCGGCACGGCGCCGCCGGCCGGCAGCGGCTGGGCCTCTGAGCCCGGCGGAACGAGTTGCCCGTCGGCCGCGATCATCCGGTAGGGCGCCAGCGTGCCGGCCGTCCCGTCGGCCGCCGCCTCGATGCGTCCCTGGTTGCGCGAGAGCTGTACGACGCGCCTCAGCATCTCGACGAATGTACCGGAAATCGGCAGGTTCGACCATGTCGCTTCCGGGGGCACATGGAAGAGCACCAGCGTACCGTCGCCGCGCCGCGCGCCGGTGACCAGCGGGGTGCCGTCGGCCAGATGTGCCCATGTGCGCTCGCCGATGTCGGCCGAAGGTTCGGCAAGCACCTGCCGCGTCACCGTCACCTCCTCCGGCGAGGCGAGATCGGCGAAGGGACCGTTGTCGGGGAACTCGGCGACCGGCTGCGGCTCGGTCCAGGACATCGTCCCGCCGAGGGCACGCTCGCCGATCCGCAGGCGCACCGGCAGCAGCTCCTCGTCATATTCGGCGGCCGCCAGGCGCGAGCCGGCGAAGCGGACGAGCGTGCCGCCCTCGTTCATCCACTCGATCAGTGCCTCGCGCGCCGTATCCGGCATCGTGCCGACATCGGCCATGACGATCATCGCCGGCCGCTGCCGCAGGAGCTGCGGGATCGCCTCGGCGAGGTCGGCGCTGCGCGGCTCGATCAGGTCGGCGAAGGGCTGCAGCGCTCGGGTGATGTAGTAGAGCGGAGAGAGCAACGGCTGGCCCTGGTCGCCCTCGCCCTGCGAGATCAGGCCGACGCGGCGGCGCTTCGAGTTCTCGTCGAGCACGCGGATGCCGGCGGCATGGTTCTCGCCTTCGAGCATGATGGCGGAGAAATCGTTGCGAAGCTCGAAGGGAACGGGGAAGCTGCCGGTCGCCTGCGTGTCGCCGGCGCCGAACTGCACGCTGGTCTCGGCGATGCGCCTGCCGCGGTCGTCGAGGGCTGCGGCCCGGACCTGGCGCGGGCCGGCATCGGCGGCCGGGCGGATGGCGGCGAAGGTGAAGGCGTCGGGCTCGTTGCCGCTGCCGGCCAGGCCGACCATGCCCAGCCGGTCGGGCGCGATCCAGATCACCTCGCCGACGCCTGCCGCCTCCAGTCTGGCGAAGGCCGCCTCGTCCCCGGACCCGGCGAGCCCGTCGGTGAGCAGCGCGACGCTCGCGCCGGGCAGGCCGGCAAGCGCCTCTGCGACGCGGTCGTAGACGGCGGCGCGGTCGGTCGGCACCGGACGCGGTTCGGCGGCGTTGAGCCGGTCGCGCGCCGTCGCGGCGTCGAAAGGGCCGATCTCCGCATTCGGCTTCTCGGCGGTGAAGGCGAGCACCACCGGCATGGAGGCAGCGCCGGCATCCTCGATCAGCCGGTTTGCCGTGGCGACGCGCCGCTCCCAGTCGGCGGCCGATGCCCAGCCATTGTCGACGACCACGGCGAGCGCGTCGCCGGCCGTTGCCGTCTGTTCGCGCGGGTTGAGCACCGGATTGGCGAGCGCCAGGATGACGAAGGCCGCCAGCAGCAGCCGCAGGAGCGTCAGCCACCACGGGCTCTGCTGCGGCGTCTCCTCGCGTTTCAGCACCCGTGCCAGGATGCGCAGCGGCGGGAAGGTCTCCGTCTGCGGCCGCGGCGGCGTGAGCCGCAGCAGCCACCAGATCAGCGGCAGCGTCAGCAGGCCGAGCAGCACGAAGGGCGCGCCGAAGGAGAGCGGCAGGAAGCTCATGCCCTTCCTCCGCCCGCGAAGCCGACATCGCTGCTCAGCGCCATATGGACCCGCACCACCGCCTCGGACGCAAGCCTGTCCGTGTGGTTGGAGGTATAGCTCCAGCCGAGCCGGCGGCACCAGTCGGCAAGCTCGCGGCGGCGCGCCAGATAGAGGTTGCGATAGTCGTCGCCGAGCGTCTCGGCGCGGCCGGCGGTCAGCTTCGCGCCGCTCTCGGGATCACGGAACTCGGTGCGCCCGGCATAGGGGAAGGCTTCCTCGGCCGGGTCGGCGATCTCGATCAGATGGGCGCGCACGCCGCGCGAGACGAGCGGGCCGAGCCAGGCCTGGACCTCCTCGATCGGGTCGAGGAAATCGCTGGCGATGATGATGTCGCTGTGGCGCCGGACGGCGAGGAAATCCGGCCGCAACTGGTCGCCGGCCTGGTGGACCAGCCTTGCGGCGAGGCGCTCGGCCCCGTTGCGGGCCGTGAACGGGTCGGTGAGGCCGGGCCAGCCGATGCGCTCGCCGCTGCGCGACAGGAGCTCGGCGAGCGCCAGGACCAGCACCAGAGCCCGCGATTCCTTCGAGACCGTCGCGCCGCGCGACTTGAACAGCATCGACGGCGATGCGTCCGCCCACAGCCAGACGGTGTGGGCGGCTTCCCATTCGCGGTCGCGGATATAGGTGTGGTCGTCGCGCGCCGAGCGCCGCCAGTCGATGCGCGACAGCGCCTCGCCCTGGACATAGGGGCGGAACTGCCAGAAATTCTCGCCGATGCCGCGCTTGCGGCGGCCGTGCCAGCCCGAGATCACCGTGTTCGCCACCCGCCGCGCATCGACCAGCAGATCCGGCACGAGGGATGCGCGCTGCCTTGCGCGCGCAAGCGCTTCGCGCGAGGCAACCGGTGAGACGGCCTCGCCGATCGTCGCCATCAGCCGCCGTCTTTCGCCAGCCGGCCGATCACGTCGCGCACGCTCATGCCCTCGGCGCGGGCCGCAAAGGTCAGCGCCATGCGGTGCTGGAGCACCGGCTCGGCCAGTGCCCGGACATCGTCGATGGAGGGCGCCAGCCGGCCGTCATAGAGCGCGCGGGCGCGGACGCACAGCATCAGCGCCTGGCTCGCCCGCGGGCCGGGGCCCCAGGCGACATGCTTGTCAGTCTCCGCATTGCCCTGGCCGGGGCGGGCGGAGCGGACGAGATCGAGGATCGCCTCGACGACGGATTCCGGAACCGGCATGCGCCGGATCAGCCGCTGGATCTCCTTCAGCCGCTCCGCGCTGAGCACGCTGGCGGCGCGCGCTTCCGTGATGCCGGTCGTCTCCAGCAGGATGCGGCGCTCCGCCTCCAGTTCCGGATAGAGCACGTCGACCTGCATCAGGAAGCGGTCGAGCTGTGCTTCGGGGAGCGGATACGTGCCCTCCTGCTCGATCGGATTCTGGGTCGCCAGCACATGGAAGGGCGAGGGCAGGTCGTGGCGCTGGCCGGCGACGGTGACGTGATACTCCTGCATCGACTGGAGCAGCGCCGATTGGGTGCGCGGGCTGGCGCGGTTGATCTCGTCGGCCATCAGCAATTGCGCGAAGATCGGCCCGCGCAGGAAGCGGAACGAGCGTCGCCCGTTCTCGTCCTGATCCATCACTTCCGAGCCGAGGATGTCGGAGGGCATCAGGTCGGGCGTGAACTGGATGCGGTTGCCTTCGAGCCCGAGCACGACGCCCAGCGTCTCGACCAGCTTCGTCTTGGCGAGCCCCGGCACGCCGACGAGCAGCGCGTGGCCGTCCGACAGGATCGCCACAAGCGTGCGTTCCACCACGCTTTCCTGGCCGAAGATCACCTTGCCGACCGCCTCGCGCACCCGGCCGATATCGGCAAGCGCCTGCTCCGCCTGCGCGACCATCTCGCCTTCGCTCAGCGCTGCTTCCTTGACTATGACGCTCATGGGCGGCTCTACCTCCGGGGGTCGGGCGCGTGGCCTTGCGGGCTGAAGGCGCAGGAAGCCGCGACTCGCACTGGAATGGTGCGGATTTGGGTGAACTTAAATCAGCCAAGGTGGCTGACAAGCGGAACAACGGTGACTATTTCGTGACGATGACCGGCTCCGACGACGATTCCAGCAAAGCGCTCGCTGACGCCCGCGATACGGCCGGGCTCGAGGCCTTGATCGCGCGTGCTGCGCGCGCTGGCAAGGGGGCGGCGCCGGTCGAGCGCTGGAATCCGGAATTCTGCGGCGACCTCGACATGGAGATCAGGGCTGACGGCACCTGGTTCTATCTCGGCACCCCGATCGGGCGCATGCCGCTGGTGCGGCTCTTCTCCAGCGTGCTGCGCAAGGACGAGGACGGCAGGACCTATCTCGTCACCCCGGTGGAGAAGGTCGGCATCCGCGTCGAGGACGCGCCCTTCCTGGCGGTGGAGGTCGATGCGCGCGGCGGGGGCGACCGGCAGGTGCTGACCTTCCGTACCAATGTCGGCGACGTGGTCGAGGCGGGACCCGACCACCCGCTGCGCTTCGTCAGGGAGGACGCGACCGGCGGCCTGAAGCCCTACCTGCTGGTGCGCGGGCGCCTCGAGGCGCTGGTCGCGCGACCGGTCATGTACGAGCTCGCGGAGCTCGGCGAGGCGATGGAGATCGACGGCGTCGCCATGTTCGCGCTGCGCTCGAACGGTGCCGTCTTCCCCGTCATGCCGATGGCGGAACTGGAGCGGCTGAGCAGATGAAGATGCAGGGCGACGCGGCGATGCTGGATTTCTCGGCGGCCGAGTTCCGCCGCCGTGTCGCCGAGGAGGCGCGCCGGGGCGAGGTCTACGAATATTGCGACCAGCGCCTGAACCCGGAGATCTTCCGCCTCATCCAGCGCGAAAGCCTGCGCGATGCGGCCGTGCTCATCGCCGCGGTCGACCGCGAGGGCGAGGCGGGCATCATCCTGACCAAGCGCAACGCAGCGCTGCGCAGCCATTCCGGCCAGGTCGCCTTTCCGGGCGGGCGCGTCGACGCCACCGACGCTTCCGCGGAGGCGGCGGCCTTGCGCGAGGCGGAGGAGGAGATCGGCCTGTCGCGCGGCTTCGTCGACGTCATCGGCCGCATGCCCGACTACGTCACCGGCACCGGCTACCGCATCGCGCCGATCCTCGCCGTGGTCGAGCCGGGCTTCCGGCTGACCATCAACCCCGACGAGGTCGACGACGCCTTCGAGGTGCCGCTGTCCTTCCTGATGGACCCGGCCAACCACGCGCAGAGGAGCCGCATCTGGCAGGAGAAGGAGCGCTTCTACTACGAGATGCCGTTCGGCGAGCGCCATATCTGGGGCGTGACCGCCGGCATCATCCGCACCCTCTATGAAAGGCTCTACGGGTGAGCGGGGAGACGATCGCCGGCCGCGCCGACTGGCTGCTGCGGCCGGAGCTGCAGCGCCTGCTCGGCGCGCTCTCGGCCGATGGCGAGCAGGCGCGCATTGCCGGCGGCGCCATCCGCAACACGCTGCTCGGCGAGCCGGTCGCCGATATCGACATCGCCACCACGACCCTGCCGGACGAGACGGAGCGCCGCGCCGCGAGCGCCGGCTTCAGGCCGCTGCCGACCGGCAAGGAATACGGCACGATCACCGTCGTTGCCGGCGGCGTCGCCTATGAGGTGACGACGCTGCGCGCCGACATCGAAACCGATGGGCGAAGGGCGAAGGTCGCCTTCGGGCGCGACTGGAAGCACGATGCCGAGCGGCGCGACTTCACCATCAACGCGCTCTATGCCGAGGCCGATGGAACGGTGATCGATCCGGTCGGCGGGCTCGCCGATATCGAGAGCCGCACGCTGCGCTTCATCGGCGATGCGGAAGCCCGCATCCGCGAGGACTACCTGCGCATCCTGCGCTTCTTCCGCTTCTTCGCCTGGTATGGCAGCGGCCGCCCCGATGCCGAAGGTCTGCGCGCCTGCACGCGGCTGAAGGCGGGGCTCGAAGGACTTTCCGTCGAGCGCGTCTGGAGCGAGCTGCGCAGGCTCCTGCAAGCGCCCGACCCGTCGCGCGCATTGCTGTGGATGCGCCAGACCGGCGTGCTCGGCCTCGTGCTGCCCGAAAGCGAAAAATGGGGCATCGACGCGATCCATCCGCTGGTCGCGACCGAACGGCAGCTCGGCTGGCCGCCCGACCCGCTATTGCGCCTGTCGGCGATCGTGCCGCCCGATCCGGCACGCATGGAGACGATGGCGCGACGCCTGAAGCTGTCCAATGCCGAGACGGCGCGGCTGGTGAATCGGGCGATGGCTGAGCCGGCCGACGCGGCTCTTTCGGAGCCCGTCCTGGCGCGCCGGCTCTATTCCGGCGATCCGCGCGCCGTCGACGACAGGATCAGGCTCGCCTTCGCGCAGGCGCGCGGGCGGGCAGGCGAGGACGCCGGAGCGATCGAAGCCGCCGCCGGGTTCCTGCGCCAGCTCCGCTTCATCGAAGGCTGGCATCGCCCCGTCTTCCCGGTCGGCGGATCGGACCTGGTGGAGCTGGGGATGAAGCCCGGAAAGAATCTCGGCGAGGTCCTGAAGCGGCTCGAGCGGGAATGGGCCGAGGGCGGTTTCGGCGCCGATCGCGGCGCGCTTCTCTCACGCGCCGCGGAGATCGTCGGCGAAAGCGACGCCGCGCGCTAGATCTGCAAGGTCTAGGCGGCGTTGCGCACCGTCTCGATGCGCGAGCGGATCGCCTCGACCATCGTCTCGCGGATCGTGTCCTCGCCATGGGTCTCGCGCATATGCTCGACGGCGCGGCGCATCACCTCAGCTTCTTCCTCGTGGCGCGTATGCCAGTCGCAACCGGGAACGAGCGAACCGCAATGAAATTCCTTCATCGTCTTCTCCTCTTCCGTAGGTGACAGCGGAACTCCAGTTTCTGAAATGGAGCGATCGCTGGCAATGGCAATATGCGCCGACGCCATGCGCGGCTCAGGGCCATTTCACCTCGGGCGGCAGGCTCGACAGGATCGCGTCTATATTGCCGCCTGTCCTGAGGCCGAATGTCGTGCCGCGGTCGTAGAGCAGGTTGAACTCGACATAGCGCCCGCGCCGTATGAGCTGCTCCTCGCGGTCGGCCTCGGTCCAGTTCTCGTTGAAATTGCGCCGCACGATATGCGGATAGACGATGGCGAAGGCACGTCCGACATCCTGGACGAAGCGGAAATCCGCCTCCCAGCCGCCCTTTTCCGGCGGGCTCTTCAGCCAGTCGAAAAAGATGCCGCCGACGCCGCGCGGCTCGTTGCGGTGCGGCAGGAAGAAATAGTCGTCGCACCATTGCTTGAAGCGCCCGTGGTCGGCGACGTCGCCATGGCGGTCGCAGACCAGCTTCATCGACTTGTGGAAGGCGACCGCATCGGGATCCTGCTCGCTGCGCCGGCGCTCCAGCACCGGCGTCAGATCGGCGCCGCCGCCGAACCATTGCCGCCCGGTCACCACCATGCGCGTGTTCATATGCACCGCCGGAACGTTCGGATTGTGCATATGGGCGATCAGCGAGACGCCGCTTGCCCAGAAGCGCGGATCCTCCTCCGCGCCGGGGATGTTGGCGCGGAACTCGGGCGAGAGGATGCCGTGGACGGTCGAGGTATGGACCCCGACCTTCTCGAAGACGCGGCCATGCATCATCGACATCATGCCGCCGCCCTCGCGGCCCTCGTCGCGGAACCATTCGGTGCGCTCGAAACGGCCCGGCGCGCGCGAGGAAAGCGGTCCGGCCAGTTCGTCCTCGATATCCTCGAAGATCGCGCAGATGCGGTCGCGCAGCTCCTCGAACCACGCCCTTGCCGCCGCCTTCTTCTCCTCGATCCCGTCCGGCAGGCCGGCGGGAAGATCAGGACGCTCCATCAGGCACTCCACTGCACTCCGATACGACGAAATGACTCGTCAATTCTCGCAACGATGCCTAATCTATCGATGCGATGGGTCAAGGAGTTTCATCGTGCGCGTGCCGGCAAGACCGCCACTTGGAGGCCTGAAGCGCAGCCTGGAGCGCAGCCGCGACAGCCGTGAACGCATGGAGCGGGACGGCTTCCTGCGCGAGACCTTCGTGCTGCCGCGCGAGGACGCCCGCAGGAAGGCGCGCGAATGGTTCGACCGTTGGCCCAAGCAGGCCTACTGGACCGCGATCGAGAGCTGGTGCGAGCACGCCGACGACCGCATCGAATTCACCATGCGCCGCCTGCCGACGGCGGATTGAGGCCCGGCAAATCAGCTAGAGGTTCCTCAGCGCCTCGCCGGCGGCCATCGCGGCGGCCAGGGCCAGGTTGAGGCTGCGGCCGCCGCCGGGCATCGGGATCTGCAGCCGCGCATCGGCCGCTTCGTGGACCGCGGGCGGCACGCCGGCCGATTCCCGCCCGAAGAGCAGCACGTCGTCGTCGCGGAACTCGAAGCGCGTATAGGGAAGCGTCGCCTGCGTCGTGAACAGGACGAGGCGGCGTTGCTGCGATCGCGACCAGGCATGGAACGCGCTCCAGTCCACATGGCGCGTCAGCGCCGCCATCTCGACATAGTCCATGCCGGCCCGCCGCAATGCCCGGTCGGACATGCCGAAGCCGGCCGGCTCGATGATCTCGACGCCGATGCCGAGGCAGGCGGCAAGGCGCAGGATGGTGCCGGTGTTGCCGGCGATGTCGGGCTGGTAGAGCGCGATGCGCGGCCCCGGCGGGTTCATTGATGTCGCGTCCTCGATCGTCGACGGGCGGCGCCCGTCAGGCTGCGCGCCAAGCTGTACCTCCAGCCGGTCCCGCCAGAAAGGAACTGGTCATTCGAGGCGGTTGCCGCTATAAGCGCGTCCGCATCGATTCGAACCGATGGAGGCAAGGATGGAGTACCAGATGTGCAACGCCCTTGTCCGCCTGCGCAGCGGGTGGACCGCCTGACGGCGGGCCCGGTTCGGCTGCTTTACTGACACTTTCCAGCCTGGTCGCGGTTCCCGCCGGAAAATTCCTTCCGAGCAAAGGGAAACCGCATCATGCCTTCGGGTACCGAGAAACCAGGCCGGGAATCCGGCCGGAATCATTCCTTTCCGCAGACAGAAGCGCCCGCAGCGCCGCAACCGGCTGCCGGCCCGAACCTGTCAGCAGCCTTCCGCGCCGCGCTTGGCGGCATGGCCGACCAGCCCCATCTTCGCCCCGACTCTGCGCGCTCCGCGAGAAAACCGGGCAAGCAGGCGAAGGAGGAGCGGCCGGCCGCACCGCTGAAGGCGCCGCCGCGAAAGGCGCATATCGGCCCGCGCAGCGGCCATAAGTGACGGATCATGATCTGGAAAAAGATCGTGTGTCTGCAAAGACATAGAGAAGAATTCTGCAATGCTTTCCTGGTTTGAGAAAAGACTCGACCCGTTCCCGCCCCAAGAGCCCGTCGAGCCGCCGCGCACGCTGATCGCGTTTTGCCTGCACTATACGAAGGGTTCCTGGCCCTATCTGCTGCCGGCCGCGATCCTGATGGCGATGATCGCGCTGACCGAGGTGTGGATGTTCTCCTTCCTCGGCAACATCGTCGACTGGCTTGCCGACCGCGACCGCGCGACCTTCCTGCAGGAGGAGGGCTGGAAGCTTGCCGGCATGGGGCTGCTGGTCCTCGTCTTCCTGCCGGCGATGGTGATGCTGCACTCCTTGCTCAGCCAGCAGACGCTGATGGGCAACTATCCGATGCGCATCCGCTGGCAGGTGCACCGCTATCTGCTCAACCAGTCGATGACTTTCTATCAGGACGAGTTCGCCGGCCGCATCGCCGCCAAGCTGATGCAGACGGCGCTGGCGGTGCGCGAATGCGTCATCAAGCTCTTCGACGTGCTCAACTACGTCACCGTCTATTTCCTGGGCATGCTGCTCATCGTCGGCAATGCCGACTGGCGCCTGGCAATGCCGCTGGGCGGTTGGCTGGTCGGCTATGCGATCCTGCTCTATTACTTCGTGCCGCGAATGGGCCGGGTCGCGGAGGCCCAGGCCGATGCGCGCTCCCTGATGACGGGCCGCGTCGTCGACAGCTACACCAACATCCAGACCGTCAAGCTGTTCAGCCATGCCAGGCGCGAGGCCGGCTATGCCCGCGAGGGGATGCTCGACTTCCTGAAGACGGTCTACAGGCAGATGCGGCTGGTGACCGGCCTCTACGGCCTGCTCTATGTGCTCAACTCGCTCTGCCTGTTCGTGGTCGGCACGATCGGCATCCGGCTGTGGCTGGACGAGGCGATCACCGTCGGCGCGGTCGCCGTCGCGCTCGGGCTCGTGCTGCGGCTCTGGGGCATGTCGCAATGGATCATGTGGGAGCTTTCGGCCCTGTTCGAGAATATCGGCACCGTGCAGGACGGCATCAACTCGATCTCGCTGCCGCGCCTGGTCGAGGACAGGCCCGGCGCCAGGGAGCTGGTCGTGACCAAGGGCGACATCGTCTTCGACCGGGTGCGCTTCCACTACGGCAAGAAGAAGGGCGTCATCGAGGAGCTGTCGCTCAATCTGCGGCCGGGCGAGAAGGTCGGCAT
>CAYYZC010000071.1:0-12144 GCA_964475605.1 uncultured Chelativorans sp.
GATCGGCGGCACGTCGCCGATGGTCGGGATCAGGTAGTCGTGCAGGTTCTCGGTGCGGCCGGGGACATATTCCTCCATCAGCGCCAGGCCGATGCCCTGTGCGATGCCGCCCTCGACTTGGCCCTCGGCGAGCAGTGGATTGACGGCGCGGCCGACATCGTGGGCCGCCGTGATGCGGATCAGGCGCACCGTGCCGAGCTTCATGTCGACCTCCAGCTCGACGAGCTGGGCGCCATAGCCGTAGACGGCATAGGGCCGGCCCTGGCCGTCGGCATCGAGCGGCACGGTCGGCGGGTCGTAGGTCTCGCTGGCTGCGAAGACATAGCCGTCGCCGTCGGCCGGCAGCTCCGCGAGCGCGATTGCGCGGCTCGCTTCGTCCTCGCGCAGGACTAGCCTGCCCTCCGCCAGCTCCAGGCGTGCCTCGGGCGAGACATTGGCGTAGCGCAATATGCGCTCGCGAAGCGCGCGGCCCGCACGCTCGGCAGCATTGCCGGAGATGAAGGTCTGGCGCGAGCCGGAGGTCTTGCCGGCATCCGGCGTCAGGGCGGTGTCGCCATAGACGAACTCGAACCGGTCGAGCGGCAGGCCGAGCGCTTGTGCCGCGATCTGCGGGATCACCGTGTTCGATCCCTGCCCGATATCGACGGCGCCCTGATGCATGACGAGGCGGCCGTCCGGCGTGATGCCGATCTTCATCGTCGACGGGTTGGGGATGCCGGTATTGCCGCAGCCGTACCAGCAGGAAGCGATGCCGACGCCGCGCCGCACGGGGCCGTTGCCGGCATTGAAGCTTTCGGCTTCGGCGAGCGCTGCCGCCCAGCGGTCCTGCAGCGCCTCGAGGCATTGGGCGATGCCGACGCCCTCTTCCATAACCTGGCCGCAGACGGTCGCCTGCCCGTCGTGCAACGCGTTCCTCAGGCGGAGCTCGAGCCGGTCGATGCCGAGCTTGAGCGCCAGCTCGTCATAGAGCGTCTCCTGCATCAGTGCGGCCTGCGGCACGCCGAAGCCGCGGAAGGCGCCGGAGACCGGCCCGTTGGTGTGGACGGCGCAGCCAACGGCAAGATAGTTCGGCGTGAAATAAGGGCCGGAGGCGTGCACCGGAACGCGCGTCGCCACGGTCGGCCCCCAGCTCGCATAGGCGCCGGTGTTGAACTCGCCGTCGAAGACCATGGCGGTCACCCTGCCCTCCGCATCGGCGCCGATCGTCGCCTGCATGGCGGCCGGATGGCGCTTCGTCGTCGAGGTCATGGAGTCCTGGCGCGTATAGGCGAGCCGGGCCGGCCGTCCGGTCTTGAGCGCGACGAGGCCGATCAGCGGCTGGACCGAGATATCGAGCTTGGAGCCGAAGCCGCCGCCGGTCGCCGTCGGGATGATGCGCACCTTCTCCGGCGCTAGGCCGAGGATCGCGGCGGTGTCGTCGCGGTCCATGATCGGCGACTGGGTGCAGGCCTTGATGACCAGCGTGCCGCCATCCATGAAGGCATGGCCGGCCTCCGGCTCGATATAGGCATGCTCGACATAGGAGGTTTCGAGCCGGCCGGTGACCGTCACGGCGCTGGCGGCGAGCGCGGCATCCGGATCGCCGCGCCTGACCGTGCCCTCGAGCAGGATATTGCCTTCCCGGCCCTCGTGAAGCTGCGCGAAGCCGTTGCGCGCCGCAGGGATCGTCAGCGCATGCGGCAGCTCTTCCCAATCGACGGGGAACTCGGCCGGATCGATCTCGTCGAAGGCATCCGGCTCGCAGGCGACCAGCGCCACCGCCTCGCCGCGGAAGAGCGTGATGCCGTCGGCGAGCGCCGGCTGGTCGGCAAAGGGCGGGATGACGCCGAAGCGGTTGCGGCCGGGGATGTCGGCGGCGGTGAGGACGGCGATGATGCCGGGACGGCTTTTCCGCCAGGCCTCGAGGTCGCCGAAGGCGAAGCGGGCATGCCAATGCGGAGAGCGGATGACGATCACGCCGAGCGCATCGGTGGGGCGCTCGTCGGCGCCGAACATTTCCTCGCCGCGCACCTTCGGCTCGCCGTCGAGGCGCGGGATCGCGGCGCCGACGGGGCCTGCTGCACCCACAGAGGAAGGTGCGTCCACCTCGCTCCCAGCTTCCATCACCGCCTTGACGATCTTGCGATAGCCGGTGCAGCGGCAGAGCACCCCGCCGAGGGCGTCGGCCACTTCGGCCTCGCTCGGCTGCGGGTTCCTTTCCAGCAATGCGGTGGCGCTGACCAGCAGGCCCGGCGTGCAGATGCCGCATTGGGCGGCGCCGTTGCGCAGAAAGGATTGCTGGAGCGCCGTCAGGCTGCCATTGGCGAGCCCCTCCACGGTCCTGATCTCTGCGCCGGCCGCGCTTGCCGCCGGCACGAGGCAGGAACAGACCGGCTCGCCGTCGAGCAGCACCGTGCAGGCGCCGCAATCGCCGGCATCGCAGCCGATCTTGGTGCCGGTCAGCGCCAGCCGGTCACGCAGCATGGCGGAGAGCCGCATCACCGGAGGCACGCTGAGCGCGGCGCGCTCGCCGTTGATGCTGAACGCGATGTCGATCGTCCTGCTCATGCCGCGAGGCTCCCGGCGTCGCCGCCGGAGGCAGCGGCGACCAGCGCCCGCACCACGATCTCGCGGGCCGCGTTGCGTCGATAGCCGGCGCTGCCGCGGACATCGTCGATCGGCGACAGCTCGTCCATCGGCCAGTCGGCGGCAAGCGCGACGGCGTCGTCGACCGTGCGGCCGGCAAGTGCTGTCTCCAGCTCCGCGAGCCGAAGCGCGACGGGCGAGCAGGCGCCGATGGCGACCGCCGCCTCGGCGATCCGGCCGCCCTCCATGACGAGGCGGGCGGCGGCCATGGCGATCGAGATCACCAGATAGCGGCGCGCGCCGAGCTTGACGAAATGCGATCTGCTGGTGGCGGCCGCGCGCGGGACATGGATTGCGGTCAGCATCTCGTCTGGCCGGAGCGCCGTGCGGCGGTTGCCGAGGATGAACTGCGACAGCGGCAGGCGGCGCGTGCCTCCCAGGGCGCGCAGTTCGACCTCGGCGTCGAGCACCAGCAGCGGCGGCACCCCGTCGGCGGCCGGCGAGGCGTTGCAGAGATTGCCGGCGACGGTCGCCATGTTCTGGATCTGGACGGAACCGACCTCGCGGGCAGCGAGCCGCAGCGCGTCGAAGGACGGCGGCAGGCCGCAGCGGACGATATCGCTCCAGCTCGCGCGCGCGCCGATGCGGATCTCGTCCCGGCCGATCTCGATGGCGCGCAATTCGTCGAGGCCGTTGATGTCGAGAACATTGTCGCGCAGCGGCTTCGCGCCCTGTGCGGGGTAGAAGTCGGTGCCTCCGGCGAGCAGCCGCCAGCGGTCCCGGGACAGGAGTTCGAGGGCATGCTTGATCGATTGCGGCCTGGCGTAGCGCATCGGACCTTCTCCCGAAGGCAAGGATGCGCCGGATTTCATTCGTATGCAAACGAATTCCCGGCACCGCTCTTGTCAAACTTGCCGTGAGGACGCAGCCTTGGCGGCCGATGGAGCTTTCGACGAGGAGAAGACGGATGGCCCGCAGGGCGCTGATCGTGATCGACGTGCAGAACGATTTCTGCCCCGGGGGTGCGCTTGCCGTCGCCGGCGGCGACGAGATCGTGCCGCGCGTCAACGCGCTGATCGAGGAGCACGAGCATGTCGTGCTGACGCAGGACTGGCATCCGGCCGGCCATTCGAGCTTCGCCAGCAGCCATCGGGGCCGCGGCCCGTTCGACACGATCGAAATGCCTTATGGGACGCAGACGCTGTGGCCCGACCATTGCATTCAGGGCAGCGAGGGCGCGGCCTTCCATCCCGACCTGGTCTGGACCAGGGCCGAGATCGTCATCCGCAAGGGGTTTCGCCGAGCCATCGATTCCTATTCGGCCTTCTTCGAGAACGATCACGAGACGCCGACGGGGCTCGGCGGCTATCTGCGCGAGCGCGGCATCTCGGAGCTGACCATGGCGGGGCTGGCGACCGATTTCTGCGTCGCCTATTCGGCGCTGGACGCGGTCAGGCAGGGTTTCTCGGTCGAGGTCCGGCTCGATGCCTGCCGCGCCATCGACCTTGCCGGGTCGCTTGCCGCGATGACCGGGCAGATGAGGGATGTCGGCGTGAGGCTCGTCTAGCCTACCCCGACATAGCGGCGCACATAGGAGGGATCGTCGCGGATCGTCGTCACGGGCAGCGTCTCGCGGCTCTGGCCGTTCTGCACGAAGGTGACGCGGTCGGCGATCGACAGGACCGCGTCGACGCGCTGCTCGACCAGGAGGGTCGAGACGCCGCGCGACTTCAGCCGCACCACCGTCTCGCGGACCGCCCGGATCATCGATGGCATCAGCCCCTCGGTCGGCTCGTCGAGCAGCAGCACCTCCGGCTCCAGGCAAAGCGCCCGCGCCATGGCGAGCATCTGCTGCTCGCCGCCCGACAGCGTGCCGGAGCGCTGCGACAGCCGCTCGCGCAGCACCGGAAAGAGCTCGAGCACGCTGTCGCGGGTCCCGGCGCCCTTGTGCCTCGCCATCAGGCCGATCTCGATATTCTCGGCGACCGTCAGCTCGGCGAACAGCCGGCGTCCCTGCGGCACGTAGGCGATGCCGCGTTTCGGCACCTCATGGGCGGGCAGGCCGGCAAGCTCCTCGCCGTCCTTGACGATCGAGCCGCGCGTCGTGACGAGGCCCATGATCGCCTTCAGCGCGGTCGTCTTGCCGGCGCCGTTGCGCCCGAGCAGGCAGTGGACCTCGCCGTGCCGAAGCTCCAGCCCGAAGCCGCGCAGGATCCGGACCTGGCCGTAGAAGCTGTCGAGCCCGGAGATCACAAGCACGTTGCTCATGCCGCGTCGCTCCGCCCGAGATAGGCGTCCTGCACCGCCTTGTCGGACCTGATCTCGGCCGGCGTGCCCTCGGCGAGGATACGGCCCTGGTCGAGCACGGTGATGCGCTCGGCAAGCGCCATCACCACGTCCATATTATGCTCGATGATCAGCACCGTGGCTGTGCGTGCGATATCGCGCACCAGCGCCATGAAAGCCTCGATCTCGCCGTCGGACAGGCCCTGGGTCGGCTCGTCGAGGATCAGCAGGCGGGGCTCCAGCGCCATGCCCATGGCGATCTCGAGCAGCCGCTGATGGCCGTAGGCGAGGTCGCCCGCCGCCATCGCGGCGCGGTCGGCGAGGCCGACCTTGTCGAGCGCCCGGGCGATCTTCTCCTCGAAGCTCCGGTGGCTGAAAGTGCCGGCGGCGATGAGCCGGCGCTGGACCGGCAGGGCGACGTTGTCGCGGACGCCGAGGCGCGGGAAGATGCTGGTGATCTGGAAGGTGTAGGCGATGCCGGCGAGCACGCGGCGGTGCGCCGGCATCGTGGTGATGTCCTCGCCGTCGAACAGGATGCGGCCGGCGCTCGGCGCGATGCGGCCGCAGATCATGCCGACGAAGGTCGTCTTGCCGGCCCCGTTCGGGCCGATGACGGCGCGGATCTCGCCGGCCGGAAGCGTGAAATCGATGCCGTCGACCGCCTTCAGCCCGCCGAAATGACGGGAGAGGCCGCGTGTCTCGACAAGCGGCGTCACGACAAGCGGCGTCACGGCAGCCATGGCGCGAACCTTTCGCGGATGGTGCCGAGGATGCCCTTCGGGAAGAACAGGACGAGCAGGATCAGCGCCAGGCCGACCAGCAGCAGATAGGCGGTGGTGTAGCCCGAGGTGACGTCGATCACGTAGAACATGAACAGCGTGCCGATCAGCGGGCCGAACGTGGTGGCGGCACCGCCGAGCAGCACCCAGAGCAGCGGCAGGATCGAATATTCGATCGAGGCGAAGCCCGAGCCGACATAGCCGAAGAGCAGCCCGTAGGCCGCGCCGGCGGCGCCGCAGATCAGCCCCGACAGGATGACGGCGGCATATTTGCCGGTGAAGACATCGTAGCCCAGCATGCGCGTCCGCTCCTCGTTCTCGCGGATGGCGACGAGCGTGCGGCCGAAGGGCGCGCGCACCAGCCGCAGCGTGGCGAACAGGACTATGGTGAAGAGCGCCAGCGCGAGCAGATATCGCGTCGACGGATCGGTGAGGTGGAGCACCCGGCCACCGAGCTCGATGCGGCGCAATTGCTGCGCCAGCACAAGGCCTTCCTCGCCGCGCGTCCAGGTGGTGAAATAGAGCGAGGCCAGATAGGCGACCTGCGCAAACATCAGGGTGACGATCATGAAGGCGACGCCGGTGGTGCGCAGCGCCAGCACGCCGACGCATGCTGCGAGCAGGCCGCCGGCGAGGATGCCGGTCGCGAAGGACGGCAGCACGGCCCAGTCGAGATGGTAGAGCGGCAGGCCGGCGCCATACATGCCGGCGGCGAAGAACATGGCATGGCCGAGGCTGAGCAGGCCCGTATAGCCGAAGAGCAGGTTGTAACCCATGGCGAAGACCGCCAGCACGAGCGCGCGCGAGAAGACGCCGCGGTGATATTCGGGCAGGACGAAGTTGAGGGCGAGGAGGAGGGCCACGACCGCCAGATGGAGGGCGAGCGTCCGGCCCGCATGAGGGCCGCTCATCGCTGCGCCGTCCCGAACAGGCCATGCGGCCGGAAGACCAGCACCATGGCGACCAGCAGCGTCGCCAGCATCTTGGCGAGCGTCGGCGAGAAGAAGACGGAGATGATGCCGTCCGAGAGGCCGATCAGCACCGCGGCGACGACGGTGCCGCGCAGGCTGCCGAGCCCGCCGATGATGACGACGATGAAGGAGAGCAGCAGCGGATCGAGCCCCATCAGGTAGTGCGCCTGCTGGATCGGCACGATCAGCACGGCGGCGACCGCCGCCAGCATCGCGCCGAGCGCGAAGACGCCGGCATAGACGCGGTCGACCGGCACGGCGAATGCCTGCGCGGTCTCGCGGTCATATTGGGTCGCGCGCATGACGAGGCCGATGCGGGTTCGGGTGAGCACGATCCATGTGATCACGAGCAGGATGGCGGCCGCGGCGATGACGGCCAGCTTGTAGCCCGAATAGCCGAACCAGGGCAGCGCGATATGCAGGCTGAAGGGTGCCTGGACGGGACGCGCATCGGCGCCGTAGAAGCTCAGCGCCAATTGCTGGATGACGTAGAGCAGGCCGATCGTGGCGACGATGGTCGCCTCGGGCTCGTAGTTCAGCCGCCGCAGGACCAGCCGCTCCGCCAGCAGGGCGATGGCGCCGACGACCAGCGGGCTGACGACGAGCGCCGCGGCGAAGCCGATCGCCGGATGGCCGGCAATGCTGGTGGTGACCGCCCAGGCGACGACCGCGCCGAGCATGAAGAACTCGCCATGGGCGACATTGACGACGCGCATCACGCCGAAGACCAGCGACAGGCCGAGCGCCGTGAGGGCGAGCACGGCCGCGGTCACGAGGCCTTCCAGCGTGGCGAGCAGGAGATAGGGTCCGAAGGCCATGCTTTATTCGCCCTCGCCCATGGGAGGTGGCCACTGGCGGGAGGTGTGGACGAGCGCGTGAACGACTACTTCCTCGCCTCTGATCTCGTAGACGAGCCGGTAGCTTGGATGCGGGATCAGTTCACGGGTTCCCGCCATCGCACCAGGTCGTCCTAACATCGGGAATCGTTCAAGGCGAAGTGCTGCGGCGACGAACAGAGTATCTAGACGCTCGGCCGCATCGGGATTTTCTGGATAGACGTAGTCGGTGATCTCCTCGCGGTCGCTATAGGCGTCCTCAGTCCAGACGACCTTCAACGTGGTTCCCGGCCGTACTTGCTGCGAAGCTTGCCGATCCGCTGCTTCATGCGCTCGTTCACTTCCTCATTGGTATGGACGTGCCCGGCTTCATATGACTTGCGGGAAATCTCTACCTTACGGCGGAGAAACTCCACATAGCTCCGTTTTTCCTCCTCCCGCCGATCGATGAAATCCTTCATCAGATCTCGGACGATCTGTGAGGCAGGGCGGTCGAGTTCGGCGGCTTCGGCCATGAAGGCGTCGCGCAGCTCGGCCTCCAGCTTCATCGTGAACACGGCTTGCTTGGGCATGACGACGGACCTCATTGGTAATGACAAGGTATATACCTCGTCATTACCGCGTATCAAGACGGCGACCTCAGAAGGACTGGGTCGTGTAGTCCGCCTCCGGCTCGTACATTCCGTCCTCGATCGAGGTCTGGTGAACGACATTGAGGCGTCCGCCCTCGACGATCGAGATGCTCTGGCGACCGTAGACCTGGTGATTCTGGCCGTTGAAGACCTTCTCGCCCTGCGGGTGGTCCTCGCCGGCGGCCATCTCCGTCATCGCCTCGGTCGCCTCGATCAGCTTCGCCCGGTCCTCGGGACCGCGATAGCCGGCCGCTTCCATCGACGCCTTGATGATGTTCAGCGTCTCCCAGCAGCCGAACATATGGGCGGCGGTGGAGACGTCATTGGCGTCGTTGACGCTGGCGCCGTTCTCGTCGATGCCGACCGCGTCGCGATAGGCGCGCACATAATCCGGCGCGTCCTGCTGGAGATAGCGCGGCATGCCTTCCCAGAAATGCGAGCCTTCGAGGAATTCGAGGCCGGGGCTGTTGATGTCGACGGCCTCGAGGCTGTCGATGAAGCCGAAAAGCTGCGGGCCGCCGCCGCCATAGAAGGTGCCGAGCTCCTTGACGAAGGTCAGCACGGCTGGCCCGACCATGACGTGGTAGATCACCTCCGTATCGGTCGGGATCTGCGGGAAATAGCGGGTGAACGAGCTTTCCGTCGGCGGAATCGCGATCTTCGCCACCACCTCGCCGCCCTGCTCGGCGACTGCCGGCGCGAAGAAGTCGCGATGGTCGTGGCCGAACGCATAGTCGGGGAAGATCATGGTGACCTTCTTGCCGACATTGCCGGTCACCCAGGGCGCCATGGCGCGGCACTGCGCGCGCACGTCGGTGATGCCAGGCTGGATGACGTAGCGGTTCATCTTGCCGGAGGCGACGTGATAGCCCTCGCTGACGACGTAATAGGGCATCTTGAGCTCGCCGGCTGCCGGCGCCGAGCCGACCACGACATGGCTGAACAGCGTGCCGTAGACGAGGTCGACCTTGTGCTGGTTGGCGAATTTCTCGACCACCTCGGCTCCGCGCGCCGCGTCGGTGCCGTCGTCCTCGACGACGATCTCCACCTGCCTGCCATTGATGCCGCCGGCATCGTTGATGCGCTTGACCGCAGCCTGGGTGGTGCGCTCGTACCAACGGCCATAGGCGGCGCCGATGCCGGTGCGGTGGCACTGGAAGCCGATCCTGATCGGCTCCGACGATTGCGCCTGGGCATAGCGGACGAAGCCGGGCGCGCTGCCGAGGGCGGCGGCCGCGCCGATGCCCTTCAGGGCGCTGCGGCGCGAGATCGGGGTGGAAGTGGCGGCAAGAAGGCGAGATTTGTCAGTCATCTTGTTCCCCATCGGCATAAGGGCGAGCGGACGCCCGGCGCGCCTTCGGGCAGGCTCCGGAGGCGGAAAAAATCGCTTGCATTCCAACTAAATCACATTGGCTTGCGATGGCAACCGCGTTTCCGCAGCGGAACGATGCCGCCTCAATAGCCGGTCGGCGAGGACAACAGCCACAGGCCGAAGACCGTATAGACGACCATCAGCGCTGCCAGCGGTAGCTGCGAGCGGACGGCGCGGGCGGGATCGCGGTAGAGGCGGAAGGCGATCGCATGGGCGACGACGACTGCCATGACGTGGCCAAGGATGATCGCCGCCGCCTGCAGGTTCCAGATCGTCCAGGCGGCCTCGGCGCCGAGGACGGTGCCGGCGCGCACATGCATGCCGGCAGTGCCGAACAGGTCGAGGCCCGTCATCAGCGGATCGGAGATCGCCGCCAGCGCATACTGGCCGTCGACGGCCAGCGCGGTCAGGTAGTGCGAGAAATGGTAGGCGATCGAGATCGGGATGATCGACCAGACGAGCCGGCCGGCGGCAGAGGCGAAACCGACGGGCCGCCCCGACAGCCGCTCGCCCGCCGCGACGCAGGCGAGGAAGACCGCCGCCAGGAGCACGAACATGCCGACAAGGCCGGCCGTCATCACGCCCATCACGGCCGAACGTCCGGGGAATTCGAGCGGATTGATGTCGTTGAGGCCGAGCCAGAAGAAGGTGCGCATCAGGCCGTCGAAGGAGACGGAGCTCAGCGCCAGCAGCAGGAACAGGGTGCCGCTCAGCGGCAGATGCGGTGCGGCGGCGAGCTTGGCGCCCGGCACGCAGAGGCGGAGCCGGCGGCGTCCGCGGCCGCGCCTCCGCTCCTCGAGGAAAGCGGTTCCGGCGACCATCCGCATGAAGACGGAGAGGCATTCGCCCTGCCGGGTCCAGGCCTCGTAGCCGAAGACGAGCGCGGCGCCGAGATTGGCGAGGAAATAGAGCCCGATCACCAGTGCCAGGCGGGCCGGATCGTCGGGTGCCGGATAGACGAGCTCGAACCATGCGAAGCCGAGAAAGAGGAGGAAGGCCGGCCAGTAGCCGATCCGCTCCGGCAGCTGCCTCCTGCGGACACGCCGGCCGGTGATCCAGGCGACGAGGCGCCACGGCGCGTAGAGCGGGTTGATCCATCGCCAGAGATCGCCGAACACGGCTTGGACCAGCGTCAGGCCGACCCAGAACAATGTCCAGAAGACCAGCGGCAGCGGGTTGGAAAGCGGGTCGCGGCTGCCTTGGATGCCGGCCAGGAGAAGGAGCAGCAGCAGGACGAAGGAGAAAGCGCTGGCGGCAAGGCGCAGGCGCGACGGCAACGCCACGATCCGGAGGCGCTTGCGGAACAGGCTGTCGAGCCAGGAGGCGGGTGCGAAGCCGATGAGCAGGAAGGAAAGGGCGACCGCGGCAGCGCCGCCCCACAGATAGTAGCCGGTCGGAAGAAGCAGTACGTGGCCGCGATCGGCGG
The DNA here is from genome assembly GCA_964475605.1 of uncultured Chelativorans sp. Taxonomy (GTDB): domain Bacteria; phylum Pseudomonadota; class Alphaproteobacteria; order Rhizobiales; family Rhizobiaceae; genus CAYYZC01. The sequence goes on from CAYYZC010000071.1 coordinate 10,868, forward strand.
CATGCGCGAGGGCCGGAGACGTCCCGGCCGCCAGCATCGCCGCAGCACTTGCCGCGGCGCCCGCCGCCCCGTCGATCCGTGATCTCATCCAGCCCCGGCCCATTTTTCCATTCTACCGCGTCGGCGGGATACGGCCATAGCGGAAGAAGGGCCTCAGCCGGCCGCCTCGGCCTCGCGCTTCAAGGCGGCGTTCATGCGCTCGAAATCGGCCCTGAACCGCTCGACATCCATGAACCACAGCGCGATGCCGCAAAACCGCTCGCCATGGACGAGGCGCGTGCCGCCGCCGTCGCGTTCCGACAGCAGGAAATAATGCTCGCCGTCGAAGATGCGGGGGATTCCGAGGCGGCCGAGCCAGCGCAATTCACGCTGCGGCTCGACGGCGAGCACGGTCGGCCGGAAGGTCATCTCCTTGCCGCCCGACGGCTTCATCGTGTTGGTCAGCCGGGCGCCCTGTTCCAGCCGTCCTTCCATCTTCACCAGGAACGGATTCCACCGGGCATGGCCGGCGGTGTCGGCCAGGACGGCCCAGACCCGCGCCGGCGATGCGTCGACAGCGATCTTGGTGACGATTTCCCGTCCCGGTGCCAGCAGCAATGCGACGACGACGATGGCGGCGACGATGAGGATCGCGATCGCAAGCTCGGCCATCCGCAGGCTCCCTCAAGCTCCGCCAGCGGCCGGCGCGCCGATGACGCTATTGGCCGATGACGCTATCGAATGTGATGGATCGGATGGCTGCTGACAAGCAGGCGAGACGTTAGCCGGGGAAGCAGATGGCCGGGATGTCCGGCCAGACGGCCTTTTCGCAGCCGGCAGCTTCCTGCTGGCGGCGGAACTCGTCGCTGACCGGGCCGGTCACGACCGGATCGACTCCGTGCGGCGCATCGGGGAAGAGCCGCGTCACGTCGATTTCGGTGTGTTCGGCCTGGTTTCGGTCGTTCTCGAAGCCCCAGGCGGGCTCATCCGCCGTCCAACGCGTGCCGGCGCTGCCGGCGCCAAGGACGACCGAGCCGCACAGCAATGCCGCTGCGGCTGCAAGCATCTTCAAGTGGGTGGATGCAGATTTCATCGCCGACCGAAACTCGCGGGAACCGGAAAGGTTCCGGGCGGGAGCAGAATTCTTTATCTGGGTTAAGATTTGATGACGAACCGGGGTTGCGGCACCACGCAATCGTGCTCTTTCGCATCTGCGAAAAAGCCTGTATGAGCGCGGCAGCGAAAACGGACGCGGCCAGACGCGTCCCCGACGAACCCCCGAGAGACAGTATGAAGCT